>JACCVY010000043.1 GCA_013697915.1 Blastocatellia bacterium | reverse complement strand
GTGTCTATCATCAGCCTGAGACGGAAGCTGAGACGCGCCTGTCGCTAATGGCTCTGGTGGCTTGTCCGACTGGCTCGATTGGCAAGACGGAAAAGCACGACGCGCACATTGGCATCGATGCTTTTCCGATGCTCATTGCGGAAAACACTTATTTTTGTGGTTTCACTTCCGAAGCCAGTTTTGGCGGCTGGAGTTATTTGATCGTGCGTCCCGCAAACGAAGGTGGAAATGTTCTGATCGACTCACCGCGCTTTGCCACGCAGCTTGTGAAGCGTATCGAGGCAATGGGCGGCGTCAGCCAGATGTTGCTGACGCATCGCGACGACGTTGCCGATCACGCTCTGTTCCGCAAGAAGTTTGGTTGTGAACGCGTGATGCATGCAGACGACGGCGCGCGCCGGCTTGGTGTTGAGAAAGTCATCGAAGGCGAGGCGGAAGTTTCGCTCGACAGCGAGATCGTCGTCATCCCAACACCGGGTCACACGCGCGGGCACGTTGTCTTCCTCTACAAACAGAAATTCCTGTTCACCGGCGATCATCTCGCATGGTCGCCCACGCGCAGGACATTGACCGCGTTTCCGAGTGTTGCCTGGTACTCCTGGAGCGAGCAAACACGCTCGATGGCAAAGCTGGCGAACTATGGTTTCGAGTGGGTGCTCCCCGGCCACGGCGACCTGCGTCACGACAGCGCGGCAAACATGCGCTATCATCTCCAGTCCTGCATTGAGTGGATGCAAACGCGTCGGTAAAAACTGGAATAGACAGGTCGGCGGGATTGCAGATTTAGTTTTTTCTCTCCGCAAACGGAGATAGCCCCTAAACAAAAACGAGGTAAACATGGATAGAAACCAAAAGATTGCCATCGGCTGTGGAGGCGCGGGATGCCTGGGATTGATCGCCATTGTGGTTGTCTGCGTAATTCTGTTTTCGACCGGGTACATTACGATGCCCGGCAGCAGTACCAACCGCAATGAGAATCTCAATTCGAACACAAATTCTAATTCGAATTCCAACTCAAACCTGAATGAGAATACAAACAGCAATTCCTCGACTTCATCGCTCTCGGATGATGATAAGCACAAACTCTTTCAGGCCGCTGGCATGACCAGGGACAACGAGCTAATCCAAAAAGTTTTGCACAAGCTCGGATTTTTGACTGCGGACAATACGGTCTCGGACGACTATGCGCCATTCGTGAAGGGCCACATGGACTGGGCTACGAAAAACTACCGCTTCATCCAATCCGTGAACGCCGTCGAAAAAGCGCGTGCCTATGTCGACGAACATATGAACGACTAACGACGTTGTCAGTAGTCAGTGGTCAGTTGTTCGTAGTTTGCCGGGTTTGTCCCGCTCTCATCGGCCAATACTGCTCGCTATTACTACTAGCAACTGACAACTAACTACTGACGTCTTCCAAATGGACCCTGCGCGCATCCGCAACTTCTCAATCATCGCCCACATCGATCACGGCAAATCGACGCTGGCAGATCGTCTGCTGGAGTTGACGGGCGCGGTGACCGGCCGCGACATGTCGGCGCAGATACTCGACGACATGGACCTCGAACGCGAGCGCGGCATTACAATCAAAGCGCACGCCGTCAGGCTCGACTACAAAGCGCAGGATGGCCAGTCTTACATTCTGAATCTGATCGACACGCCGGGCCACGTAGATTTCTCTTATGAAGTTTCGCGTTCACTCTCTGCCTGTGAAGGAGCATTGTTAATTGTCGACGCGTCGCAGGGAGTTGAAGCGCAGACGCTGGCGAACACTTACCTCGCGATCGAGAACAATCTCGAGCTGATTCCGGTCATCAACAAGATCGACCTGCCGGGCGCTGAACCGGAAAAAGCAATTGAACAGATCGAGCACTTCATTGGGCTGGAAACTCACAACGCGATCCTTACCAGCGCGAAAACAGGCCAGGGTGTCGCCGAAGTTTTGGAAGCAATTGTGCGCGAAGTGCCGCCGCCAAAAGGCGATGCGAATGCCCCCTTAAAGGCGCTGATTTTCGATTCCTGGTACGACTCTTATCGCGGCGTGATCGTTTTGTTTCGCGTTATCGACGGCTCTATTCGCCCCGGAATGAAGATTCGTTTTTTCAATGCCGGTCGCGATTACCAGGTGGAAACCCTCGGCGTGAATCGCCCGAGACCAACGCCGGTCGATGAATTGGGTGTTGGCGAAGTTGGATTCCTAACGGCTTCAATCAAAACTGTCGCCGACGTGCAAATCGGCGACACTGTTACCGAAGCAGCCCGTCCCACCAAGGAGCCGTTTCCCGGTTATCAGGAAATCAAGCCGATGGTTTTCGCGGGACTCTATCCCGTCGACACCAATCAATATGAAGAGCTACGCGACGCGATGGATAAGCTGCGCCTCAATGACGCCTCTTTCTTTTACGAACCCGAGTCGTCCACCGCGCTTGGTTTTGGGTTTCGCTGCGGCTTTCTCGGTCTGTTGCACATGGAGATTGTGCAGGAACGTTTGGAGCGCGAGTTTAATCTCGATCTGATCACGACCGCGCCGGGCGTTCGTTATGTAGTGACGACCACCGATGGCAAAGTGACGGAAATTGATTCGCCTGCGAAGATGCCGGATCCTGGTCGCATCGTGAAGATCGAAGAGCCGGCCATTAAGGCGACGATCCTTACGCCGGAAGAACACCTCGGTGGAATCCTGGCCTTGCTGGAAGAAAAGCGTGGACAGCAAAAAGGTTTTGAGTACATCACATCCAACCGAGTGATGCTGACTTATGAGCTGCCGCTCAACGAGATTGTCCTCGATTTTTATGATCGCTTGAAGTCCACCTCGCGCGGTTACGCTTCGCTCGATTACCACCTCGCGGGTTATTGGGAAAGCGATCTGGTCAAGCTTGATGTACTGGTTGCGGGCGAGCCGGTCGATGCGCTGTCGTTAGTTCTTCATCGCGACACTGCGGCCGCAAAGGGGCGAGCTCTGGCGGCCAAGATGAAGGAGCTTATCCCGCGCCAACTTTTTGAAGTACCAATCCAGGCGGCCATCGGTGCGAAAGTAATCGCCCGCGAAACCGTAAAAGCGATGGGCAAAAACGTGATCGCAAAGTGTTACGGCGGCGACATATCACGCAAGCGCAAACTGCTCGAGAAACAGAAGGAAGGCAAAAAGCGCATGAAGAAAGTCGGCCGCGTCGAGATTCCGCAGGAAGCGTTTCTGGCGGTGCTGAAAGTGAACGAGTAGTTTGGGAGTGCGGCGGCTTAATGCCGCTTTAATCTATAGCCGCGAATTGTCCCACGCGAAGTCAAGTTCGAACCGCACCAGAACATTGTTTGTCGCTTCGCCCGGAGGGCGAGATGTTTGTAGGCTGGCGGTTCTTTCTTTACTCCGAAGGTCCGTAATAGCGAAATCGTTTTTGCCCGCCTCAGCAAAGCTTCCGCTGCCGGGTTTCGCTCCTAACGGAGCGAGATTTCTACGCGTGCGCTCGTGGCTATAAACATCTCGCTCCCCTGGAGCGAAAACGAATTCAACTGTCGCACTTGTAAGTTGAGTCACCCACCACAATTCTCAATCATCTGGTCAGTGGTCTCATAAAACTGCGCTCATAGGCTTTACACAAAGAAGGTCTGGTGTCCAGTCCGCGCTAGCGGACGGATGACAATAGCTGGAGCATTCATCGCTGGGACAAAATGCATTCGCAACTAAGTCCGGGAAACGGACGACTGAACGTGTTGATACGAGCCACCTCTTCAGCCGTCCGTATCACGGACTATCTTTTCTTTTCGACTTCTCCCTGCAGTGAACTGCTGGGCTATTGTCAGTCGTCCGCTGCGCGGATTGGCCGAACTACTTGTTGTGCAAGGCTTCCGGGATCCGTCAAAAGATTTGTTGGTGGGCTTTGGGCTGTCGCGCTAACCTGTCCTCGCCGGCGGGGCCGGCGGTAAGCCGCATCGCGATGTGTCCCAGGGCCACTATACCGGCATATGTAAGGGCATCCGCGAGCAGGGGAGCAACTCCCGGTGCGAACACCATCCACTTAGGAAACATCGAAGCAATAAAGTAATCCCGTGGCGCGCCGATGATCGTCACAATGCCAGTGAACACAGCCAGGCCGCGCCATCCGAACCGGCGGGCCAACCGCCAGGTCACGAGGTAGATTGGTGTGAGCGAGATCGTGAGGCCGAGGTAGAAGATCGTCATGATGTATGGTGTCGAGGCAAACAATACCTGCCACCATCCCAGCGCCTCGCAGAGAGCGATCGCGCCCAGCCCCAGCAACCCCGCAACTGCTCCACCGACCACTGCTCCCAGGACGCGCCGCATTGTCGCGCGCGTAAAGTAGATCACAGCGACAAGCTCGATCAGATACGCGGAAGCCCAAAGAATGATCTGCTGCGTTGTCATTTGCCTTCTTGAGCCTTCCAACGAGCGCTGCCAGCGCTTGTTTGGCCGCATGGTACGTAGAGCTATTCAGGTGAGACTCCGAGCTGTTGCAGCAGTACAGGCATTTCAAAATAAACGCGCCCACGCTTGATTTGATCCTTTTCGAAATCATAGACCACACACAATGGTACGCGTACCTCTTTGTTCGTAGCTGAAATACCTGCGAACTCTCCAATGTGCTTACCCACAAAGTCTGCTTCAAGAACTGCCTGCCCATCGGCAAAGATTGTATTTCTGATTACCGCATCGGCAGCAAACGCGACGTGATACAAGTAATTGAGCATTTGCAATACTGCTTGCGGGCCATGGTGTTCTTCCCCTGTCGCCATATGGGTAAAGATCACATCATCAGCCATCATGCTTACGTCCGAATGCTTGGAGTTAAGGTACTTGGTTATTGCTTCGCGTGTGCTAGCTATCGACATGAAGTATCTCTCCTTGTTGTTGATATTCTTTAAGTTGTGAGTGCTTGCGCACTAAGGTACCACTTGCTGGAAATCCGCATCCATAATTAATAGAGTCACCTTCGCCAGCAATCGAGGATTGCCCTTTCAGGCACCGTCATGCCGCATACTACATTTTATCAAAACGCAGTCTTCTAACGCGTCCCTATCTCGTTGACTCTTCCTTCCCGGCCTTGAAAAGCACCGCCATTCGGAACCAACGTTTGCGATCACTTACATCCATGAGTGGGCCTACGAGTTCTTCGGCGTCTATTAGATCAGAGCGGGCCGATGTATGCGGAAAGGCCAGCTAGGAGCGAGCGCATACCAACGTACCGTGAGCGCCCGCCAAACTCGGAGACAGGTCTGTTCTCTTTGAACTGTCGTATCGCTGCCCGCAACTTGTGAACAGGAGAGTTGCAAAGAGCATAAGGGAGAACCATACAAATGTTCGGTTCGAATTCGAAATGTTTACCATAACTATCCTGGATAGACGCATATTAGGCGCGCCGATTACATTCAATCTTCGCTTCATCGATCAAGTTGAGACAGAGGCCACCAGCGCCCCGGTCCAACGATTTGCTGGGCGGCACTGAACGCTCACTCCGCGAGCAGCACCTGGATCTTTTTCACGATCTTACTTGGAGTTGGATACCAAAGGCGATTCGTGTCAATGACTTTTCGATCATCAACATAAACGCTGAACTCACCAAGCCCGCCCCGTACAACTTCTACTTGAGCGTTATTTTCTTTTCTCAATTGGGCCGCCACACGGGAGGCCATTGCTTGCTTGATGGGTCAAATCGCGCAGGAATGTATGGCGATTTTCTTCACGGGCTAAGCTCCTTTTCGGAAACGAACCAACCATGCCGTACAACGGCTCTGAGCGGGTGCCTCAACTAACGGACCAGCTGGTCCAACTGGCGCACATCGAGACCGGCCTCGCCATAGTACTTCCGAGTCAGCTCCAGAAGGGTGAATCCATCCTCGTAGGCGGCAAAGCTACCATTCACCGCGTTGTCCAGATAGATGAGGCCGCCCTCGACTATGAAAAGGATCAGCGCTGGTTCTGGAGAGTCGTCGGTGATGACCAACGTGTGAGCCTCGCCCGCTGGCTCATAGATAAACGTTCCGGGCTTTGCAGTCCAGTCATGCTCCAGGTACCGCCACTGGCCACGCATCGTATAGCCATGAACAGTGCCAACATGGTAGTGAGTGCCCAGCTTGGCGCCGGGAAGACCTTTCACAACGACGCTGAACCCTCCGGACGTGACATTAAAGCAGCACGGCTGGAACCATACGCCATCCGCATAAGGAACCCAGAGGCGGTCGTCCTCCACGTTGATGTTGGCAATGAAGTGTTCGCGGCTCCTGCGATTCGGATCGAGGCCGTCGGTAAAACTGTTAAAGGCAGTGATCGGCATGTGTTCTCCCCTTTTTTAAATTAATGATTGAGAAGCGAGTATCCCTGCGAAACGACAGGCAGCATTACTCCCCTTCAGGTGTGACGTTGAACAGCATCTTTCAGTAGCTGCTCCAACGCTGGCCTTTGTTGCGGCGCGATCAGCATTCAAGCTGAAGAAACAAAGTTAGTCGACAACCCGCGCCTTTGGCTTGCGGAACCCACCTGACTCTCAAACTCGCAGACGCATTTTATTGCCCGCGAGTACGATTAATAGTTAAGCGCAGATGTCTCCGACAGGGTAAATCATCCTGCTTTTTTCCAATACCTGTTTTCAAGCAGGAGACATCTGCATGAGCATTTTCTAGTTAGACCGGGTCAGTTAGATAGCATGATTGTACCTTTATTTTTCAGCCGTTACCCAACATTAAAATTTGCGATTTCCTTAGAGTGTTCACGTGATTCTCCTTATCAATATTCTTCAGTCCTGGTTTCCCGTTGTAATGAGCGCTGGATGCATAACGCCCCGCATCAGCGCACAACGGCCTGAAGGATAACCGAAGAAGTCCCACTGTGCGGGCTCCGCTCAATGCGATAGGTGTGTTGCGTAGCCGGAGGGCGCTGCGCGCCGCCAGTTACTTAAACGTTTGGCCATTGTGTTTTACCCAACCTGCGACATGCCGGCCTTCCGGGTCATGGTGAGTCCAATGGATCACCCCGCCTTCCTTGTTCCACACATACTCGCCCTTAAAGCCGACACTGTCGCCTTCCTTGAGTCCGTCGATTCGCGGGGCGATGTCAATATTGTGTGCCACGAGCAGTGTCTGTCCCGATGCAAGACGAACGACGAATCGTTGGTGTCGCCCCCCGTTCAGATCGTCTGGCAGAACACGAGTCACCCTGCCCTCGCCTTCGACTTGTACATTGCTCGACCCACTCGTGAACGCACGGCCGATGGGGCTATCGTCTGGCGTCGGTGCCGTACGGCGTTCAGTAGCCGGACCTGAACTGCCACACGAGATGGAGACGAAGGCGAAGAATGCGCAGGCTATAACGACGAGAACATTCGCACCTGGCCTGGGGGGATGTCCTGGACGACCGTTGTACTGAGTTTTCGCATGATACGCGAGGTATTGAAAGGGGGGTTTGTCGATGAGCAACCCAACGCTGGAATTCGGGTGGTCGCGCCAGGCAGCCCTCAAGCTGGATTTGAGCTTTAAACTCGAGGAGGGCCGCATCCACGAGAGTGCGACGACCATTGAGTCGGGCCACGTATAGCAGTCAGTCTCTCTTGTAGGTTTGAAGTTTGATCTGGACATTCACATAGGAGTTGACCGGGCGCGGCGATTAGCAACAACCTTGAAGCCAACGATCAAGTTAGAGAACGAGCTGCCGGCGCTCCGGTCCAACCACTTGTTAGATGGCGGCATTCATTGAGACGCTCTTCTCTCGAACTATTCACGTTCACCTTCAATTATGCTCATCGGCGACTCCGTTGGAATAATTCTTGTTAGCCTAAAACCAGATGCCTCGAACAGTTTTCGGTACTCATCTTCCGTGCGTTCGCGCCCGCCCGTCATGACCAGCATGTTGAGGTCAATGAATTTGCTGAAGTGCGGCTCGCTGCCGTGTGGGACAACGGCTTCGACGAGCAAGAGCCTGCCGTTTTCTGCCATAGCACGATGACAATTTTTGAGAATGGTAATACTCCGCTCCTCATCCCAATCGTGAATAATCCATTTGAGGATATAGGCATCACCTCCACCCGGCACTGACTCAAAGAAGTCTCCGGCTATTGCTTCACATCGTTCGGCGATTCCTTCATCCTGGAGGCGACGGCGTGCGCCCTCGATAACGGGCGGCGCGTCGAAGAGGATGCCCCTCATCTCTGGATGTGCCTTGAGAATTGAAGCGATGAGGCTGCCATGCCCGCCGCCCACATCAATCATCTTGCCGATAGAAGAGAAGTCGTAACTTGATAAAACCGCGTCGTTCACGGCGAGAGTCATCCCGGTCATCGCATCGTTGAACGTTTTCGCGTTTTCAGGATTCTGTTCAAAGAATTCCCAGACAGGCATACCGAAGGCGCGATCAAAGGCTATCTCGCCAGTCCTTACACTGTGTAGTAACTCGCCCCATGCCGGATAATGCTCTTCCCCTAATTCCACGGTGGCGAAAGCGCGCAGCGAGCCGGACACGTCGGTTCGCAGAGTCTCAGCCAGAGGTGTCAATGCAAAGCCTCTCTTCCCATCTTCAGTGAAGACACCTACGCTAGCGAGCGCGCGCAGCACTCGATAAAGTGACGGCGCGTGAGTTCCGGTAGCAGCGGCAAGCTCATCGATAGTTCTATACCCATCACTAAGGTGGTCAGCGACGCCGAGTTTCGCCGCGACATAAACAGCGCGTGAAATCCAGAAACCGGAGATCATCTGCAACATGGCGACGGGTGGCGGGACATCCGCATTGGCAGGTTGGTGGCGCTCAGTCATATTTTGTGCCTCATCTGGATGTAAACTTCAAAAAGCCCGATGTACATATCACAGCATTTCATCACAAGCGAGCCATCTAACGGTTAAGTTCAGGTGGCCACGCGCGTCGCGACAATCTGAGAGAATAAAGATCTGATTGAAGGACACGCAATCGCGGCTCACTGCAACGATTTGTTGGACAGCGATCCGAAGATATCAATGAGCAACGGGCTGCTTTAGATTACGCGATCATTGTTGCCCTGCCGGATCGTCGGATAGTTAACGTGCATTAGGATCTATTCCACGAAAATCCGCGTGGTCTCTTTAAGCCGTTCGGGATGACGCGCTGACAAATAGCCGAGATAGATAACGCCCAGGAAGTACAACACACCAAGAATCGGGCCGCACAGGCTGATGGGATATGGCAGGGGCGTCACGAATTTAAGCATTGATCCGGCAAGGCCAAGAGCCGTGAGTACGACGGGTACCAGGAAAATCGTTCCGACCAGCGGCAACACACCGTGCACCAGCCAATTGAATTCTTCTCGCCGATATCGAAGGTAGTACGTCATACATGACACGTTAATCAGCATATAGACTGCGATCGGAATCGTCGTACACAGCGTAGCCAGGAGGATGAAGCCGCTCACCGGCCCGAATAAGCCACCGAAGATCGCGCCGAGCGCGAGTGTGTATGCAAACTGCGTCAGCACCGCAATGTGCGGTGACCGCCATCGTGAATGTGTGCGCGATAGCGCGCTTGGCAGAAGATGGATCCTGGCCATCGCATACCAGGTTCGAGTCGCCGCATTGGAAAAAGCGTTTTGACCTGCAAAATTTGAATTCAGTACCGCCAGAAACACGACCAGCCACCCCACACCCCAGACCGAACGTGCGAGGGCAAACCAGGGACTACCGTGTTCCGGCGAGGCCGCGAACTCTTGAAAATTTGCAGGGCCGAACATGACGGTGGCCGCGTAGGTCGTGACGACGTAGAACGCACCGATTGCGACGCAAGCCAACAGGGTCGCGCGTGTGATGGTGTGTTTCGGATCGCGCGCCTCTTCCGCCAGCGGCGCGGCCGCCTCGAAGCCGACGAAAGCTTGAACTGTATACACGGCGGCGGCGAAGACTCCGGTGATACCGGCGTATCCCTTTACGGTCGCCAGGCTGAGACCGAATGGCGCCAGGGTGTTCGAGCGGCCGGCAGCCACGATCAAAGACGCAGCAAGAATGAGGAAAACACAAATCTCGACGGCGCCCAGAATCGTGCCCGCCTTCGCACTCGCCTGAACGCCGAAGTAGCCGAGCAGCAGCACAAGGAACGCGGCAGCGACAAACGTTGCTATCCAAATTACGTGGAACATCGTACCTTCTCCGCCTGTCAGCACACCGGCAATCTGCACGCTGGTCATGAGCGCAATCGCGGGACCCCACGTGGCCGCGGCGAGCGCGTAGCCCCAACCCACCAGGAAACCGATCGCGGGATGAAGAGCTCGTGCGGGATACGTATAGATGCTGCCGGCCGACGGAAGGTGCTTCGCGAGTTGACCTATCGAGATCGCGACGGTCACACACGGAATGAACGCGAAGAGTACTGCCAACGTGAGAGCGCCGCCAGCATACGCCGCACCTACCGCGACTGAGACAGCCAGGGCCCCAGCCGGCGCCATCGCCGTGATCGACTGAAATAGTACCTCGCGTAGCCCAATCGCTCCGCGAGCGAGGTTCGACTCAGTGGTTGCTTCCTCTTTCATTCTTGAAACCCGGTCGTGGTGACAACTTCAGGGCGGCGCACCATTGTCCAAAGCGTCGGGGCGCCCCGAAACGGCTTCGCTTCAATCTCAAGCGCAAAGCCGAGACGTTCGTAAAATTTGTGCGTTGCAGGAAACGGGGTTTCCAGATAACACAAAGTATTCTCCGCATCAGCTGTTTTCAGAACTGGCGCAAGCAGTTTCTCACCTAGCCCATGGCCTTGATAATGGGGCTCAATACCAACGAAGCCGAGGTACCAGTGCGGCTCCATCGGATGGAGTGAGGCAGTTTCAGCAAAGCCGTGGTAGAGACCGCGAACCCGCCGAGGGAAGAGCATCCGCACCATGAGGTGGTCTCCCGCCGCATGAACTCGGTCCACTGCACTCGGAGCGACACCATCAGGCGGGCCCACACAGCGACGCCTATTAAATGCTCTCTCTCCCACGCGCCATAGACGTATCCAGCGTCAAGATGCTCGTAGATGATCGCCCGAAAGAAGGCTGGGAAGGCAACTCGTCGTCGGAGTGGCGCGGCCAGGAAATGGGTGATGATGGGATCTGCCGCAAATGCGCGAGCGAGTAGCCGACCGGCATCGCGCACGGCTCTTGTCGGCAATTGTCTAATCGTGACCATCACGCAGATTATCTGTCCCTGGTTAGAGAACGAGCTCTGAAGATCAGAAGTACCGCAACTCGATGCGAACTCCAACTTACAGGTCGATCTCCCGATACAGAGCGCCGCGCTGTCCAACGGCAGAGTTGACCGGCGCGGCGATTAGCAACAACGTCGAATCAACCAATCAAGTTAAAGAATGCGCTCCCCACGCTCCGGTCCAACGCCGTGTTAGGCCGCTCTTCGAGCCACGGCGTCAATCGCCGAGCCTTCATCAACCATGTAACCATCCGCGCTCGCGCTTGCGCTACGGTTTCCTTTCTTCCACGCGCGTCAGCTGGGATGACACCGCTTGCCAGCGCCCGTTCCGCTTCACAAAGAGGTCCGTCCACCGATAATGACCGCTCGTATCCTTTCCAAAATTGTGGGACTTCTCCCTGTGGCCGCCGGTCACCACGGCCGTGTCACCAAAGACCCGGACGTTCATCGGCTCAAAGTCGGAAAGCTCGTTTGACGACTCTCCGGACTTATAGTTCGCCAACTCCTGTGCCTTGGTAAGGACGCTCCCATCCTTGGTGATCACGCTGTGATCATCACCAAGGATGCGATCGAGCGCCACGATGTCGCGCTTGGTCATCGCCTCTCCCCAATCACGTTCCATCTGCATGATCGTCTCTTCGACATTCTCACTCGCGCTTCCTCGCGAAGCTGCGGTTGGATCATTCCGCGGGTCGACACTGGTGTTTTGATCCTGCATGATCAGCCAGTGACCGCTCCGCTTCACGACGATGAAGGTTCGGATATGTCGCTCATTCTCGTGCTTAACCCCGTCGGGCATAATGTATGTGCTCATCCGGCTTGTCACAGTCACAACTGCCACATCGAGAGAGGCAAAGCGAACATCCATAACGTCGATGGTGTCGGTGACACCTTTGAGAAAGGTAGCGTGCACCTCCTTCAGTTCCTTGAGTACAGCATCGCGTCCCCCAGCCCGCCCGCCCAACGGATTAATGTGGTTCCAGTCTTCAGTGGTATATTGCGCCGCACCCTCGAACCCATGTGAATTGAAAGCATCATAGAAGGATTGCACCGCTTGGCGCACTTGTTTCTCTTTGCTTGAATTTTGAGCAATGGCGAAACTTGGCAGACTTAACAGGAACACTGCGACTAGGGAAACGGTCATTTTCATCAAGGTGTTTTCCTTTCTTGGAACTGTTCAATGGTTATTGCATGTACCAAATCGCTCGACAGCCAAAGGCATAACGGTTGAGCTGAGGGGCGGCGCACACCACCTGATTAACAGGCAAGTCTCGCGCATGAAAGCCGCGCTATTCGCCGTCCCCTCCAGCGATATGTTAGACGGCGTATTCCCATCGAGATAACGCTTGCCTCTAAATTTATCACCAATCAAGAATTGTAGATTTGAGCTATCTTGCCGTCCTTCATTACCTTGAAGGAAATCCAATAGGGATTGCCGCCTAAACCCACCCTGTAACGTAAAAGGTACCTATCGCCCGCATCTTCGCGGTCTGAAAAAGCAAAAGAAGTCAACACGCCTTGATAGGCAATCCATTGCCAAAATCCTTTCCCGGTGGATGTCTTGAGAAAGACGCGCATCGGGAGCGTAAATAAATCTGCGTCGTGTTTGCCGTTTAGCAGATTGGATATTACTTCCTTCAGCCTGAGCGTGGTCTTCGGGTCGGGGTCTGTTTTGCCTTCTGGTCTTTTCAGAGCCGGAACGTAAATTCCGGCAATATCAACGGCAAACTGGTCAAGTAATTTGTCGGCGTGATTACTCAGAATAATGACGGTCAATTTGTCGTCCATAAATCGGTAGATGACCGACGAAAAGCCGGGCGTCCCGCCCGTGTGCTGAACCAGGCGACGACCGTGATAATTATCTATGAACCAGCCGAAGCCGTAGTTAAATGACGGTAACGCTCCTTCATTGGTTTTGGCGGGCATCCACATCTGTTCAAGCGTTGATTTTTTCAGCAGTTTTTCTGTGTAAAGCGCGGCATCCCATTTCGCTAAATCCTCAACTGTCGAAACGATAGTTCCGGCTGAAAAACCAATAGTCGGCAATAAAACCGGGCGGTTCTCAAATTTGTCGCCCACCCATTCGTAGCCCGAAGCGCGGTTCGGAACAATCG
>JACCVY010000208.1 GCA_013697915.1 Blastocatellia bacterium | reverse complement strand
CATCGATCCGCCGCAATCGCAATACCGCCTGATTAAGTTCGACTGCGTCGCCGGTGTAAAGCGTGTTCACTTCAAACTCTTCGCCTTCACGTCGGGCGCCAATCTCCGGCAAGCGCGCGCGCACTTCGTCGCGTTGTTTCGCGGTAAGCCGGTACTTTTTTTCAATCTCGAGGGGCATCGTTCGCCTACCTATCTCGTATTCGCAGAATTGCGCAGAGAATACGAGATAGACAGCGTGCGAACAACCTGCGGGAAAACAGTTTCGGCTGGCTCTTATTTGGAGGCTACTCCGATCGAGCGAACATGATGCGCGGTGAGACTGTTTTTCGTCTGTTCGGTAGGTTCCACTTCGGCCACGGCACCCCATTCCTTGCCGTCCTCATCCGAGAATCTTCAAAGGATCTTGGCTCCATCACGATTGGCGACGCCCGCTTTCTGGTCCACCTTCGGCAGCGATGGGGGGTTATCAATAGCTACCTGCCGTGTACCCAGCGGTAGCAATAAAGTGATTCTCGGTTGCCGCTCGGCGTGTGGTGTCGCCCAGTTAGATTTCGGCTGCATCCGTCCAAAGCTTGGAATGGTATTCTGAGTGTTGGACGCCGCGGTTACGTGGTGTCGATAAAGTGTCATGAATATTTCCAAATTGCCACAACATCGGGTGTTTTCCCAACTCTCCTTATTGGCCTCATATTTGATTGCTCTCATGCCATAACCATCTACGTGTGACCCCAAATGTATTAGGCAAGAAGTTTTCGCTTTATCTGGTGCGACGCTAGTTTGTCCCCCTCGCTAACCGACACAAAGCTTAAGGGCAACCGATCGCTAGTGTAGATGACTCGTCCTTGGGTGATTTGCTGAGCAAGCTATCACCGCACCGCGATGGAGGCCAGATCTGGAATTCACCGACGAATAAATGTTTTGAGTATCACCCAGGACTCAAAACCCTGAGGTTCTTTTGGAACCTCTAATCCACCCACAACAAAAGGAGTTCACTTACGCCGCTCCCAACAAAAGATGACAATTCTTCCAATGAGTCAGACTGCGTTGCGTAAGGGATTACGAATCTATGCCGCCCCAAGCCCCGCTCAACCAGATAGAATACCCATCAACCCAACGCTCAACCAAAGGTCCAAAAAATTGGGCCCCAAAGGCGCGCGCGGTTTGATGCAGTTGATGCCAGGAACGGCTCGGCGCTTCGCCGTACGAAATTCTTTTGATCTGGCGGAAAACGTTCGCGGCGGCACACAATACTTGAGAGAATTGTTGACGATGTTCAATGGGCGGGTGGATCTTGCGCTGGCGAGCTATAATGCGGGGGAAGGACGCGTCATTAATTACGGTAACAAGGTGCCACCCTTTCAGGAGACGCAGAATTACGTGAAGCGCATCGGGCAGCGGTACAAAAAGAGTGGCAGTTCGCAAAAGGACGCGCACAAAGCGCCGGCAGCGCGCGTCGCGCAACCTGCCCTGGCAAAGGAAACGCCATGAGAGTTTTTATTCTTAGTCGAGCTCTCCTCATCTTTGTTTGTCTGGGTCTGTGCTGGGCCAATGCGCCTGCGCAAACAGTCGCCGACCCTCCGCTCACTAACGATGCCATCGTTAAGCTCATTAAGGCGAACTTCAAAGAAAAAACTATTGTCGCAATCATTGGCTCGCGCGCTACCCAGTTTGATCTGTCAACCGAGCGTATGATTGGGCTGAAACGAACCGGCGTTAGTGAGCGAATTATTTTGGCCATGCTTGCGCGTCAGCAAGGGATGGATTTCGACGCTGCCTGGAATGACGACGCTTTTTTCAATCCGGGCAACGAAAATTTGAAATTTGACAAGCAAGGCGATCCTTCCAAAAATCGCTCTGCTTCGGGCAACAGCGCCGACATATTCGGATCAAGCGGAGGGTCGCGCGGAAGCACGCGGAGTCGTGGCGGCAACTCTTCCGCATCCGGAGATACTGTAACTACCGGTAGTGCAACCGTGCGCATTCTCCGCCCACCTCTTGAAGCAGGCGCTCCTCCTAAACTGGAAAAGGTCGCCAACCTCAACAACGACTCGATAGTGGAACTGATTGAAGCCGGATTTTCCGAGGGTACCATCATCAGGCGCATTGAACAGTCGCCAGTTGAGTTTGATCTCTCCCCGAACAAGCTTGCGGAACTACGCAAGCACCGCGTTAGTGAGAAAATCCTGTCGGCAATGAGAGCAGCAACAGGTGACATCAGCGATTCAAAAACCGCGCCCGCTTCCAATGGGACCCCTCGGCAATAAACAATCTCCAGTCGCCAGAGCGTTGCTCTGTTTGTTAGTCGCTATTGGACTGCTGCTGGCGTACGCTCAGAACCGCTCGCATGCCGGCGCACAAACTAATTCGCGCAAGAAATCTCTTGGCCGTTCAGCGCAACGCAAGAATTCGGCGGCTTCACCTTCACCATCACCCACGCCTTCATGGCTTGATCGACTAGGCGAACCTCCGCCTCCACCACTGCGTCCCTCACCAAAAGTCGAACAGCAAATCAGTCCCGGTGACGTAATCTCTGTCGAAACAACTGAGGTGATGTTGCCTGTTATTGTTCGTGATTCGAATGGACGCTTGGTAGCGGCGCTAACTCGTGACGACTTTCACGTCTTCGAAGACAACCGCGAGCAACCGCTGCGTGATCTGGCGCTGAGACAAGTGCCGGTTGATGCGATCCTAATGGTCGATGCCTCGTCTTCCGCGGCCCGCAACCTGGATGACTTTCGTCGCGCCGCTGAGGGTTTTGCCGAACGCCTCGGACCGGACGACCGGATCAGCCTGATCAAGTTTGACGATTCAGTTCAGTTGCTCCAGGACTGGACTAAAAGCCGCTTCCAATTGCAGCGCGCTTTGACCAGAATCGTCCCGGGAATGTTTACGCGTTTTAACGACGCTTTATTGCTGGCGGCTCGCGAACAGTTTAACTCTTCGCGATCGCGACACGCGGTCATCGTGTTAACCGATGGCATCGATAGCGGCCGGGGCACGACACTCGAAAGCGCTGCCAGGGCATTGCTGGAAGCACAAGTAACGGTTTACGTTGTCAGCAACACCGAAATTTCACGCGCAGAAAAACTTGCGGCCCTCGATGAGCTCACCAGGGGCACCGACGCCTCGCAGCGTTTTAATAAGTTGCAGATTGATGACTTGCGTGCCGGATTGCGCGCGTTGGATGAGAGTGAACAAACTCTGGAACAACTAACCGCGGCCACTGGCGGACGCCTCTACAAGCCGCGAAGCTTCGATGCCCTCGAGGCCACCTATGCGGAGGTGTCTGAGGAGCTGCGGCACCAGTATGCGCTCTACTATACGCCACTGAACCGGACGCGTGACGGCGGTTTTCGTCGCGTTCGCGTTGAAGCTACAAATCCGTCCTACGAAACTCACACCCGCATCGGCTACTTCGCGCCGCGAGGATGAATCAACTAATGAGCGGCTCGCATGCTCGCTCCCATTGACGGTCTTTCTTCTGTTTTAGTTAGTTCACTGAAGTTGGAGCGGCACGCAGTAGAACGTTGGCGGTCGAAATAACTACCTGCCCAGAATTAACTGAGAACTCGAATGATTGCCACTAGAATCGCCAAACTCACGAAGCCACCCGAGAAGGTAAAGGCACGTTCAACTGGTTGGCTTCGCCGCTGCAACAAATCGCGCATTATCACCAGACCACATTTCCAACCATCATGCTGATAGAGCGGCAGCATGTTGCCGGCGGCGATTAAAAAGTTTATCCAACCAAAGATTGTCCCGTAAGTAGCCAGGCAGGCAACGAGATTGAAGATGATGCCACCAAGGTGCACTAGCAGTTGCTGCCGAACTGATCTCTGTTTCAGCACTGTGCCGTCGAGACGCACAAAAGAGCCGAGCGGAAACAAGCGAAGACTAAAACGAACGCCCCCTACCGGAAAAGCCAAAAGTTTTGGCCCTAAACCTAAACCCAACTCCGAAGCCGGAACGCTACAGCTTCTGGCAGCGACAAAGTGTCCCAACTCATGGATGATCATTGCCACGGGTGTCGCTATTAAGATTGAAATAAGTAACATCGTTGGTTTTAAAAATGCCCTTCCAGTCGCGAATAGATATTGAAAAAGAAAATCATCATTATGATCAGAGTCATCATTAGCCCCCTTTTTTCGAGACCTCGGGGGGACAGTCGCGTGCTCTCGGTGTCAAGAGGCATGCCATGTCCAGGACTGAACAATAAGCTTCTTTCTTAGGATCAACGCGACGAGAGTGATGCTGTGGTGACGAAAAGTGTGACTGTTAAGCGGACACAATTTGGCTCTTAACAGAGGGTAATTCCCTGAATCAATTCGGCTGGCTGTAGTTTTTTTACGGTTTGAAATTGCAAGAGTAGGAATTAGGGAGGCCTTCACGGCTGCCGCACCCAGCGCACAACTTCAGGAATTGTAGCTTTCTTTCCAGACATCAGCATGCCGACGCGGTAGATGCGTGATGCCACCCAGGTCACCAATGCCACGGTACCGAAGCCCAGCAACAACGACAACACAATCTGCCACAAAGGCGGCGTCTGCGTAACAATCCTTACCAGCATGGTCATAGGTGAAAAGAATGGAAACATTGAAACCCAGAAAGCGAATGAGGAATCCGGACTACGACTGACCGGAAGGAATAAATAAAAACCGATTAGCGGAAACAGAACCACCGGCATCGATAACTGGCCACCTTCCTGAGCGCTGGTAACCATTGAACCAATCAGGGCATAGATCGTTGAATAAATGAAATAGCCCAGCAAAAAAAACAGACCGAAGTAGACAAAGTGAATCAGCGGCACATGCGGAACGTTTAAAGGCATTCCTCTCGCGGCCAACACTCCAACCCCGTACAGAGCAAACGCTGCGAAAGCCAGTCCCCAGATTGCGAGTTGCGTCAGTGCAAGAAGTGAAACGCCCACGAGCTTTCCCATCATCAACTTAAACGGCTTGACTGACGAAAACAGAATCTCGCCAATGCGCGTTTCTTTTTCCTCAATGACGGCTCCAAGAATCATTTGTCCATACATCAGAATTGTGAGGTACATGATAAAGCCGGCCCCGAACACCAAAGCAAAACCCTCTCCCGAGTCACGTACGCCATCACCGGTAGCACTAACCCTCATGGCGTCGAGCTGGACCGGCTCTGAAAGTTCCTCAACTATCCTGGAGTCGATATTTGCCTCTGCTAATCGCTGTTGACGGACTGCCCTGCTGATAGCGTCCTGAAGAAACTTCCGGGTAAAAACATCGCCAGGGTTGCGACCGAAGTATTCAGGCTTCCCATCCCGAAGAAGATATAGCGGTAGAACCAAATAGCCATCCAGTTGCTTTGCGAGAACTCGCCTGTCGAGTTCTTTCTTTACTTCGTTCAGAGGTCGTCCTTCCAAACGCACTTCCTGTAGCTCGTATCTGCCTTCCTGTTGCTCACCTACTTGCTGCAACCGCTCACTTGCATTCTTGTTTGCCACACTGCCAGTAATCTGGTCCTGACGTGATTCGCGTTTCACAGTGTCATCCATCACAGACTCGTGAATGCCCTGGTATAACTTGCCTGTTTGGTCAACCACGGCAATTCTTACCGGACCGCCGGCCTTGATGCTGAGTACCAGCGCCGGCGCGATCCCAAACAGCGAAATCATCACCGGCCCGAGCACTGTTATGAGGAGAAACATCCGGCTGTGCAAGCGCTGGAGATATTCACGTTTCACTATGGCAATGAATTTTCTCATTCGGCTTCGCTTACCTTCTCGATGAAAATGTCGTGCAGGCTTGGTTCGATCATTTCGAACTTTTCAATCCCTGCCCCCGCAGCAACTAACCGCTGTAATAACTGCTGTGCGCTCGCGTTTTGGGCAAGCAGAGCTTCGAGGCCATCGCTGTGACGTTCGACCCTGCTGACCAGCGTGCAATCGGCGAGTACTGCTTCACCTCCCGACATTCGTAGCGAGACCGCGTTTCGCGCGAAGCCTCTTTTGACCTCACGAATACTGCCCTCCAGGATCTTGCGTGACCGGTTAATCAAACAGATGTCGTCACAAATTCTTTCAGCAACTTCCATCTGATGAGTGGAAAAAATGATTGTCTTTCCTGCTTGCTTCAGTTCGAGGACTATCTGCTTTAGCAGATCGACATTCACGGGATCCAATCCGGAGAACGGCTCATCCAGAATCAGAAGATCCGGTTCATGCAGCACGGTCGTTATGAATTGAACCTTCTGCTGCATTCCTTTTGAGAGCTCGCTAGATTTCTTTGCCTTCCATTGCGAAAGTTTCAGTCGCGCCAGCCAGCTATCAATGCGAGTGTCCGCCTCCTTGCCGCTGACATTTTTCAACTCCGCGAAAAATCGGAGTTGATCGCCGACCTTCATTTTCTTGTAAAGGCCGCGTTCTTCGGGAAGATAGCCAATTCGATCCTGAGTTGCCGGGGTGATTTTCTTCCCGAATAGTTCAACCGTACCTGCATCGGGAGCGAAGATATTTACGATCATACGGATCGTCGTGGTCTTGCCGGCGCCATTTGGACCAAGCAGTCCAAAGATACGCCCGGCGCGAACTTCGAGGCTGAGATCACTCACGGCCGTGAAGTCGTCGAAACGCTTGGTAACGTTCCGCAGAACTACAGTAGCGGCGCTATCGGTCATTTAGGATTCCTTTTTGTGTGCTTGCTTGCGTAAATCAAACGCTGATGGGCCAGGCGTAATTGATCGATCAAAATTGATCGTCGTCGTACATCCCGGCCTGCGCGTACGATTCGTCGAGTAGCTCAACCGGATGGCAAGTTTTTAAATTCAATCCCGCTAAAAATGCGCCTGCGCCGATCTGCATCTGGCAGCCAGGATTTCCAGTGGCCAGGACCTGCGCGCCTGAGGCCTGAATGTTGGCAAGTTTTTCCGCCAACACTTCGCGCGACAATTCCGGTTCGAGAAGATTGTAGATACCGGCGCCACCGCAGCATCGATCCGATCCTTCCAACCGCGCAAAATTTAATTTTGAAACGGCAGCCAGCATCTCGAGAGGCGCCTCACCGGCGTGTTGGCCATAAAGTAAATGACAGGAAGCGTCGTAGGTTACTGGTCCAGTTGGAACGCTCGCTCCCGCTTTGCTGCCAACTAACTTTAATTGCTGACTGATGTCACGAATACGCTCGCTGAAGGTACGCGCAGCAGCGGCAAATGTTTCATCGCCGCTGAGTAAGTGACCATAAGATGCCAGCATCGCGCCGCAGCCACCGGCATTTGTAACGATCGGCAATGCTTCATTATCTGAAAACGCTTTGATGTTTTGCCGAGCCAGGGCGCGAGCGCCGGCGAGATCTCCAGCGTGCGCGTGCAGCGCACCGCAGCAGACTTGTTTATTCGGAACACTCGGCTCGATGCCGTTCACTTTAAGCACACGGGCCGTAGCTTTGTTCACTCGCGAGAACAACCCCTCGCCAACACAGCCAGTGAAAAGCATTGCCGACGTGGCCGCTGAGTTGCCATTAGATGAGGCTGCAACGCGCTGTGGTTCGTTCGCCTGCTTTCCGTTAGTATTGAATCGCGGCCCGCTTTTCCGACTCGAGCTTTGCAGCAACGCGAGGCCGAATTCAAAACGACGCGATACGATTCGCGCCACACCAGTCTTTAAGAGCAAACCGGCAAAACCGCTATTGCGCACGATGCGGGCAACGGCAAAAGCAAAGTTCAAACGCGCCGGCTGCAACCAAATGTGCTTGAGCGCAAAGCGCAACGCTTTGTAACTAAAACCCCGCTGGGTTGCCGAACTAAACAACTCGGCGCGTGCAGCCTCGAGAAGTTGGCCATACTCGACGCCTGCGGGACACACTTGCTCGCACGCTCGGCAACCGAGACAACGATCAATGTGCCGTTCAAAAGCGCGCGACTCGTTCGACAGTTTTCCTTCACCGACGGCGCGCATCAGGTAGAGACGCCCGCGTGGTCCATCATTCTCGTCGCCGGTAATTACATAGGTTGGGCACGCTTCCAGACAGAGGCCGCAATGAATGCAAGCGAGCAGCTTTTGCTCTTCGGTAGCGAGCTTTGATGTTAATGACGCTGAACTCAATATGAACTAAGCAGCTGGAACTGCTGGCTCCGAGTTCTGAACAACCACGGTAGGATTGGTATTTTGTTTTGGTACCGGAAGTCTCTGCTTCAATAGGAGCCTCAGATGCTCCTCCATGCCCCATCGCGCCTTATACAAGCAATCCTCGATGGAATGCCCTACCCCAGTGAACCCCTCCAAATCTGGAGAATAAAAACCGAAGAAGGTTGGGTCTTCAGTAGCCTCGATGATGAGTGAATACTTCAAATCGATCATGAGCGTTTTTCTCCAATCCCCGCTGCTTTCAAGACCGCATGACAGGTTCCGGTAGGAACTTCCTTTGAGCCATGATAATCCACACGTACCAGCTTGTCATGCCCCGCCTTTGCATAATAGCGAATGGATCCCTTCTCCTTTAATAAGGCGAAGCCGTTTCGCTCAAGGAGTCTAATTAGCTCGCTAAATTTCATCACATACCTCGTTAGTACCCGAGCGCCAACCCATCACTCCGCCGCGGATCGGTAGCCCCCAACCGCATTCCCGTCTTCTCTTCAATCATCACTCCAGCGGCATCGCCCATGTAGCCATCGCCGTCGGTCCATCCTGCATCCATCCGAAGGCGAAGGGTGTGACCGCGCGACCTGAGAATGCGCAGGGTGTCTTCGGAAAGCGCATAGGGTTCATAAGCCACTTCATCCGGCAACCACTGATTATGTATGCGCGGCGCATCGACCGCCCGTTGCAGGTCCATGTCATAGTCAATGATGTTGGTAATAATCTGCAGCACCGTATTCATAATCGTGGCGCCGCCGGGTGAACCAATCGCGAACCATAACGAGCCATCGCGACGCAGCACGAATGTTGGAGTCATTGCTGACAGCGGGCGCTTGTGCGGCGCTATCGAATTGCGTTTTCCCTGAATCAAGCCATACATGTTTGCCGTCCCCGGCTTCGCTGAAAAATCATCCATTTCATTGTTCAGCAGAAAGCCGGTGCCTTTGGCGACGACTTTGGAGCCGTAGCTGTCGTTCAAGGTGTAGCTGTTTGCGACCGCATTTCCTTCGGCGTCAACAATCGTGAAATGGGTGGTTGATCCTGACTCGGCTCCCGGCGGTTGTCCAAAACGAATTTCAGCGCTTGTTGAAGCATGGACGGGATTGATCGTTGCTCGCAATTTGCGGGCGTAGTCTTTGCCGACCAATCCACTCACGGGCACGTTGGCGAAATCGGCATCGCCCAGGTACTCCGCACGATCTGCATAAGCGCGCCGCATTGTCTCGGCCATAAAGTGATAACGATCGGCAGACGCGGCGCCCATCTGTTTCAGGTCATAGCCTTCCAGAATATTCAGCATCTCGACCAGTACCACCCCGCCCGACGATGGTGGCGGCATGGTAATGACTTCATAGCCGCGATAAGTGCCGCGCACCGGCTGGCGCTCTCTTGCAACGTAGCCTTTCAAGTCGGCCAATGTAATCAAGCCGTTGTGACGTTTCATGTCTGCCGCGATCAGACGCGCAGTCATGCCTTCATAAAACTCGCGCGCGCCATTTCGCTGAAGCCGCGCAAGCGTCGCTGCCAGATCCGGCTGCCGGAACACTTCTCCTTCCCGATAAAGTTTCCCATTGTTTAGAAATATTTTTCTACTGTCTTCATAGAGTTCAAACTGAGGTTTGTTCTTCGCCAGTGCTTCCGCCGTCGAATGCGAAACTGGAAAACCCGTTACGGCCAACTGACGCGCGGGTTCTATTAATTGGTTCCAACTTAATCTTCCGGAGCCGTATTTTTTCAGCGCCAGCTCCATGCCGCGAACCATTCCGGGAACTCCGGACGCGCGAAACCCGAGCAGCGAACCACCCTCGCCTTTGATCAGATTGCCGTTCGGATCGAGATAAACGTTGCGAGTCGCCGCAGCCGGCGCCATTTCGCGGTAATCGATCGCCATCGCTTTTCCGTTCCGCAAACGGACCATCATGAAGCCGCCGCCGCCAAGGTTGCCGGCCGATGGATGCGTCACTGCCAGCGCAAACGCTACGGCGATGGCGGCATCAATCGCGTTGCCGCCGCGCTGCAAGACTTCAACACCAACGCGCGCCGCAAGTTGATTCGTCGCCGCAACAATTCCGTGAGGCGCGCGTACCGGCTGGCGTGATGCAGCCAGCGCGGCCGGTTGTGCCGGCTGGGAAAACGGAGGACAGGTGGAGAGTAAGAAGACAAATCCAACGGCGAAAGTGATAACGCGATGAACTGTGCACTTTGATTTCATGTGGTTTGTTTAGTCGCCTAACTAGATGATGGACCGGCTTGCAGCAAGCTTAATTCATATCCAAATCTTCCTGACCCGAACACGTTACGCGGATCGAGCTGCTGTTTTATTCTGCTCATGATTTCGGTCGCAGGCGTTTTGTTTGTTGGCGCGAGAGGTGCGCTGTTGCCGGACTCGATAGTGATCATGCCGCCCAGGGCTTTAGCACTTGCCCGCAAACGGTCGATGCGCGCGTCAACGTCACCATCATTCGCGTTCCTGCCGTCTATCACCCGAATGCGTCCATCGCCCACGCCTGCGTGCCACATTGTTTCAACGGGGGAAGTCTTAATCACTTCGGTTAGGAAAGAGGCAGCTTCGGTGGGTCTTAACTCAACTCGCCACATGATCAGATCCGCAAATCGAATCGGCAACGCGGCCAATCCGGTCCATATTGCTGCGTCTTCTGCTATCAACTTAGATTCGTTGCCATTCTTTATGAGTTCGCGCGCGCTCGCGACTTGCGCCACGACAGCGGATTCCGAACCGGCGAACCGAACAAGCAGAAAAGAGCCTCCGGGCATCGGCGCGTCCGTTACTTGCGACAACAGCCGCTGCGAAACAAGTTCCACGGCAACCGGAAATAACGGCGTGCGGATAATCTGGTGAGCTAACTGCAGAAGTTTTT
Organism: Blastocatellia bacterium; assembly: GCA_013697915.1. Lineage (GTDB taxonomy): Bacteria > Acidobacteriota > Blastocatellia > Pyrinomonadales > Pyrinomonadaceae > PSRF01. Next base: position 15,951 of record JACCVY010000208.1, on the reverse strand, counting down.
CAGGTTCGCCCGCAACCAGGACGCTACGCGTAACAAACGGCAGCGGTCGCAGCTTAAAGTTCACCTCCACGATAATGCCGAGTGTCCCATAACTGCCGGTGAAGAGCTTGCACAAGTCATAGCCGGCAACATTCTTTACCACTCGCGAGCCGGCCTTTATCAAACTGCCATCAGCCAGCACCACTTTCATGCCAATCACGTGGCGTCGCGGTGGGCCATAACCGAATTGCTGCGCGCCACCGAGGCCTGTCGCAACCACTCCTCCGATCGTCGCGCTGCCATCGTCGGGTGGATCGATTGGCAGCCACTGGCGATTGAGTGAAAGATGAGTATTAAAGTCTTTCAGTGTTACGCCCGCTTCGGTAATCGCAACCAGATCGGCAGGCTCGTGTTCGATGATCCGATCAAGGCCTCGCATGCTAACGATAAGATTAGGAGCGAGCGAATTACCAGAACGCAGCCACCTAAGCGCGCCGGCCGGCATGGTGGTCCAACCTTCGCTAAAGGCAAGCTTCATAACTTCGCAAACTTCGGCTATCGATCCGGGCGTGACGGTAAGAGCGGATGGCGAGACGCGGAGATGGGGTGACGTGGTGACGTTTTCTTCGCCGACCAGTTGGACCAGCTGTTGTTGAGCTACAGCCGGATCAAAACGTTTGTCAGACAAACTTGGGTTTGGGGGACTTGAGCTTGGCGAATATTGCGGGCGGGACGCCCGCGGTCCCAGCAAATCGCCTGACGCTGAGCTGTCACGTTTCTCATTTGGACTTGCAACAGCGCGCGCTTCGCCACAACCCCGCAGGACCGGAATAATTTTCCCGGGATTCATCAGACCCGATGGATCAAACGCGGCGCGCACAAGCAACATCGTTTCCATGTCTTTCTCTGAAAAGATCAACGGCAACAGGTCGCGCTTATCCAGACCGACGCCATGTTCGCCGGTGATGCTGCCGCCCGCGCGTACGCATGTTTCCATCAATTCTCGGCCCGCGTCTTTGACACGTTGCACTTCTTCGGGAAATCGCGAGTCGAAGCAGATCAGGGGATGGAGATTGCCGTCGCCGGCGTGAAAGACGTTGGCAATTCGCAATTGATATTTCGCGGCAATGCGATAAGCAGCATCGAGCACCTCCGGCAGTCGCGAGCGTGGTACTACCGCATCCTGAATCATCGAGTCAGGCGAGATGCGACCGATAGCGCCAAACGCGCCTTTGCGCGCCGCCCAAAGTTTCTTCCGCTCGTTTTCGTCTCGGGCGCTGCGACAGGCCCGCGCGCCATGCTCCATACAAATTGCCGTCACTTGTTCTGCTTCTTCATCGAGACCACTTTCGATCCCATCGAGTTCGATCAGCAGAGCGGCGCCGGCATCCGGCGGCAGTCCCGCGGCAAATACACTCGCCTCGACGGCACGAATAATTTCGCGATCCATCATCTCAAGCGCAGCCGGCATTACACCGGCGGCGATGATCGCCGAGACGGCGTGGCTGGCATCGTTTACTTCGGCAAACTCAGCGAGCAGAGTCTTCACTGCCGGCGGAATCGGCGTCAGACGCAGCGTTGCTTCGGTAGCAATACCAAACGTTCCTTCCGAACCAATGAACAAACCTAGCAGATCGTAACCGGCCAGTTCCCTGCCGCAGCCCCCGAGATCCACGACCGCGCCGCCGGCAAGTACAACCTTCAGACCAAGCACATGATCTGTGGTGGTGCCATATTTCAAGCAATGAATACCGCCGGCGTTTTCCGCGATGTTTCCACCAATCGTGCAAGTCGGCTGGCTCGATGGATCGGGAACGTAATGTAAACCGAGATGCGCGACCGCGCGCGAAACGTGGAGGTTAACGACGCCGGGTTGCACTACTGCAATACGATTGACCGCGTCGATTTTGAGTATCTGGCGCATGCGCGCGAGTTCGATCACCACGCCCCTGTTCAGCGCCAGCGCTCCGCCAGACAGACCTGTGCCCGCGCCTCGCGGCGTAAAAGGCACGCCCGCCTGCGCCAGCGCGCGCATCACCGCGGCGGTTTCTTCAGTCGATGAAGGGAAGACAACTGCGCGCGGCCGATACTTGTGTTGTGGTAAGCCGTCACACTCGTACACAAGCAACTCGTCCGGCTCGCTGAGCACGGCGGATTCGCCCACAATCGCGCGCAGCTTTTCGATAATAGTGTCCACGTATGTTCGTTATGATCCTGACTGGTGAGGCAATGATACATCACGCAAGCCAGCTTGACTGCGCAATGTGAATGTCGCCGGTGGAAGCGAGTGTTATGATTACCGCAGAGAACAAACTGCGTCCTAAGCGCATGCGTCCTGGAGAATGCCAGATCATCAACCCAGGATGAGTAGCGCACTCCGTCGCGTTTTGAGCTTCTTGCTACGAAATATGCCGCACGACCTTATAAGTAAAATGGATTAGCAGCCCGACTGCGCCAGCGATGGCGGCGGCGCGCCCCTCTTGCCAGGTGCTATTCGCGAGCAGCCAGGCGGCCAGCGCGAGGGCGAGAATTGCGATGACCGTCCCGTATGGTAGTCGGAATCCCGCTGGCGCCGCATCGCTTCGTCGTCGAAAAACTGGCAGCGAAAGGCAGGTAGCGCCGTAAGTAACGAGCCGAGCGATCGCGCTTATTGTCAGGGCTGCGACAAAGGAACTCTGGAGCGTTAATACGAGCATGAGCGCCGCCGTTATCAGAATTGCGACGTGAGGCGTGGAAAACCGCGGGTGAACCTTCGCGATGAACGAAGGCAGTTGCCGCTGCTCGGCGATCGCGAAGGGAATTCTCGACCCCGAAAGCACCAGGATGTTTAAGTTGCCAATGATTGAAATCATGGCGCCGGCCGAAATGAGCGCCCCGCCCGCCGTTCCCATGAATCGCGTGGCGGCGTCTGCCAGCGGCTTCTGGGAAGTGGCTAACTCGGGCAGCGTTCCCAGGCAAACAATTTGAATCAGGATGTAGAGGAAGGCGACCACCCCTATTGCGACTAATAGAGCGTGCGGCAAGTGTCTCTTCGGATCGCGCACTTCGCCCGCCGGTATCGCCGCCATCTCGAAGCCAGTGAAGGCGTAGATCAAAAGCAAAACTGATTGTGAGAATGCGCCGGTGGTGGGACGTGGTCCAAGCGCGAAAGCATGTGGGTTGAGGAAAAACAGGCCCACGGCGATGAAGATGATCATCGGGATTAATTTGCCGATCGTGAAAACGTTACTGACAATCGCCGCTTGTCTTATTCCAACTACGTTGAGAGTCGTTAACACGGCGACGACGATTGTGATAACGGCTGCACGCCAGTATGCGTTCGTGGCTGACGGTAAAAAATAACCCAGGTAGTTGACTAGTAAGTTACAGTTTGCCGCAAACGCCGTCAGACGCGCGAGCCAGATCAACCAGCCAATTTCAAACGCAACGGTTGGCCCAAACGCTTCACGAGCGTAGAGGTAGGGCCCGCCGGTTTCATCGAAGCGACTGCCGACCTCCGCGAAACAAAGAATGATCAAGGTGACGACTACCGCGCAAACTACGAAGGCAATCAGACTGTAAGAGCCGATGAGCGAGAAGACCTTCGCCGATAAGCCAAAGATTCCGGCGCCAATGATCCCGTTAATCGCAATTGCAACCAGGTCCCAGCGGCGAATGCCTCGAATGAGACCCCGCTCAGGTGTTTGCGCCGATACTTTTGCCACTTCGTTGCTTATAATCTAAATCGCTCGCTGACACAATCATTTCAATTTGGGACGCTTTTCAAAACTATGAACCAAAAAACTGCTAGCTTCTTGGTAGCCCTCGTCCTCCTTGTTTCAGTCGTGCTGCCTGCGGCCCGTGCGGAAACTTCGCCTGGCTTGAAAGCGCAAACGCGTACCTTGCAATCCCTGGTTGATGAGGCCGCCAGAAAGACCCTCGATAAGTTTGCCGACAAAAAACTCGAAGAGAAGCAGCTTTCGATCACGCTCATCGATGTGCGCGACCCCGAGCATCCGGCGCAGGCAAGCTTTCGCGGGAACGAGAGAATTTATCCCGCCAGCGTTGTGAAATTATTCTACTTGGCAGCGGCTCAGCGCTGGCTTGAAGATAAGAAGATTGAAGACACGCCGGAGCTGCAGCGCGCATTGGAGGATATGATTGTCGATTCTTCGAATGAAGCAACGCAGTATGTCGTTGATGTTCTGACGCACACCACGGGGGGCTATGAACTGCCGCCTAAAGAGATGGCGGAGTGGCGGGAAAAGCGTAATGGCGTGAACCGTTATTTTTCTTCGCTCGGTTACACCAACATCAACGTCAATCAGAAAACGTTTTGCGAAGACGCATACGGACGGGAGCAGGTTTCACGCGGGCCAAACGGTGAGTATCGAAACAAATTGACCACCAATGCGACGGCCCGCTTGATGATGGAGATCGTGACGGGCAAAGCCGTCACTCCTGCGCGTAGCCAACAAATGATGCGGCTGTTGCAACGCGATCCCACGAAGAAAAGCTCTGATGCAGATAGCCAGGACATCGGCTTCAGCGGTTCGGCGCTGCCCGCCGGCGCAAAATTCTGGGCAAAGGCGGGTTGGACCAGCGTCGCGCGTCATGATGCCACCTATATCGAACTGCCTACCGGCGAAAGATTTGTTTTGGTTATCTTCACAACCGAACATGGCGCCGACCACGAGATTATTCCTTCCTTAGCGCGCGCCGTCCTCGAAGGAATGAAGAACATGAAGTGATCTCGACATAAGGGCATAAGGGAACATCCTGCAACCTTAAGTGTCTAAGGTTCCAACTTACGAAGTGAGGGTCATCGGAAAATGATTCGCAGGAGGTTACTGTGTCGCACCATCAAAATGCTCAGGCGAAGCCATTCATTAACGTCACGCCACTGATCGACGTGCTGCTCGTATTGCTCATCATTTTCATGGTCGCAGCGCCTTTGAAGCCTTACAATTTTAAAGTTGATCTACCCAGCGAACTCACAAGCGATCAAAAATTGCTGGGAGCCAACGACAAGACACTTGTCGTCACCATCAAGCCCGACAGGACTTTGAAGTTGAACGGCCTGACCGATTACATGGGTACGGTTGACGATCCTTCCAAACTCGGTGAAACGCTGAGCGCCCTGTTCAAAGAGCGCAAAAATAATCACGTCTACCGCGACGAGATGCTGACCCGTTTTGATTTGCCCGAGGCTGCACGCATTCAGAAGACCGTTTTCGTAAAAGCTCCGCGCTCAATGCCGTACGTCAACGTAACGATGGTGATCGACGGATTAAAGGGCGCTGGGGCCGATCCGGTAGGACTGCAACTGGATGAGCTAAATTAGTTGGCATTCTTGCCTGTCTCTTTCTCAGTTGCTCCCGTGCGAGGTAAGTTGAAGGAGAAGAAGATTTTCCATTTGCCATTTCCCATTTCTCATTTTTCATTTGGGGTCTTCCTGGTTCGTTGACATCGCAACAGCGCAAGTGCCGGTATGAAATTAAGGATGCGTTAAGATTCAAAACGAAGCCGGATCAACGACCTCCGTAACCCCTAATGAAAAATGAAAAATAGGAAATGACAAATGGAAAATCTGCTTTTGTCCGCGTAGGCGATAAACTCTCAAAGGGAAGTACAGGAATGTCTGTCCTACTCAGCCAACCAAAATGCGTGGCTCTCCATCTTGATCTATCATGACCCGTCAGCCTATTGTCGTCCTGGTCATGAGGCGCAGTATTCCCTTTCGGTTTGGAGGAGTTTTGAATTGATGAGAAAGCAATATTGTTTAGCCACCCTCGTTCTCACCACACTGGCTGTCGTACCAATTCTCGCTCATGGTCAGGCTGGGGGCGGCAGTCTCTCAAGGGAACCTGCGGGTGGTGCGGCGATGATCTTTCGCAAGCCGGAAAACCCACCCGTTCATGGCGCCAGCGGCCCGAGCGCGGTCGGCGGCGGCAGAGCTTCCGGAAGGGCGCGCACTAGATCGAAGCCCACAGTAAACGTGCAGGAGCAGACTATCGCCAAAGCCAACGCCGCTCGCAGCGCTCCCACTCCGCGTTATTCTGAAGCCGAACTGAATTACAAACTCGCCGCTAAGAAGGATCCGAACGATGCGCGCGCGCAGCTCGGCCTTGGCAATGTTTATCTGGATCAGGGCCGCTTTAACGAAGCGGTCGCTGCTTACCAACAAGCATTGAAAGTGAAGCAGGACTATCGGGATGCGTATCAGCCGCTCAGTTATGCGCTGGCGCAACTTGGTCGTTTCCCGGAAGCAGCCGAGACGCTCAAGCAGGCGCTTGAATACGATCCAAACAACGCGGAGATTTACAACAATCTCGCGTTTACTTATGCGCATGCGGAGCGTTATCCGGAAGCCATCGACGCGAGTCAACATGCGATCACGCTGTTGGGCCAAACGGGAGATGCCTACAAGCAGGGACTGCAAAACCGAAACGAGGTTTTATCCAACGCCTACAAAAATCTTGGGAACGCCTACAACGGTTTGAAGAATTACAACGAAGCTGCCGAAGCGCTGAAAAAAGCCGCGGAGATTGAGCCGACAAATGCAGCCGCGCATTTTAATCTGGGCCTGGCGCTTTACAACGGCAAGCGTTACTCGGAAGCGATCGAAGCCTACAAAGCAGTTGTGAAGCTGCGACCACAACTCGCCGCCGCCCACTACAACCTCGGCCTTACCTTTGTGGCGATCAACGATCAGGCTTCCGCGCGGCAGGAATTGGAGATCCTTAAGCCGCTCAACCCGCAAATGGCCAACGCTCTCAGCGGATTGATTAGAAGGTAGCGGTAACCGAACCTCACAAGGAAAAGGGCAGCCACGGTGCTGCCTTTTCTCTTTAGCGCGGTTGATTCGCTTCCGCCTCGACTGCAAGCCGCAATTCACCAAACAGCCACGCTAGATCTTTTGGTTGATAGTGCGCGTTCAGGCCGCTGGGATTTGGTAATACCCAGACGCGAGTCTTGCCGATAGTTGTTTCCTGCTCACCAATGATCGCTTTTGCATTTCCAAAGGCAGCGCGATAGGCGCCGACGCCAAGCACCGCCAGAAAGCCTGGTTGATAACGTCTGATTTTTGCAGCGAGGCGCTTTCCGCCTTTGCTTAACTCGGCGCGTGAAAGTTGATCGGCGGTCGCAGTCGCGCGCGTTACTACATTCGTAATTCCAAACCCAAGCGCCAGCAGTTCACGCTCGTCGAACGGTGACAACAGACGATCAGTAAAACCTGATGCGAACAGCGCCGGCCAAAAGCGATTGCCCGGTCGCGCAAAGTGATGGCCCACGGCGGCGGTGTAGAGTCCGGGATTGATGCCGCAAAAAAGCACGCGCAAGCCGGGCGCAATGACGTCGCGAACCGTCTTGCCATCGGCGGCGATCAGTTGCTCTTTGGTTGGCTTCCAGGGTTGAGTCAAAAATGGTGAGTCTGTTTCAGTCTATCTCAAAACGCGTTTCTTGCGAGGCACTCTGTTTTGAAATTCTATCGATGACGCTTACTTTCAACAGGTAACGCCCCGCCGGCAAGCCCGCGAGGGGGATCTCGCCAGCGTAAGGGATTCGCGAAAAGTCGGTGAGGTTGTCGGTAGAGATTTTCTTCAAGGCTGTGGTGACTACTGGTTGATCGTCTCTAACCATCAGCACTTGGAGCGCTACGTCAGGCCTGGAGTCGGCAGCGGGCCCGCGCGCCGGGTTGTAAATAAAAACAGCAAATCGTAAGTTACTATCACGCAAGAAGCGGTGGCTAACGTTTACTTCCAGGGAATCTGCGATGCTCTCGCCGGCTTCAGAATTGTTGTTTACTGCCGCCGACGGACGTACACCAATCATCAAACTGCTCAAGGCCAATTGAGTCGTCTTCAGATTTGGAATTTCAATCCAATCGGTTGTAGTGCCAATACGGCCACTCTTCGGATCACGCGCCCCCACGCGGACTTGATATAAGCCTGGCTGCAAAAACAATAGGTAGGAATACCTTACACTGCCCCGCCCGGAAAGAGAGTCCGGCTGGGCCTGGAGGGTTACCCTTTGGTTGAACGATCCACCCGGTTGGCCATGATCGTTAAAAAAGGCGCCGGTCACCTCAACAGCCGCGACTTGTTTCCCTCCGACTGTCTCAAAAGTAAGAAGAGCGCTCGGTACCTCCATCATGGTAGACAGCAGCCAACCCTTGTCAGCCGTATTGAGGTAACTCAGGCTTAATGAAATGGGAATTGCGCGCTCGGGATAAGCGCTGCCGAGTTTTTGCCGCAGATCCGACTCGGCTGTTTTTTTGGGCTCAGGTTCTTTTGACTTGCTCGACTTTGCGGCGAGGGGTGCGGGCTCAATATCGAAGAATCCGCGCCTTACCTGAACCGCGAGTTGCGGCCTCCCAATAACCTTTACCTCGATGCGATGAAACTTGCTTGCGTGTTGTGTCTCACCTTCCGGCCTCCAGGCTAAAAGATAATAGGCAGAGGTTTCTTTAAGAGCTTTAGTCAAGCCGGGACCCAGCGCATTGGTATTGAAAACTGCTTTTCCCCCCGTATCGCGAGCCAAAGCATGCATAGCATCCTGCGACGCTGTCAGTTCGCCAACTGCTGCGCGCTCGAGTCTGTTAGTAATGTCAAAAGCCGTTTCCGTGCTGGCATCGCCGCCAGGCGTAACTAGTCCGCGCGCGTCCATTGAGTAGATGACTACGCCGCTGCGCGCCGCTGCACTCGTGATTCGCTGAATGCGATCTGTCGAACCTGATTGAGTATCGAGAAAGAAGCCCCCCGAAATGAAAAACACTAACTTGCGTCCGGAAAGTTTGTTTGCCGATCGAATCAAACTGTCCAGACCCCCCAGCGACGCCATCGTTACGTTATCGGCCTGCTGCAGTATTAGTCGGGCACGCGTTTGTACCTGAGCCTCAGCTGTATTGCGAGTTATTCCCGGGTTTTGTGCCATGGTTTGTTCGATAAAGTAACTCGTCAAGTCACGGTCATACCTTTCGATCTGCAACGCTTGATACTCGGTCATTGGCGGCCGGTCATTGTCCCGAATCGAATAAGAACGGAACTTCAGGCGCTCAAGGGCTGAATGAAGCACCGTTTTGTTGTCTGTCAGTTGTTGCAGGAAACCGATTTGACCGCTGGCGGAGGTAATCGCAACTTCGTCGTTCTGGGCCATCTGCTTGTCGACGAAATCGCTGATTACCTTTTTAGCGGCATTTAAGCTGCCAAGGTCCAAATGCAAATCATCAAGATAAAAAAAGATGGGTCGGCCGCGATCAAGCGGCGCCGGCGCTGCTGTATCGCTGTTGGTTCGATTAGAGGAGCCGCGCGCAGCCGCAAGTTGAGACTCTTCGTTCGCGCTGCCGGCAGTGACGCGTTCAAAAAAATCGATCGGCTTGGGCTGACCGTCGATGCGCAGTTCAAAGTCTTCCTTTTTTAGTCCATCGACAAAGTGGCCCTCCTTATCGAAAACCATCACATCTGTTTGCACGAGCTCGGTGAATACGCGCAAAACATCCGTTTGATCCTGCTTGGGGGGTTCAGGCGTCTGTCCAAACATGGGTGTGCAAACGAACGCCCAGGTCAAAACGCAAATCGTGGCAGTTTTCGAAATACCAGGCTTCAAATGCATAACCCGTTAGGTTTTTTGACGAACAATTTTTCTGGGGAGACGCTTGCCGCAGGAGCAGCCAGAGAACGAAAGATGACCCGCTTGAATAAGCAAAACGCCGATGCAGTAACTATGTATCAAATCGTTGTCATCGCGCAACAACAAATAATCAAAAACTCGGCGTCCGAGAAAATGGATTACTTCTTAATGGGACCGCGGCGTCTTGCCCGCCCTCGGGGAATGGCAAATGTAAGGAGTGCAATGTCGCAAGTGGTCGGTTGTGTGCAGCGCGGCTCGAGGCCGGCGAGACGCCGGCGGTCCTTGCAATAGCGTTTTCGCTGATGTGCACTCAGGCAGATCGCACCAGCACTTGGCCGTTAACCATTACCAGCACTGTTTTTCTCTCGGCATTCAACGCGACGAGGTCCGCTCGCTTCCCTTCTTCAATCGAGCCGCATTCGCTGTCAATAGCCAGAAGTTTTGCGGAATTGGTCGCAGTCAGTCGCGCCAGATTAACTTCAGAAACGCCAAGTGTTTCCATCGTTCGAACTGCGTCGAGCAGGCTGATAACTGAACCGGCTATGTTCCCTCGCTCATTGCGCGTCCGGCCATTCTTAACAGAAATCGACTCGCCCCAAATTTCGTAATCGCCATCTCCCAGGCCCGCGGCCGCGATAGCATCGCTGATGAGCATTAGGCGCTCGGCGCCTTTGTTTTTCAGGATCAGTGCCAGCGCGTGACGATCGAGATGAACGCCATCCGCGATCACATCGCAGGTTACGTCGTCGCGTAAAAGACCCCAGCCGATTGGTCCAGGCGCACGCTGATGAAGCGGCGCCATCGCATTCATGAAGTGAGTCATGTGTAGCGCGCCGGCCGCTGACGCCTGGTGGAGAACGCCCCATTCCGCGCGCGTGTGTCCGATCGAAATAATCCAACCGCGCCGTTTTAACTGATGGACCAGCTCGATGCCGCCTTCAATTTCCGGAGCAACCGTCATCATGTGCACAGCGGCTGGGTTGGCCAGCAGCGGTAAACTATCGAGCGCGTCAGTGTTCACAAAGCTGCGAAAGTATTGCTGCCGCAAAGCCCCGCACTGCATTGAATTTACAAAAGGACCTTCATAGTGCACGCCCAATATCCGCGCGCCGGCAGTCGACCTCATCGCCTCTTCGATAGCCGCAATCGCGCGCGTGTAATCCCCATCCGGGGCCGGCACCAGTGTCGGCAACCAGGCGGTCACACCTTGCGTCGCGAGAAATTCCGAGATGCGACGCAGGCCCGCAGCGTCGGCATCCATCGTGTCAATGCCTGCGGCGCCGTGAATATGCAGGTCGATAAAACCAGGAAAGAGCGTTAAGCTTTCGAGATCGATCACCGCATCAGCCTTGAGCGAGCGCCTGTCAGCAGGATCGGCGACACTCGTGATCCGGCCGTCACGGATAAGCAAGCTGGAGTTTTTGGTTATTCGATCAGGAAGTACCAGGCGGGCATTCCGTAAGAGTATTGTTTCGGGTGGGCGTGTCAAGGTTTGCCGTTGCGGCCCTCGCTAATTTGGCGTTCGACGATGTTTATCAGAGCGGTTAGCCGGTCATCCGTCGCGCGGCCTGCTCCACTTCTTGTTCATAATAGCCTCAGGCACGCTGAAGTGTCAGAAAGGCAGTGTATCGACGCTCTCGATTGTATCATCCATTTACATGATAGCTGGCGATCACAAAAACGCATGCCCGCGACGAAAACTTCGCGCGGGCATGGCAGGTGTGCAGTTCCGTTTTAGCTCAAGCTCCGCTCCCAACTTTCTCCTTACAAGAGTGCGCAAACGCTAAAGCCTCTGGTTAGAAGTTCAACTTCAAAGCCAACTGTATATGACGCGAGCTGCTAACAACGCCATCGCGTATACGCCCAAAAGTGCTGCTCGTGAATGTGGCGGTAGGAAATGCGAACGACGGACTATTGGTCACGTTTTGAATTTCCGCTCGGAACTCCAGGTTGCTCTTTTCGCCAATAGCGAACTTCTTGCCGAGCGTCATGTCGAGCCGGAATAACGGAGGTCCGATGAACAAGTTTCTTCCCGTGTTCCCTAACTCGCCCGGGGCCGGAAAGGAGAACTTCGAGCGCTGATCCTGACTAAAGAAGAAGTTTGTGCCTGCTTCTTGAATCACTGAACCGGTGTTTGGAGTGCAGCCGCTGCAATTGGCTGGCGCCTGTACGACATTGCTGACGGTAAAGATTCCTGAATAAACTGTAAACGGGCGACCTGATTCCCACACCGTCAGTCCCGCCAATTCAAAACCTCCAAGCAGACGGTCAAGCACGGGATTCAGATCATTTAGATACCGGCGGCCCTTGCCGAAAGGAATATCGTAAACGGCATACGCCTGAAAGACGTGCCTTCTATCAAAGTCAGATGGAGCATAGTTAATTTTACGGTTCCGCAAATCTAACGGGGTGCTGGAAGCGGATTGCGCATTATTGCGTCCGACAACCGTAAATGTCGGATCAAAAGAGCGTGTGTCGCGTGACTTCGACAGCGTGTACCCCGCCTGAAAGCTGAGACCCTCAGTGAACCGGCGTTTCAAGATCAGTTGTAGACCGTGGTAGGTGGAAAAGTCATGGCTGTCTATCACGTTGAGACCACTAGAAAACTGCGGATAGCGCTGAAAGAAAAAGGGACTGAAGCCGTTTGCCACAATCAATTGTCCGCCGGTGGAAGTCGTTCGCTGCGCCAGCGAGCCGGCAGTGGCAGCAACCGAACCTTGCGAGAGTTCGGTTGAGAACTGCGTACGGAAGGAAGCCGATCCGGTGTTGTTATTGGGATCCCCAGTCATTAACTGATTAATTAATGAACTTGTCGCATTCGGATCATTTCTCAAGGTGTTGAAGGCCTGGAGGAAACCGTTGTTAAAGATGTCTACCTGATTCACATCATAGGCCCCATACAAACCGACCCCACGCCTGCCTAAGTAATTCGCCTCGATAACTGTGCTAAAGCCGATTTCTCTTTGAAGACTGAAAGCCCACTCGTAGGTCTTGGGGGAGCGCAGGCTGGGATCAACCACCGTAATACTGTTGGTTGAGAATGGCGGCGGCTGGCGTAATGCTTCGGGTGTCACACCTGTAGGAGGGGCGAGGGTGGGAAGGCCAAAGCGCAGGCGACCAGTCTCGCTAGGGCCTAACCCGAAACTACTATTGGTGATTCCAAGCGTCAGGCCCGGCTCTGTATTGAAAATCGAAGAAGAGAACACAAACGTGTTCGAGCGGTCATACGCTATGCGAAAGTTGGATCTGATGGAAGTCTTGCCATCCTTGAAAGGATCCCACGCCAAACCAAGCGACGGAGCAAAATTGGAAAGGTCGTTATCGAACAATTTTCCTGGTACCCAGCGAAGGGCATTGCTTGGCGGTTCGCCGATGCGGACGGGTCTGTCCGGACGCAAGATCGGATTACCGCTTGCCCGTGGCGAGAGCCTGGCTTCCCAGCGCAAGCCATAATCAAGTGTCAAGTTTGAACGAATTTTCCAGGTATCCTGCCCATAAAAATCCAGGTCGGGATACCGCGCATCAAACGGAAATCTGGTTCCCGGTGATCCGAAGGCGCTGTTACTGGTGGCGACGAACCCTTGCCCCAAACTGCCTACACGACCAAGCAATCCATTGACAAAGCTCTGCAGCCTGCCGCGATCGGTCGAATTGATAACGCTGCTGCTGTTGGCTGGCAGGTTAAAACTTGAGGGAACAGGATTGGCCGAACGGTTGAAGTCCACGATCAGGTTTATGCCCAAGCCACCCGCGCCACCACGATTATCGCGGTGTTGTTGAAACCTTAAGTTTGTTCCAAATTTGAACGTGTGAGAATTATGTAGGTAGCTAAAATTATCAACAAGCTGGTAGGTCCGTATGCTGCGCGCGTTGTTAATGGTCGGACTGTTGTCTAATGGATTGGTGACATTCAAACAGTTTGTGTCCGAGACATTCAAGCAACTAAAGATAATCGGGGAATTTGAATTGGCATTAGGGTCCGCATTGTTGAAGCTAAAGGTGAAACGATTGAAGCCGACCACAAGTTCGTTGGTCACGGTGGCAGTCGGCGACCAGCGATAGTTGACTGCCAGATTCTTCGGATTACGCAAGGTATTAATATTAAGCGGCGAACCAGGGAAGGCTCTTGGTCCTCCACTGCCGCCGATCAGCGCACCATTAGTATTACCGTTCCCAGAATCGCCGACGGTATCCTGTTCGCCTTGTGAGTAGCGGACAAACACACTGTTGCGCTCATTGAAAGTATGATCAATTTTAAAGCTGAGATCGTGCTGTCTTTCAATGGTTGGAGTTAGAAACGTAAACCCGGCGTAGTTCAAGCCATCACCACCGGAGAAGTTGTTAGGTAGTGGAGTGAGTGCCAAAAGCGCCTGCACTTGCGGATCGAGTCCGCAGTTAGCAGGATTCGTCTTGCACAACGGATCGTTGGCGACGGCGCTGTACGAAGCAATAGTCAGACCTGGAAGTGGATTGCCGTTGGCATCAACCGAGGCCCCGCTAACGCCAGCGGGATTATTTCGTCCGCCCAAAACATAGCGAAAGATTCCCTGCCTTGCGAGTGGCGTCAGAACAGTTCTCGTGCGGCTAATGCTCTGCGTTGCACGCAGAAGTTGGACGTTAACGAAGAAAAAAGTACGATTGCGTCCGTTGTAATAAGTCTTCCCGCCTTCACCAAAGCGTGGTAAAAACAGCGGGCCACCAAGGCTGCCACCGAAGATGTGCTGTACAAACTGACCTCGCGGCCTGCCATTAAGATTATTTTCATATTCATTCGCGTTGAAACGGGGCGTTTGATAGAACTCGAACAAGGTGCCGTGAAAATCATTCGTCCCAGAGCGAGTTACGAGCGCCACCTGCGCTCCGCTACTTCGCCCTTGTTCGGCTGTGAAATTGCTCGTAACAATTTGAAACTCAGCCAATGAATCGGGGTTCGTTCTGATTGGCGTAAAGTTAGAACCGCCGGCACTGGTCTCGTTAACGTCGATACCATCAAGTGTGAAATTAAAAGCCCGATCACGAGCGCCATTAACGTGGTTTCCGCCGCCCGTGTTGGCCCCTGATGCAACTCCTGGCTGAACATTTATGAACTCTAACGGGTTGCGTCCGCGCGTGCCGACGATAGGTAACGTTTCTAATACGCGCTGGTCAATCGTATTACCCAGATTGCCGGAGCTGCCGGTCTGCACCAACTCTGCTGTGCTTTCGACTCTCACTTCCTCGGAAACGCCGCCGACTTCCAGCGTTACGTTAACGGTGGTGGGTTGATTTACATCAACTAGGTTGTGAGTAGATACGAATTTTTTAAATCCCTGTTTTTCAGCGGTGATTGTATAGGTTCCTACTTGAATTGACTGAAAGCTATAACTGCCGCTGTCTTCCGTCTGTGCCGCCAAGGAAAGCTGAGTTCCCTCGTTTGTAAGAGTCACGGCAGCACCTGGGACAGCAGCCCCTTTGGCGTCAAGCACGGTCCCGGTTACCCGCGACGTAGTTCCTTGCGCTAAGGTAACTGAAGTCAAGGTTAACAGGATTGCGGCCAAAAGAAGTATGTCTGTGAGCTTCGTCGGATTCATGTTTGACTCCTTGCTATAGTTTCAGAGGGGATCATTTAGCGAACCAAACCAGCCGGAATAACGCACGGATGCTCCCTTAAATCGAGCCCGGCGAGCTCAACGATTGGATCCGCCGACCGTCGTCTTCGATACCTTGAATTGTTTGGTTAGGGCGGTCAAAGGAAGCGAACGCCCCATATATCGTTTGTGACGGACGGATTATACGCACTTCGGAAAATAAATCTAAAGTTTTTTATTCTCGAAATAACAATCGCTGATGGCAGGTTAACATTTCGAGTCCGCAGTGACAGCTTGCGACTCTGTCTCCAAGTACGCGGCGGAAACGCCATCGAGAAATGACCAAAGTGCTTTGGCCGCCTCTTTCGCGGCTGAGATTGTTTTGATTTGATCATCCGAAGTGCGACACTCGCTGCTCAGGATCCGCATTTCGACTTGTTGGTGAATAGTGTCGATGCTTTCATGAATGCGAAAGAAGGACACGCCTCGTTCGTCATCGATTCCATAAAACTCTTTCAAGCCGGCTCGTTTTGTTTGCGCCACTTCCGGAATCTGACTCTCGTAAGCATAGAGTGCCGCCAGACCTTCGCGATAGTCTGCACTCTGCGTCAACTGTTTCAGACGCGCCACTGAATCTTTAGTCTGGGGTAACAACTCAGCATTCCGGACCTCTTCGCGCGTAACACCTAAACTCTCGGCAAACCGCAACCACAATTCCGGATGGTTTTCTGCGCCCTGCTCCTCTTCAATCAGGTTTTCGAGCAGCATTTGGCGCGTTTCGAGATCGTCGCAA
>JACCVY010000199.1 GCA_013697915.1 Blastocatellia bacterium | reverse complement strand
GCCCGCTCCACTGCGGCCTGTGTCATTTGCTGCATCCCACCATACTGGCATGCTGCTTTGACCCCTGCCGCTCAGATCGGACACTTCATGTGTTAATGAGACCGGACATATCATGTGCTAACGACAGGTTTTAAACTACCTGTTTCCAGAAAAGGCAAAGGTATGGTATAGACCAGTAATCCTCCGTTAATTTAACCCCTTGCGCGCCCGATTTGAGCGGGCTGGAAAGGCTTTAGTTTATCTGTATGAAGCAGACTTTCAACAAAGCCGCCCTATTCACTTCGACGTTGCTCATGCTCGCTTTGTTAGCAAGTTGTCTGCCCCAACAACCGGCGGAAAGAGGCGGACTAAACATAACTCTTTACGGCTTCTCCATCATGAAGGAAGTGCTGGAGAAAGCAATTTACCCCGCTTTCGCCGCCAAGTGGAAACGAGAACATGGCGAGGACGTGGGCTTCACCTCTTCATTTGCCGGATCAGAAACCGTAACAAATCAAATTGTGCAGGGAGTTCCTGCTGACATCGCCATCCTATCGATCGATCGTGATGCGCAGCGATTGCAGCGTGGCGGATTCGTGACCACTGATTGGCACAATACGCCTTACAAAGGGATCGTGAACAAAACTCCTTTCGTCATTCTGGTACGAGGCGGAAACCCGAAAGGCATTCATGATTTTTCCGATCTGGCCAAACCGGGCGTAGAAATAATTCACCCAGACCCCGTCAGCTCGGGCGGCGCGCAATGGTCCATACTTGCGATTTATGGTTCGGAGTTAATTAAGTCAGAAAAGCAGTCCGGCGAGCAGGACACGGCCCGCGCGCTGCAACTCCTACAGGGCATCTGGCGAAATGTAAAGTCCACGCCCGGTTCAGCGCGCGAAGCCCGCACGCAGTTTGAAACCGGATTCGGGGACGCGCTTATTACCTACGAGTTGGAAGGCCTGTTGATGAAGGAATCGAAGAAAACGCCGGTCGAGATCATAGTGCCAAAGGCAACGATTTTCAGTGAGCACCCGGCGGTCGTTATCGACAAGAACGTAACGCCGGCCAAGCGCGCAGTTGTCGAGGCTTTCATGGAATTCCTTTGGAGCGATGAAGCGCAGCAGGCTTTTGTGAGGTACCATTTTTATTCAGTAACTGACGAAACTCTTAATTCACAAACTGCTGAATTCGGCCGCATTGAGATGCCTTTTGACGTCAGCTATTTTGGCGGCTGGGACAAAGCGTATCCGCAAGTGATTGAAGGAATCTTTCGCGACCGAGTGCAGAGGAAGTAAGGCATTCGGCAATGAACTCATGAGCTCAGTAATACCAACAATGCGGCACGTGCGCGGCTTTGATGTAGTGAGGCCGTTAAGCATTTGGATGCTCATCTTCATGATGATGCCGCTGGTATTTTTGCCGCTGGCCTCGATCTTTATCTTTGGAACCAGCAGTGGGTTGGGAAATTTCTGGGCTGCACTGAATGCGCCGGAAGCCATCTTCGCTCTCAAGCTTTCAATGGTCACCAGTTTTTGGGCGACGACATTCAATGTTCTTTTTGGCTTGTTCGCCGCTTACGTGCTTTCGCGTTACAACTTTCTGGGACGCAACGCATTGATAGTCACCATCTCACTGCCGACTGCGATCCCTACCGCGGTAGCAGGCTTTGCTTTACTGCTCTTGTGGGGACCATACGGCACGCTCGGGCGTCTTCTCAGGCCGCAGGGAATCCAGGTCATGTTCACGGCCGGGGCCATAGTGCTCGCCAACATCTTCGTTACGTTTCCATTAGCGTTCGGCGTTATCAAACCAGTATTCGATACCATGAGCCGCTCGCTGGAAGAGGCTTCGGCGACCATTGGTGCAACCCGCTGGCAGACTTTCTGGCATGTCACCCTGCCGTCGTTGCGCGGCGCAATTGTTTCCGGCGCACTGCTGACGTTCGCACGCGCTGTCGGCGAGTTTGGTTCGACCATCCTGGTTTCGGGTAATCTGGCGGGACGAACGCAGACTGCGCCGCTGTATATCTTTGCCAAGTTTAATGAAGGACAAATCGAAGCGGCCAATGCCATTGCCATTGTGTTGGCGCTCTTTTCGTTTCTAATTTTCAGTGTGCTCTTTTTTGCACGCGATTGGTTAGACGTGGACTGAGGCTGAACAATGAAAGCCCAGGTTGCCAGAATTATGGATCTATCGAGAACACCGCCTTTGACGGAAAGTGTGCCTCAACCAGCCGCCAGCATCGTTGGTCTCAGCAAACGTTTTGGTCAGACCAGTGTCCTTGAAAACATCTCTTTCGATGTTGCTGAAGGCGAAGCGCTGGTGTTGCTCGGCGCGTCCGGCAGCGGTAAGACCACCATCCTGCGAATCATTGCGGGCCTGGAACAGCCCTACACCGGAAAAATAATGCTTCACGGCAAGGACGTAACAGAGTTGCCGCCGCGTGAACGCGGCATCGGCGTCATCTTCCAGTCGTATGCGCTGTTTCCGAAGATGACGGTGGAGAAGAACATCGGTTACGGGCTGCGAATCAGGAGGCGCCGGCGCAAAGAGATAAAGAACACCGTCAACGAACTACTGTCGCTGGTCCAATTGGAAGAGCACCGCAAGAAATATCCCTCGCAACTTTCCGGCGGACAGCAGCAGCGCGTCGCAATCGCACGCACGCTCGCGTACAACCCTGAAGTGCTGTTGTTTGACGAGCCCTTCGGTGCGCTGGACGCACAGACGCGTGTGCATCTGCGCCGTGAAATTCGGGCGTTGCTAAGGAAGGTCAATGTGCCGGCGATTTTTATTACTCACGACCAGGAAGAGGCGTTGGAACTGGGTGACCGCATCGCGGTGATCAATGTGGGCCACATCGAACAGATCGGCACGCCGCGGGAGGTTTATAACAATCCGGCTTCCGAATACGTCGCCACTTTTTTGGGTGCGGCCAATATTTTGGAAGGCACTGTCACCGGCGGCCACGTTGTAGTGGGCAACGCGCAAATGCCCGCGCGTTTGCTGAACGATCGCTTTCAAGAGGGACAAGCGGTGAAACTGATCTTCCGTCCAGAGGATGTGTTGGTAAGCAAGAATCAGGAGTTTCCAACTGGACATGCTTGTCTTTCGGGCGGGGTTGTGGAAGAAATCAGTTTTGTGGGAGCTTACGAGCGTCTGCGAATTCGGCTTGAAGCGAGCAGCGGCGGCTGTGATACAAGTGACACCCCGTTCTATCTAACAACCGAGACTCCTGAACGTTCCAACGCCAAACCGGTAATTGCTACCCGACCCAAACCGGAAAGCAATGCATTCAGATTGCGGACCGGCGATCGTGTTTTTCTCGGCCTCAGTTCATTCACCGTACTTCCAAACGACGTGCGCACAAGTGCTACGTCTCACTCAGTGATCACGACATCGAAGCAGTAGCCCTGAGAATTACGGTTTTGTCTCAAAAGGTTATTGGGGTTCCGGCTATGCCGTCTGATGTGAGGCGGCGGCTTTGCCCCGCCGTAGGACTGCTCCCGAGAATTTTGGGGCTGTGCCCCTTGGTTTTGGAATTCCTTCAGTCAAAATGTGAGTTAAGCCTGGACCAAGGGCGTAGCCCGATTCGAGACGAGCACTTAACGGCGGGGCAAAGCCGCCGCCGCACATCGGACGGCACAGCCGTGGCTGTAGTGAGGAGCTTTAGGGGAAAGCGGAATTACATCCTCGCGATCGTGCAGATTTGGCGGAGGCATTCTGACTTTAGGCCAAGCCTGTTTTATCCAGCGCGGCAACTGCAAGACTGTGAAAACGCCGGCGCACGCTGTTGATGTTTGCAAAAGGCAAACTGCGGGCGTGTGTGCGGTTAGTGAGTAGAAGGAAAACTCTTTCATGCTGCGGATCGATCCAACAACTCGTGCCGGTGAAACCAGTATGGCCAAAACTGTCGCCGGGGGGATCGGGTCCGGCCGTCGAATCCTTAGTCGCAGCTAGTTGCCAGCCGAGCGAACGCGCTTCTTCCAAACCTGGCGTCATGTTTTGTCGAAACAACCGGCAAGTCTCAGGTTTCAATAATCTACTTTCGCCGGTGAGGAACTGTTGGGCCAAAACAAATGTCTCCTGCACTGTCGAGAAAAGTCCCGCATGCCCAGCAGCGCCCCCGAGAAAATGCGCATTGCCATCGTGGACCTCGCCCCAAATCAGTTCTTTGCGCCAGTCACGGTACGCGCTGCCACCGGTGTTGTTCCACATCTCGCGTTCGTAGCCATTGCCGATCTCGCAAGCGGCAATTCCGGTTTGCATCGCCTGCTCAGGGTTGAAAAATGTGTGTTGCAGTTTTAGCGGCTCGATAATTTCCTGACGCGCGAGTTGCGCCAGACGATTACCCGTCATTCGTTGCAACAAAAATCCCAG
The DNA here is from genome assembly GCA_013697915.1 of Blastocatellia bacterium. Taxonomy (GTDB): domain Bacteria; phylum Acidobacteriota; class Blastocatellia; order Pyrinomonadales; family Pyrinomonadaceae; genus PSRF01. Next base: position 25,860 of record JACCVY010000199.1, on the reverse strand, counting down.
CAAAATGAAACCGAGATCGCTATAGACGACGCGCGTGCCGGGTTTGTATTCCAACTTCAAGTTGGCAATCGCCCCGGGTGCGCGATCGCGCTGGCCTTCAGCAAGAACATATAGCGGCTGCCAAGCCGGCAAGCCCGATGTATGGGTCAGCAACTGGCGCAGCGTGATGTTCTGTTTGTCAGTGCGGTCAAACTCGGCGAGATAATGGGCAACGGAACTGTCGAGCGTTAGCTCGCCGGCTTCGATGCGACGGCTGCATAAAAGACCGGTGACCAGCGGCTTGGTGAGCGAAGCGAGGTCGTAGATTGTTTCGGCGGTTGCGGGAATTGGGCGCGGGTTGACTACTGCATTGCCCCGCGCGTCCGCAAAAATCGCTGAGTCCTTCTCGGCAACAAAGTAGACGGCGGAAGGGAAATCGCCGGCCGCGATCCGCTCATCAAGAAAGGAAGAGATAGTGTTTGCTGGTGTCGACATATTTCAGGAGGGCCCGCCAGCGCGGGCGCTGAAGAGCGGGGGCATGCCCACCTTTCCAACCTGAGAGTTTCACTCTGTTGAGTGAACTTCTGAATCTTGAGAGGCTTTCAAGGTCGTGGCGACGGGTGCGCGCGGAAAAGCTCTCAGGACAGGAAGGTGGGCATGCCCCCGCTCTTAGTTAGCGAAAACTCGCGCCCACAGATCCTACTTGGACTTTCGCAGTATGCTCTTCGATTCGATCTAACACTCGCAAAGCTAACGCCAGCGCCCGCCGCCCGTCACCGCCGGAAATTGGCGAAGGCAGGCCATTCTGCACTGCTTCAACAAACGAAATGATTTCGGCCCGCAGAGGCTCAACGTCGATGACGTCGAGATTGTGGATCTTGACTCCCGGCCAGGCGCCCTCGGCACTGGGCGGCGCCAGGCTGCTGATCGACGCATGGCGAGTTGCGTAGTCGACCGCGACGTAGTCATGCGGTTGAAAAAAGCGCATCTTCCTGATTTTTTCAGTGCCCACGCGCGAGGCGGTGATGTTGGCAACGGCGCCCGACGCGAATTCCAACCGCGCATTTGCAGCATCAACCCTGTTTGTAAGAATCGGAATGCCGACCGCGTGCAGTTCAGTAACTTCTATTTCTTCGCCGACTAACCATTGAACGATGTCCAAATCATGGATCATCAGATCGAGCACGACGTCGATGTCCAGCGATCGTGCCGTAAACTCGCCGACGCGGTGAATTTCAAAATAGACAGGTTTGCGCACGTGCGGTCGCAGCGCAATCAGCGCCGGGTTAAACCGCTCGAGATGACCAACCTGCAAAAGAGCGCCGCCCTTGTGCGCCGCCGCAATCATTTGGTCTGCTTCTTCGAGCGTTCGCGAGATTGGCTTCTCGACGAGCACATGCACGCCGGCTTCAAGCAGGCCACAGGCGATTTCGCAGTGCGACTCCGTCGGCACTGCCAGACTTACAGCATCAACCTTGCCGACAAGTTCGCGCCAGTCTCTGCTCCACGCGGTATTTCTTTCCGTGGCAATTGATTTAACTGCAACTTCGTCGATATCGCAGACGGAGACGAACTGAGTGAGACCTTCAGCCGCGAGACCGGAATGAATGCGAGCATGTTGGCGGCCCAGATGGCCCACGCCGATGACTGCGGTGCGTAGCATAGTCAGTTGTTATTTGTCAGTAGTCCGTAGTCAGTTGTCAGTAGTGATAATAGTGGTCCGGTGTTTCGCGGTTCAGTTTGTCACGGGCTTACATTTCGATGATACTCTTCGCCTCAAATGGACAGCCGTTATTAGGACGAAAAACTTGTCCACAGACGAACCACTGACCACTGACTACTGACAATTAACAACTGACGAATCTCGGGGCGACTATACTTGCAACCTTCAATCCTTGCCAAGCGCGGCAGCATTCTTCTTTTCATCGCTTTAATTCTGTTTTATTTCTACGGTCTGGGCCATCTTCCGTTTGTAGGTCCGGATGAACCGCGCTATGCCCGGGTCGCGCATGAAATGTTTCTGCGGCGCGATTGGATCACACCGACGCTTGGTGGCTATTTGTGGTTTGAAAAACCGGCGCTGCTTTATTGGCTGGTGATTGCGGCGTACAAACTGTTCGGTGTGTCTGAATGGTCGGCGCGCGCGGCCGCAGCCGTTTGTGGTCTGCTAACCATCGCCGCGGTCTTTTGGATTGGCCGGCGAGCTGAACGCAGCGAGACGGTTGAACAGCGCCGCGCCATCGGTTTTTGGAGCGCCCTGGTTGCCGGAACGAGCGGCGGATTAATCGCATTTTCGCGCGCCGTAAGTTTTGACATCGTCGTCACGATGACCATTGCCTGGGCGCTCGTTTTCTTTTTTGCGGCCGAGCTTGAGGTTGATCAGAAGTCGCGACGTCGGCTGTTGGCGGGCTTGTACCTGGCGATCGGGCTTTCGCTGCTTGCAAAGGGGCTGGTGGGATTTATTATTCCGTTTGGCGTGATTGGCGCTTACTACACGCTGCGCGGAAAAGCGCCGGCGCGAGGTCTCCTGCTGAGCGCTGTGTGGGGAATCCCGCTATCGCTGGCTGTTGCAGCCGTCTGGTACGGCCCGATGTTCTGGAAGCATGGAATACTTTTCTTCGACGAGTTCATCATCAAACATCATTTCGAGCGCTATGCCACGAACAAATATCATCATCCCGGCCCGCTCTATTATTACCTGGTGGTTCTGCCAATACTGGCATTGCCATGGAGTGCGCTCCTTGTCGATGGAATGTTGCAGGCGCGCAAGGCGTTTTGGAAAGGCAGTGATGATCACGTCAGCCGTCTGCAAACTTTTGCGCTGGCCTGGATACTCTTACCGCTGGTCTTCTTTAGCTTTTCAAGTTCGAAACTTCCCGGATACATACTCCCAGTCTTACCTGCCGTAGCCCTTTTGGCTGGCTCGCGGCTGGCGCAACTTCATTCCGTAGCTAAAAACAATTGGACCATCATTACCACCGGGGCGTTCGGACTGATAGGCGCGATCGCGCTTCTGATTTTCGCCGGGCAGTCGGGAAAAATATCTATCCGCGCTGCGTTGATAATCGCTGCAATTAGCGCAACTGCTGGCGTGCTCGCGCTGCTTTTGCGTCGACGCGGGCAGGCGGCGGCAATTCTGATCGGCACAGCAACTTTCGCAATTGTCGTGGTGGCCTTGCATTCAGTTGCGCCCGGAATTTTTGATGCTGAGTCTTCCAGAAGGTTGATTCAAGTTGCCGACGAGCGCGGTTATGCGCGCGCGCCCCTATTTGGATTACACCGAGATGATCGCAGTCCGGAGTTTTACGCAGCGGGCCGTGTAGTTTATGGAGAGGACCACGAGCCAGTTATGTATGACGGAATTCGCCAGGTGGTTTCTGAAAGCCACCAACGCAGACAGACAGTTTTGTTTTTAGTTCCGGTGAGTGAACTGGATAGCTTGCGACGGTCCGAGTCAGTCCAAATCGATGTGATTGCAAACAACGGCCGCTTAGCCATGGTCGCGGTCACTCCGTTGTGAGTTGGAATTACCGCAGGTTTTTTGCGAAGAAATCTATGACCGGGCGATCGTAGCCTTCACCTTGTTCGCCCGTCGCCGAAGGCAAATTGTACCCCGTCAACGGCAAGTCCAGTTTTGCTTCGACGTTTGCTTTGTTGGGAAAGCAAGGCTGTACGGCAGCGGTAGAATCGCGCAGATAATCATCATCCGCGCCCGCCAGCAATAGCACTTGCGGATTCTTCAGCTCATTCGCCATCTGACAGGATGACCCGTTTTGGTAACGGCCCAGGAAGTAGATTCGAGTAGCGAAGCGGGCCACCGACAGAACTATATTGTTAGTGACACCGATCTGATGGCTTACGCCGGCGTTCAGCAATTCATCAGAACTGCGTGGCAACGAATCAAGGACCAGCACTCGCACCGTCGAGTCCTGAACTGCGGCACGCATGGCAGCGTAAGCTCCTAATTCAACGGCATAGACTCCAAAAACATCCGCCGTCAGATGCTCTCGATTGGAGCCTTTCAAGCCCCGAAGGAAATCCAACGCGGCCAGTACGTCATCGCCTTCCTTCATGCCGAAGGTGGACACAGTCACGGGCGGATTCAAACCATGGCCGCGCAAGTCGGGCCACAAAATAGTAAATCCGGTCGCCTCATTTAGCTTAATGCCAAGATTAAACAGCCAGGAACGGTCGCCGCCGTATCGATGCAGAAGAATAAGGGCGGGCGCACCTTCAGTTCCACGTAACAGCCAACCGCGCGCGGCAGTGCCATCACGATTGCGCCAATTTTCGTCCGTTACCTTCAAGGCCGAGCCGCTGATTTGTGAAAACGATTGGGGCGTAACCAGGTAAGGCTGGCGTGGCGGGCGAGTGATTCCGTGGACAATCGAAACGAGCGCGATGACGCAGGCGAGCACCAATACAAGAAGGATTGGCAAAAACGACTTGAATAACTTCTTACCGAAACGTCGTCGGGGCATCGAGATAAAAGCCAGGGATGAAGTAACAACGTGGTGTTCGGGACGCGTCTTACGTCATGGACATCTCGAGTCAAATCATCCGCGTTACCGTTCCTTTCTCAATAATGCGGGCATAGTCTTCGGGTGTATTGATGTTATCGAAAAACCGTTCAGCTTCCGGCAAATCCTGTATCTCCGCAAAAGGAACCCAACGCGTTCTGACAGATTGTAACAGAGCTACTGGTTTTCGCTCGCCAGATTTGATCATCTCTTCCGTAAGCGGGAGGCATGCGGCTATCCGATAGAGCGCGCACAGTGGCTGAGGAATCTGATCTTCTTGAATGGGCGCCACTGCTTCAAAATCTTCGCGTAAATGCGCCATGCGATTGAAAAGCTGGCTGGTTGTAAAAGGGAAATCACAGGCTACTATCAATGCCCATTCAGCGGCACAAGCAGCCAGGGCCGCATGCACACCTCCCAGAGCACCCCAACGCGGATAGACATCAGCTACCGTTTGAAGGTTGTTTTGAGCGCCAATCGCAGGGTCTCCGACAACGCTTATCGACCGAGCCACCGCTGATAGCTGAACGGCTAGGCGTTCAACGAAAGTCTGCCCGTGTAGCGTTAGGCGCGCCTTATCCGTACCCATCCGGCGCGATTCGCCACCGACGAGAATGAAACCTTCAATTGAATCCATTTCTTGCTTACATTCTTAGCGTGATTCGAACTTAGTTGCAGGCCCCCACTGCGGCGCACGTTATCATGCGAAAACCCGTGCGCCAAGTGGAAGTGTTCTGTGGAGGAAGCAGGTAAGGAGGCGAAGAATTTTACGGGAGCGCAGGAACAACGCCCCCCGGTCGGCCGCTTCGCGGCATACGGGAGGGCGCGCGCTACATTTAATTCCTCCAGCCTTTCAGCAGCTTTAATTTCCTGTCGGGATATGTGCCGCTTAGGCTCGGGCCGGGACAAGAGGTAACCGGGTCGACGGTCATACGTGTGGCCACTTCCGTCGCGCATCCGGCAAGAGTCACGTTCCCGCCCGTGTCGTAAAACTCGAATTGATCCACGGCGGTGTAAGTATCCTTGTCGATGAGGGTGATGAGGCCGTGGACTTTCAGCCTGCCAGCGGGGCTATCACTGCCCAGATCGAATAGATAGCTTTCCCACGTGAACGCATACTGGTTGCTCCCCACTTTCGTCCAGACTCCGAGGGCGGGACCCGCTGGCGGGGACAAGATATCTAGGCCAATCCTACGAGTTCCAGGGAAGATACGATGAAGCCATCGCCGCTTATCAAAAGGCGATCGAGCTTTCGGAAAGGACGTCAAACATCCTGGGACTGTTAGGTCACGCTTATGCAGTATCAGGTCGAAGAGGCGAGGCGTTGAAAATACTGAATGAACTAAAGGAGATGTCCGCGCACGGATATGTTTCACCTTATGATCTGGCTACGCTTTATACGGGGCTGGGCGACAAAGACAACGCGATAAACCACCTCAGTCGAGCTTACGAAGAACGGGCCGGCTGGATTATCACCCTCAAAGTTGAACCAATGTTTGATCCTCTGCGCTCAGACCCGCGCTTTGCTGATTTGCAGAGGAAGATGAACTATCCATAAACACTCAGCTAAAAGGTTACTCCCATTCATTGCCAGGTGGAGCGTTCTCTATAGAGTTTCAGGCCCCAATAGTTCATTTTCCGAACTCTATCTTGACCGCGTCATAGGCGAAAGCTATAGTCACTCAGCGTGCGAAACTTCGCCTCAGCGCATCCAAGAAGATGGGCACGAAGATTATTCAGTCTGCATGACAAGGTCGTAAGAGGTAGTTCTAATGAAAAGTTTTGGCCGCTTATTCTTAATTGTGATTACCGTCATGGCCTTCGGTGCGTTGGCCACGGCGCAAAAGACAGAGGTGGGTACTAGCGGCCAGGATTCTCGCTTTTTCCCTCTTGAAGACCTTCGTCCCGGCATGAAGGGCACGGCGCAAACAGTTTTTTCCGGCACCGAGCCGCAGGAGTTTTCCGTAGAGATCCTGGGCGTTTTGCCCGGTTTTCCTGGACCAAGGCAGTCCGCCATCATCGCCAGGCTTAGCGGAGCGAACGTGGAAAAGACTGGAGTTTTTGCCGGCATGTCCGGCTCGCCGGTTTACATCGACAACAAATTAGTCGGCGCGATTGCTTTTAGCTTTCCATTTTCGAAAGAGCCGATCGCTGGGATCACGCCAATCAAACAGATGATCGAGCTGTTTGAAAAAGGCAACGCGGAGAACCGCCAGGGACCGAAGGAACCGCGAGCATTTTCATTCGCTCAGTTGGCCTCCACCGATTGGAAGCCTAACCTGCCGAAACAATCCGTTACCTCTGCTTCGCTTATTGCACCCGTTTCGCAAGGTTCACCCTTGATGCCTTTGCTCGGCCAGCAGGTGGTTCAGATTGCCACGCCGATGGTTTTTGGTGGCATCAGCCAGGAATCGCTGGCGATGTTTGCCCCACAGCTTATGGCGAATGGACTACTGCCGGTTTCAGGAGCCGGCGGTTCGGCTAACATCACGCCGCTGGGAACAGCAAACGAAAAAACACTGACGCCGGGAACGTCAATTAGTGTCCAGTTGGTTAGAGGTGATTATTCAATTGCGGCCGCCGGCACAGTTACGTTTCGCGATGGCAATCGCATTTATGCTTTCGGGCATCCATTTCTCGGTTTGGGCGCTTCCGACATGCCGATGAGCGAAACGGCCGTCGTCACCGTCATTCCAAACGTCAATAACTCCTTTAAGCTTTCTATTCCGGGAACGATGATGGGAACAATATCCCAGGATCGCGCCTCGGGAGTCTTTGGCGAGCTGGGTCAGAGCCCGAAAATGATTCCCGTTAAGATTAAGCTGCACACCAGCCGCGATCGTAGTGACACTTATTCTTACGAAATAGCGAACGATTCTTTTCTGACGCCGCTGCTGTTGAATCTAACCATCTTTAATACGATCACTTCGAGCGAACGAGCGCTTGGCGACTCGACGATCACGATCAAGGGCGCCATCAATGTTCGCGGTCAGGAACCTGTCGAATTGGACCGCCGCTTTTCAGCGGCAAATTCACCGGTGTTGGCCGCCGGCTCGGTGGCAGGACCTATTAGTTCTTTGCTCGGTAGCGGTTTTGACGACGTGCAAATCGAAGGCGTAAGCCTGGACATTTCCTCGACTGACACGAAATATGCAGCGACACTCGAACGCATAGCCCTGAATAAGACGGAAGCCCACCGCGGCGAGCAGATTGAGGTGCAGGCATATGTGCGAACCGAGTCAGGAAAACAATTCGTCCAGCGCATACCAGTGCAAATTCCAAATGACGCGACGCCGGGTCAGCTTCTGGTTTTTGTCGGTGATGGCGGCGCGTTGCAGGAAGGATCCGCATCCCGGGCTTTTGTTCCGCAGGACCTCGGACAGTTGGTAAGGGCAATCAACAAAGTGAAGAAGAGCGATCGGCTTTACGTGAAACTATTCCGCATCACTCCCGGCGCAGTTATCGGGACAAGTGAACTACCGAATCTGCCGCCCTCGGTTGTAGCCACGCTGAACAGCGATCGCAACTCAGGCGGGTACACACCGACAGTCCTCTCGCCGGTCTATGAGTTCGAATTGCCGCCGGCCGAATTTGTGGTTTCGGGACAACAGTTGATTGCGCTTGAAATCGTTCCCTAGGATTGTCTCCTAATCAAAACCAAAGGTGCGGCGTTCCTTATGAAACGCCGCACCTTTTTTTGCGATTACTTGATATTCAATCTTCGAATTAGACGGAAGTTTTCGTTTTTCGCCGCTGTCGAACTTTAGCAGCTAGGCCCACCAATCCGGTCCCCAAAAGCACCATGGTCGCTGGTTCAGGAACAGGCGTATCGCAGTTTGGTTTGACCTCAAACCGCGCGCTCAGAAAGTCGTGATAGGCGCCGTTGTCAGCTCCGAAAATAGTGACCGGCAGCACCGTCGTTGCCACGGTAAACGAATTAAACTGCCAAATAATACGAGAGTTAGTCAGAAGCGAGATCGAGTCGCTGAAAGTTCCAATTGTCAGCGAGCCAATCAGGTCCAGTGTCTGCGTCCGGCCGTTAACACTTAGCAACTCCGAGAAGTTGAGGGGATAAGTTCCTTCCGAGCCGACACCCGTAAAGTCCTGGATGAACGTCAGCGGATTAATGAGTGCAACGAAACTACCGCCCGCTGAATCAACCGTGTTTGATTCAGACTGAGCATCGCCAATGAATACATCAAACTGGTTGCTGGGCGTGCCGTTGCCGTTGTTTCCCAATCCGGTGAAATGAAAGCCACCACTCTGCGTGATGATCTGCAGCGGATCTGCATTCACAACTGGTGCGACCAGTAACAGTGAAACGAACGTCGCGGTAATGAAAAGGAATTTTGTCTTGCGGTTCATATTTGCTTTCCCGAGCACTTAGGAGAATCAGTCGCGGCACGCAGTGGGCCGCGAACCCGTTGAGTTGGCCGGGGCGCTTAGCCAACTCTCAGGCGGTTCTGTGTCGACATCTCGCTCGGAAATGTCGGCCGGCACTAAATCTTTCTCTAGGCCGTGTAAATAACCAACGGGAGTGGGGTTCCAGAACCACGACAAACATCCTCAACGTCTTCACAGGGATCTGGCCGTCTCGCCCGCATCCCTTAGCCGATACTGAACTGCTAAGAAAGTGTCATCCGCGGGCAACGTTAGTCGTGTGGCTGGCTGGTTTTGTTGACGATGAAAAGATAGCGCCGCGCGGAATTGGGTATTAGGATTCGTTCACTCGAAAGGCCCAGGTCATCAATTACTCCACCTAACCCTGAGCCCCCAAAAAATAGCATTGTGCTGGGAGTTGGCGACCATCTCACCAGACTCTGAAGCATTGTCTCAAAACGCTCGAGCGCGCGGCAGGTAACGAAATCAACTTCCAGAGTCGCCACGTTCTCAAATCGTTCGGCGAACACCTGGGCTCTGTCTTTAGTTGATGTTTCACGCAAAACTTCGCGCAGAAACACAGCTTTCTTTTTTGAAGCCTCCACCAGCACCGCCTGTAGATCAGATCTGGCGATGAGACACGGAACCATCGGCAGCCCGCCACCTGAACCAACATCGGCAAGGCGCGCGCCTTGGGGCAAATATTTCAACAGCAACAGAGATTCGAGCACATGTCTGGTTGCAAACTCTTGCGGAGAATGAAACGAGACGAGATGGAGGCGTGAATTCCAATCAGAAAGCAGTTCAAAATATCTTGCCAAGCCGTCAAGAGCCTTTCTGGGAAGCGTTACTTCGTAAGCCGCCATCTCAGCTTTCAGGCTTTCTTTGAATTGAACAGTTGCGGTTGCTGTGTTCATTGCCAAAAAGTTTGCTCTAAAGCTTGGAATAGCGCAAAGCTGCAAGTTCGTTATGGAGACTTTTGCTTGTTTGCAACTGCGCGTGAGATTCTGTCCTGAAGTTTGAGCGCAACTTCTTCACTGGGACCGCGGGCGTCCCGCCCGCTGGTACGTTAGCGATATCTAAACGCGAGGAAGTTTATATCGAATCTTCCTTTCGCGCTTCGCGCTCATTGGCGGGCGGGACGCCCGCGGTCCCAGTTAGAACATTGCGCCAAGTTCCCAGTTAGAAGATTGCGCTTACCTCCAAAGTTAATTATGACGAAAACTGTTATGAGCGATGATCTGGCCACACAGCACGAACGACTGGGGCGCGCTGTTACGGCAATCATTACTGATTATGTCGCGACGCTTGACTTGAGAAAGGTTACTTCCTCAGCAACGCCACAAGACCTACTGAAAATCTTCGATGAGCCGTTTCCTGAACAGGGCATTGCTGCCGAAGAAATTCTGGCGCGCTTCACTGATGAAGTGTTAGCGCACGCGATGCAGGTCCCCAGCCCGCGCTATTTCGGCCAGTTTAATCCCACCCCGTTGCCGATTGGCGTTTGGGCCGATGCCTTGACGTCGGTGCTCAACCAGAATGCAGGCGCCTGGCGCAATGGACCAACCTCGGCAATGATCGAAGCGCGGGTGATCCGCTGGCTGTGCGAATTGGTTGGCTATGGTCCCGCAAGTTTTGGCACGCTCGCAAGCGGCGGCACCGAAGCAAACCTGATTGCCCTGAAGTGCGCGCGCGATCGCGCTCATCAAACCGCAGTACAAACTGGTTTGAGATCGGCGCCCGGCGACTTGATTGTTTACGCTTCCGCGCAGGTTCATTTTTCAATTGAAAGAAGTGTCGACATCCTGGGCCTCGGCCGCGCCAGCCTGCGCAAGATTCCAACCGGTCCTGATTTTCACATTCAGACCGACGCCCTCAGAAAACAGCTCGACACAGATCGCCAGGCCGGCGCCATTCCCTGTTGCATCATCGGTCTCGCGGGAGCAACCTCAACGGGCGTAATCGATCCGCTGGAAGAACTGGCGCAAATCGCCGCCGAAAATAATTGCTGGTATCACGTCGATGCGGCTTACGGAGGCACGCTCGCATTCTCCTCCCGGCATCGTGAAAAGCTCAGCGGCATCGCCCTCGCGGATTCCATAACTTTCGATCCGCATAAGTGGATGTTTGTGCCGTTTGCCTGCGGGGCTGTACTGGTGCGCGATGGCGGCCGAATTTTGCGCGATGCGTTTGATATTACGCCCGAATACTTGAACGAAGATCGCGGCGGCGGCGACGTGGAATTTGATTTCTTTCGTTATGGACAGATGGGCACGCGGCGTTTCAATTCGCTGAAGTTGTGGATGGCGCTGAAGTTCATGGGCAGGCAAGGCTACGCTGCCGCCCTGGAGAAGCAAATCGAACTTACGCAATATTTTGCCGGCCGCATTGACGAGTTGAGCGACTTCAAGCGCGTACAGGAGATCGAAACGGCCGTTTGTTGCTTCCGTTTCCTGCCGGCGAAATATAGGGAGGTCACGGAAGTTGAACAGGATCGCCTGCAACAAAAACTTCAGCAGGAAATCGAATGCAGCGGTGAAGCGTGGATTCATACCACCGTCCTTAACGGCCGTCGAGTTTTGCGCATCAACATCAACAGCTTTCTGACGGAGCGCCGCCACATCGATGATTTGCTAGAATTGCTGGCGCGCAAAGGGAAGGCGCTGGCCGAGGAGAGTCCTTGAGCATAAATTGGGCAGAGGCCAGCAGTTCAGAATTCAGGCTTTGGCTTGTGCTGTGGCGGCAGCGCGACCTGAAGGTTGGACTTTGAACTGCTTGAATCTAGCGCATCAAAAAAGGGAATTGAGCGAATGCTTTCCAGAAATCATTTGATGGTCGCTTGCCTGCTTCTGTTCCTGGCTTCAGAAGGAGCTGCGCATCACATCGCGGCGCAAACCGAAGGGCCTCGTTCGCTCGGCGCGGTTAAATCGCAGGCGGAATTCGATTCGCTGGCGGTGACTTACGATGCGAATACGCCGTATGCGTTGCCGCACGTACTGTTTGTCATCGATCGCAAAGACGGGAACAAAATCTACTACGTCGACACGAAGCGCTATGCGTTTCACAAGGACTTCGTGAACGGAACCTATCTCTCGCTTGAGCGCGGCCGCGAGTTTTTCGAGAACAATTATTTGAAACCAAACCGGCGCTTCATTCTCGGCACGATCGCCTATCAAACACCGATAAAGCGTTGGACCTTTGAATTCTGGGAAGGCGATCTGATTTCTGCGGATCAGATCAAAATCGCCGCCGACGTCATTAACAGAAGTTTTTTCACGCCCGTTGCCTACAAGCCTAATTCCAACCGGCAGGATGAAGAATCGCGGGCGCTCGCCGGCGTGCAACGCGTTTTGCAAAGCGACATTGCCAAGGAGCAGGAATACCAGGCGCTCAACGTCGCGACGGGACTGGGCCGCATTCATGTAATTCCCAAGCTCGACGAGCATGTGGAAATCGGCTTCAACGAAATCCTGGTGCTCGACGAAGTTCCAATCCAATTGCCGCCAGTCGCAGGCGTGATCACTTCGAAGCCTTCTACGCCTTTGTCGCACATTAATCTGCTGGCAAAGGGTTGGGGCATTCCCAATGCTTACATAAAAAACGCGACCACGCAGTTGAGGCAGTACGATGGCTGGTGGGTGACGTTCGAAACGCGCCGCGACAACTATTCGATCAAGCGTGCTGACATCGATCAGTTGCGCGAGTATCAAAAGCGACTGGCCCAGCGGCTCGACGTCGTGAAACCAAAGTTTGATCTTTCTGAGACACGCTTACTTGGTCTTAGCCAGCAGCGCGCCCGTTCCAGCATTGCGTTTGGCGGCAAATCGGCAAATCTGGGCGAACTGATGAACGCGCGTCTGCCCGGCATCACAGTTCCGAACGGTTTTGGCGTCCCTTTTTACTATTACGATCAGTTTCTCAAAACAAACAAAATTGACGACGCGATCTATGCGCTGCTGAACGATCAGAAGTTTGTTCATGACCCGACTTATCGGCGTGCCCGGTTGACGGATCTCCGGCAGCGCATTCAGCAAGGTACATTTGACGAGAAACTACGCGCGCAAATTGTTCGGCGCGCGCGTCTTGAGTTTGCCACCAAAGGGTTATTCGTTCGCAGCTCTTCTAACTCGGAAGACCTGCCGAATTTTAGTGGCGCTGGTCTGTACACTACCGTACCGAACGTTAAAGGCGACCAGCAACTAATCGACGCAATCAAAACAGTTTGGGCCTCGCTCTGGAATTTTGAAGCGTACGAAGCGCGCGAGCGCATGGCCGTGGACCATTCGAAGATTTTCATGGCCGTGCTGATTCAGGAGGGTATTAACTCGGAGAGTTCGGGCGTGATGATTACCACCGATCCGTTTAATAAAGAAAACAAAGGAGCAATTTACATCAGCGCCAAACGCGGCCTGGGGATTAAAGTCGTCGAAGGAAAGAAAGTGGCGGAACAAATAATCTTTCAGCCGCGCGCGAACGCTATTCAGGTCTTGACGCGCTCAGATGAAGATAGCCTGCTCACATTTGACGAGCAGGGCGGCGTGAAAGAAATTGCTATCACCGGCGAGCGAATTGTCTTGACTGATGCGGTAGTACGCCGTTTGGTGACCGCAGCAACGGGCATCAAGCGCGTGTTTGGCAGCCGCGATCAGGACATTGAATGGGCGTACATGAAAGGTCAAATTTATATCGTGCAGTCGCGGCCCTTCATCGCCGGTGGCTAGTAGCACAGACTTCAGTCTGTGTTATCTGTAATCAAGCCACAGACTAAGGGAGACTCTCAACAAGTTGGTGAAAGTCTGCACTGAGCCCGCGAAGCGCGGCTTCCACCCGCTGCGCGGGTTTGGAAACGCCAACTCGCATTACTGTTCAGAGCTTCCTAAAGTCTGTGCCACTGAAAAAGGGACCAGCCTACTGACATGACTGACAAAATCTTCATTGATGGAATTCTGAAAGGTCGGGTTGCTTTTGTGACTGGCGGCGGCACCGGCATAACCGGCGGCGTGGCGCGTGCGCTTGCCGAGGCGGGCGCTAATGTCGCCCTCGTGAGTCGTAGCATGGATCATCTCGAAGCGGCGACAAAGATTATCAACGACGCACACGGTCAAGACGCTAATGTTGGCGAAGCGTTTGCAGTTGCCGGAGATGTTCGAAATCCGGAAGAAGTGGAAAACGCGATTGCAGCGACGCTCGATCGGTTTGGCAAGATCGATATTGTAATTAACGGCGCCGCTGGAAACTTTCTTTGCAAAGCAGAAGAGCTGTCGCCAAATGGTTTTGGCACTGTCGTGGACATTGATTTGAAAGGCACGTTCAACGTCTGTCGCGCTGCCTTCGCGCAACTGAAGGAGCAGCGCGGCCAGATTCTAAATATCAGCGCCACGCTGCATTACCTCGGCACCCCAATGCAACTACACGTTTCCGCGGCCAAGGCCGGCGTCGATGCACTGACGCGCAACCTTGCGGTTGAGTGGGGACGTTACGGCATTCGCGTCAACGCGATTGCTCCCGGTCCGATCGAAGACACCGAAGGCATGAAACGATTGGTTCCCGAACCCGTTAAAGAGAAACTGAAGAAGAACATTCCTCTCGGCCGTTTCGGCCGCATAAAAGATATTGAAACCGCGGCCGTTTTTCTCTGTTCAGACGCAGCTAGTTTTATTAGCGGCGAGATAATTGTCGTCGATGGCGGCCAATGGTTGCTTGGCAGCAGACTTGGCTAAGCTCATCGACGAACGAAAGGTAGCCCCCCGCGCATTTTTGGCAACAGAGGATGCTGTATCTCTACAACTTGTTTAGCCACGAACCGGTTTTGCATAAAAAGTAGTTCTCTCAGTCGCGATCGCGGACGAATGATAGAAGCCCAGCAGTTCACTGCTGGGATGAGAGGCGTAACGACCTAGTCCGTGAAGCGGACGGCTGAATTATGAGGGCCAGAGATCTACTCTTTTCAATCGTCCGTTTCACGGACTTAGAGTCAGGTTCGCACCCCTCCCAGCAATAAAATCGCTGGGCCACTATCGGTCATCCGCTAACGCGGACTGGGCTGGATTACTTTTTGTGCAACGCCCCATGAACTATTCAGGTACGGCTCCCGGCGTCATGTAGTAGACCGCTCCGTAGTCGCTGCCCGCGATGATCCCCCTTCGACAAATTCCATGGCGATGAACTTCGCCTCGCCGGCCTCGCCGATCTCGTAGATGTGGGCCACGCTCGGGTGATTTAACGCCGCCGCTGTCTGGGCTTCCTGAGCGAACCGGCGCATGCGTTCGCTGTTAGTGGCCAGCGCTGCCGGCAGAAGTTTGAGAGCTACCTTGCGATGAAGCTGCGTGTCTTCGGCGAGGTAAACTTCGCCCATACCACCCGCACCGATTTGCGAGTGAACCTGATAGCGGCCAAGGCGTGTGCCGGGTTCGAGGGCCATCTAGATTGAGAATGCGTTTAATACTAAGGGATGACGCGACGGAAATAATGCGCGCATTCTAATGGAGTTCGAATTGGTTCGCCATGATTTTGCGACGAACTCGGCGGTGATCACTGCACTGGATCACCAAATGCGAGCTACGCTAAAGTGATGTAGATGAAATCTCGGAAATTTAAATGGCTGGGGCTGGGGCTTGCGTTCGCCATTCTCTTTGTTTGGACACCCTTCGCACGTGCGCAAGAGGTGCCCAAGGCTTCCGACACACCAGAAGTGGCACCGAAAAAGACCAATGCAAGAACGCCTGACGTAAGGGCCGGTGCGCCGGAACCTTTTGCCGGCGCATCGGTGGAAAAAATGGCGCAACAATGCGTCACCCTCGAAACTGAGGCAGGCAATATCGTTATTGAAATGTTGCCTGATTCAGCGCCGGAAAATGTTCGCAACTTTCTCAATCTCTCGGCGACCGGCGCGCTGGACACCACTATCTTTAGCCGCGTCGTAAAAGATTTCGTCATTCAGGGAGGCAATCTGTCAACCAGCGAAAAGTGGGGAATTGAGTTAATGAAAAGGATGACGCACAAACTCCCGGACGAGCCTAGCCTGATAAAGCATGTGCGCGGCATTGTATCGATGGCGCGGCCCAACGAACCAAACAGCGCCACCACAAATTTCTTCATACTCGTCGGCAATGGCTCGAATCTTGACGGAAAGTTTTCAGCGTTTGGTCGGGTGACGAGCGGTATGGACGTCGCCGATGCAATAAATCACGGGCCGACGGAAGGCGAGAAACCATCCAAACCGGTGCACATTTCCCGAGCAATTGCAGCCGCATGTAAGCAGTGATTGGAAAGGATTTTCCGGTCGTCGTCGGCCGTTGCAAAAATCCTGTCATAGAAATGGATCAGGCATCTACAGCTAACATGCGAATTCAGCGAGGCGCTATGGTTATACTTGTGCTGCATTCGCCTCGCGAAAAATGTTGGGGCATGCTCGACGAGATTACTCAAGCCGGAGTATTCTTGCGCGGCCTCGACCTGAATGCTTTTGATAGTTGGGTACACGCAGTCGTCCATGACGAGCCCTTTATCGGTTTTGGCGATCTGTTTTTTCCTTTGTGGCGAGTTGAACGCATTTCCAGGGACGAAGCCGCCGGCGAAATGCCCTCGCTAAGCCAGCAGGTCGAGCGTCGCACCGGCCGCGCGGTTGCAGAACTGGTCGAACCTTGAACTAAGCCAGAAAATAGTTTGTTGCAAGTATGAAACACTGTTCCATTCTCGCGTCCGATGTGCTATGCTGGGCGCCCATCTGGCGGAGGCCGTAACGCAAACTAACAGATTGCGCTACAGCGTTGAGAAAGGGAGCGAAGAAAGAGATGAATGCCATGGCTGAGGAACGAATGAATATGGATCGTAGCAAAGCAATCGAAGCAGCGCTTCAAAATATCGAAAAGAGGTTTGGGAAGGGATCGATCATGCGCCTCGGGGAACGTGAGGTGTCGGACATTCCGGCAATTTCAACTACGTCGTTGAGCCTGGACATCGCCGTTGGTATCGGCGGCGTGCCGCGCGGGCGCATAATTGAAATCTACGGTCCGGAAAGTTCGGGCAAAACGACATTGGCCCTGCATATCGTCGCCGAGGCCCAGAAAGCGGGCGGCGTCGCCGCCTACATCGACGCCGAGCATGCGATGGATGCTGACTATGCCGGGAAACTCGGCGTGGACATCGACCAGTTGCTGATCTCGCAGCCGGATTCGGGCGAGCAAGCGCTGGAGATTGCGGAAGCGCTGGTGCGTTCGAACGGGGTTGACGTAATCGTGGTCGACTCGGTCGCCGCGCTCGTGCCGCGTGCCGAACTTGATGGTGAGATGGGCGACTCGTTGCCCGGCTTGCAGGCGCGTCTGATGTCTCAAGCGCTGCGCAAATTAACGGCGATCGTTGCCCAGTCAGGTACCTGTTTTATCTTCATCAATCAGATTCGCGAAAAGATCGGTGTGATGTTCGGGAGTCCGGAAACCACCACCGGCGGGCGCGCGCTGAAGTTTTATGCCTCCATGCGACTGGACATCAGGCGCATCGGCGCCATCAAGGATGCCGACCGCGTGGTTGGGAATCGCACCCGGGTTAAGGTTGCGAAAAACAAAGTGGCGCCGCCGTTCCGCGAGTGCGAGTTTGACATTATGTACGGCGAGGGCATCTCGCGTGAAGGCGATGTTCTGGATCTGGCAGTCATGCAAAATGTCGTCGATAAAAGCGGCGCGTGGTTTTCCTACAAAGGCGACCGGCTGGGACAGGGACGCGAAAACTCAAAAGTATCATTGAAAGAGAATCCCGACCTGCTCAAGCGCATTGAAAGAGAAGTGAAGGTGAAACTCGGTCTGCCGGTGCGTGAGGAAAAACCTGAGCCGGCGCCAGTAGCGAAGGCTGCTACCGCCGACAAGAAGTAAGCAAACACTAAGAACTAAACAGGCGTTCGGCCGAGTGGCTTTAGTTGGTCCCGGCCGAGCGCCTGTTTTGTGCTTTGCTTTACCAGCTTTACAGTCCGGCACTCTAAACGGATAATCCGGCGCGGCAGTAGGACAGACATTCCTGTCTGTCCTCTTGTCAGTACCACCTGCGGTAGCGGGTGGGTCGGAACTTGGAAAACGACCAGCAGGAATGCGGGCTTGCTTAGACAGGCAGGAATGCGGGCTTGCTTAGACAGGCAGGAATGCCTGTCCTACTTATGGAATCAATTCTCATCAAAGGCGGAACACTGCTGACCATGGACGCGGACGACGCGGCCCATGACGGCGATCTGCTGATTGAAGACGGCCGCATTGCGAGGATCGCCGAGAGTGGAATGACGGCAGACGTCGTCATCGACGCTACTGATTGCGCTGTATTACCCGGATTCGTTCAAACCCACATTCATCTCTGCCAAACACTTTTTCGCGGCGCGGCTGACGATCTGTCACTGCTTGATTGGCTCAAGAAACGCGTCTGGCCGATGGAAGCGGCGCACACCGCCGAATCAGTCAGGGCTTCAGCTCAACTGGGTGTCGCAGAGTTAATCCAGGGCGGAACTACCTGCGCGTTGACCATGGAAACGGTCAGCCACACGGAAGAAGTTTTCAAGGTCGTCGAAGAGACTGGATTCCGCGCCACCGTCGGCAAGTGCATGATGGACCGCGGCGACGAGGTGCCCGCGGGCCTTCAGGAACAGACGGACGAATCCATGGCTGCGTCCCTCGAATTGCTTGAGCGCTGGCACGGCTCGGCTAATGGCCGCATTCGCTATTGCTTTGCGCCGCGGTTCGCACTGAGTTGCACCAGTGAGCTTCTGGCCCGCGTCGGACAGCTCGCGCGCCAGCGGGGCGTCATGGTCCATACGCATGCATCGGAAAATCGGAATGAGTGCGAACTGGTGGAGCGCGATTCCGGTTTGCGCAATGTGGCATATCTCGATTCGCTTGGCTTAACAGGCAGCCACGTGATGTTGGCCCATTGCGTTCACCTGGACGAACAGGAACTGGAGATACTTTCAAACACGCACACCAATGTGGCTCACTGTCCTTCGTCCAACTTAAAACTTGGTTCGGGCATCGCCCCGGTTGCAGACATGCTGAATCGCGGCATCTCCGTTTCGCTAGGCGCTGACGGCGCTGCCTGCAACAACCGGCTCGACATGTTCACGGAAATGCGCACGATGGCACTGTTACAAAAGGTGTTGCATGGTCCCGAAGCTATTCCCGCCGGCCGCGCACTTCGTATTGCGACCATTGATGGCGCGAGGGCACTCGGACTTGAAAACGAGATTGGTAGTTTGGAGCTTGGCAAGCGCGCCGATGTGACCGTTGTAGCCCTTAACGACGCTCACTTGATTCCGCGCTCTCGTCATTTAGCCTCGACGTTAGTTTACTCAGCCCAGTCAAACGACGTCAGGGATGTGGTAATCGATGGCGCAGTAGTCATGCGTGAGCGGAAGCTTGTCGGCGCAGACGAAGAAAGTATTGTTGTGGACGCTATGCGACAGCGCAAAGAGTTAATGATGCGGGCTGGGATTGAAGAGTAGGACGATGTGGGCTGGCTCGGGAACTTATGAAGGCTGAAAATAGCTGTGCCAGCTCGAAGGTAGCGACTGCGGGGGGCGCGATCGGCGGCCGAGCTGGCACTGGCGGGCACTTTCAACTTTGAATCGGATGTCGTCTTTCAACTGGACTGACGTTTGGGCGCCAACCCCATCCTCAACGGCACGAATTATACACCCGGCCAGTAATCAGTCAACGCTTTTTTGTGACGAATCTGACAAATTGGCAACTTCCTGCGTAATTTGACAGTTCTTTTCACTAGTCCCTATACTACGCGCTCTTTCCTGCCCGAGTGGCCAGGTAGCTCAGTTGGTAGAGCGCGGCCCTGAAAAGGCCGGCGTCGGCGGTTCGATCCCGTCCCTGGCCACCAAAAACCCGTAAATCGTGAATCGGAAATCGTGAATCGTCGTTGGGCCTTTGCGCGAGACACCGCCCGGCAGCGTGTGGTTAAGTCCCTTTGCTTTTCGCACTTGGCTCTTAGCGCTTAGCCCTTTGCGCGCGAACCGCTAGCGCGCCCAGTAATGCTTGATGCGTTCGGCCAGCATGGGAAAGGGAACGTAGTCAGCAGAACGGCCGGCGCGGCGCAGTTCCTCGACCATGCGCATAGCGCCATCGGCATTGCGCGTGTGAACCATGATGGTCGAAGCACGTTGCAACTCCGGGTTTGCTCCCAGCCATACCGCGATTGCATAACCGGTGCGTTTATCATCGCTGCTTGGCGCGTGATAATGCTCGGGATGGAGATCGTGATCCAAAAAGATTGCGTCGTAAGCGTTTGTGCTAAGCATCTGCTGGGCTCGTTCGACGGTATCCGCAACGTCAACCTGGTCGCCTTTGAAACGCGCTGCAAACCAACGATGCCGGCGCCGGTCGTCGTCCAGCAGAAAGACACGAATGGGGTGTCGCTCAGCCTTTACCCGGCTGAGGCCCAATTTACTCAGTAATGAATGCAATAACGGCATTTCGGTTTCGATAAATTCGCCATTCATAATAACAATCAACCCCTTATGATTTGAAGCTTTCTTAAGCTAAACGAGAAGTATCACAGCAGTTTGGCAAAGTGTTCCCGAACTCGCCCAAGTGAGTGATGTTAATTAACACCTTCGAGCGTAATGGTTCGTTGTCTGAAAGTCACGCGATGCTATAATTCGACTGTCGTAAAGCATCGATTGGTTCGCCGGAGAGTGTCAGTCCTCGAACGTATTCCCTGCATGTCATCTGATAAGCAAGACACAAACGTAGTCAGTATTGCCAAGAATCGTGAGGCCAAGAGGTCGCGCGATAGTGAAAAAGCTGGAGAGGATGTCTGTCCGATCTGCTTTGGCACGGGCACGCGCCTTGAAGAGGGCAAAGGCGGTGTTATTTGCGACTGCCGGCGCACCAACAGCGCTTCTCGAGCCTTGGACGCGGCGCGCATTCCGCCGCGTTTCCGACACTGTTCCTTCCATAACTATTACCCGACAGATCCCAAACAATTTCAGGCACACGGTGTTGCTTTCAGGTTAGTCCAGGACTATCCGGCAGTCGAGACCGGACTTTTGTTTATGGGTCCAGTTGGTGTAGGAAAGACCCACCTCGCGATTGCAATACTGAAGGAACTTATTGAGAAGAAGGGGGTGAGCTGTTTGTTTTACGAGTCGGGTTCCTTGCTGAAAGCAATTCAGGATTCTTACAACCCAATCTCAAAGACTTCGGAGATGAGCGTGCTTTCTCCCGTTTTTCAAGCTGAAGTACTCGTGCTCGATGAGCTAGGCGCCACAGTGCCGACCGACTGGGTGCGAGACACGATGTATCAAATCATCAACACCCGCTACAACCAAAACAAACTCACGGTCTTTACCACGAATCATTTAGACGAGCCTAACAGTGAGGGCGAAGTTAAGAAACTACAGTCTCAGCTGCAGCAGTTTCGAACTGGTCCGTACGATAAAGATAATAGACAGCAGGAAAAGGAAATCGAGAGTAGGCTAAAATCAGTGCGACAAACGAAAACATTGGAAGAGCGCATTGGCACTCCCCTACGCAGCCGTCTTTACGAAATGTGCAAGAAGGTAATGATCGAAGGTGAAGACTTTCGCAAGCGCCTGGAGCAGCGCCGATCTGACTCAGCGAGCTAAATTACTTTTAAGGCTCGCGTCATCTACTGGGGAGATCGTCCCAGCCGTTTCTCAAAAAACTCTTTGAAGGTCTGACGCAAACTCGGCTCCAGCTTAAACGCTTTCTCAAAATCCTGAATGGCCTCTTCTTTCCGGCCCTGGAGAGTTTCTATTACAGCCCTGCCGCTGTAGGCCTGGGCCAGATTTGGATCGAGACCGATTGCCTTCGAATAATCCGCTAAAGCTCCCGTCAAATCTTTCTTCGCCTGTCGTACCGTTCCCAGTGCATAGTAAACACCCGCATCGGGTTTTAGTTCCACCGCCTTGCTGTAGTCAGCGATTGCCCCATCCAGATTCTGCTGCGCTTGTCGCGCCTGTCCTCGATTAATATAAGCATCGGTGAATTCCGGAGCGACAGCCAGCGCTAAGCTGTAATCCTTGATAGCCCCAGCCAAGTCCTGCCTGGCCTGATGCGCAGTGCCGCGGTTGTAAAAGGCGATTACGAGCTTTGGATTGAACTGGATAGCCTTGGTGTAGTCATCAATTGCGCCGTCGAACTCCCCCCTAAACTTTTTTGCATTGCCACGATTGTTGTAGGCCATGGCAAATTCCGGGACAAGCTGCAGGGCGTTTGTGAAGTCGGAGATTGCCGCATCGTAATCGCCTTTCTGCAGTCGCACATCTCCGCGATTGAAATAGGTTTCGACGCTGCGTGGGTTGAGTGCAATCGCTTTGCTGTAGTCACTGATCGCACCTTCCAAATCACCCTTCTGAAGCTTGATGTTTGCGCGGTTGTTATAGGCGGAATCGAGGGAGGGCTGTAATTCTATCGCGCGATCATAGTCAGCGAGAGCGCCATCCAAGTCGCCATTGTCCTGCTTCTGAAGCGCACTATTGTAGTAGTCGCTCGCTTTCTGTTTCTTTTGCGCGACGATCGGAATAACCGAAAGCATCAGCATGCCGATGGCCAGGAACACTTTTAACTGACTGCAGATAATCATGAAGGGCGAGGCGGTTTCAGTGTTTGAGACCGCTATGTATAATGCTTTGACCCCACGCAGGTCAAATTCGCTGCGAAACAAACATAGTTAGTTAATGCCCAAACGCACTGACATCCACAAAATCCTAATTATCGGATCCGGTCCAATTGTTATTGGGCAGGCGTGCGAGTTTGACTATTCCGGGACGCAGGCGTGCAAGGCCCTGCGACAGGAAGGCTACAAGGTCGTGCTGGTGAATTCTAATCCGGCGACGATCATGACTGATCCGGAAACCGCTGACGTAACGTACATCGAACCGCTCACGGTTGAGGCGGTCAGCGCCATCATTCGCCTGGAAAGACCCGATGCGTTGTTGCCGACGGTTGGTGGCCAGACCGCCCTGAATCTTGCAATTGCGCTGGATGATTCAGGAGTCCTTGAAGAATGCGGCGTCGAAATGATTGGCGCTAAACGCGAGGCAATTAAGATCGCCGAAGACCGCATGTTGTTCAAGCAGGCGATGGACGAAGCGGGTCTGCAAATGCCGCGCGGCGGCTTTGCAAAATCCTGGACCGAGGCGCAGGAGATTGTAGAACAGACCGGCTACCCCGCCATCGTTCGTCCTTCATTTACGTTGGGTGGGACGGGCGGCGGCACTGCATACAACCCGGAAGAGTTTGAAGAGATCGTCGCCAACGGACTGGCCGCTTCGCCGATGCACGAAGTCCTGGTGGAAGAATCAATTCTTGGCTGGAAAGAATTTGAACTCGAAGTGATGCGCGACATTGCCGATAACGTCGTGATCATTTGTTCGATTGAAAACTTTGATCCGATGGGCGTGCACACCGGCGACTCGATCACAGTCGCACCCGCGCAGACGCTGACTGATCGCGAGTATCAGAAGATGCGCGACATGGCGATCACGATTATTCGCAAGGTTGGCGTGGAAACCGGCGGATCGAATATCCAGTTTGCAGTCAATCCGGAGAACGGCGACATTCGCATAATCGAGATGAATCCGCGCGTCTCCCGTTCGTCAGCGCTCGCCTCAAAAGCCACCGGATTTCCCATTGCAAAGATCGCGGCGAAACTTGCGGTCGGTTACACACTCGACGAGATTCCCAACGACATCACGAAAAAAACGCCGGCGTCTTTCGAGCCCACCATCGACTACGTGGTTGCCAAGATCCCCAAGTGGGACTTTGAAAAATTCAAGGAAGCCGAAGATGTGCTGGGCACGCAGATGAAGTCGGTTGGTGAAGTGATGGCCATCGGTCGCACGTTTAAGGAAGCACTCTTCAAAGGCCTGCGCTCACTTGAAGCAGTAAAGCCTTTGCGTTTGGAAGATGTCACGACCGATGAGCTGCAGCGCAAGCTGGCGCGTCCGAATTCGCAGCGCTTCTCTTACATCACTTACGCGTTGCAACACGGTTGGCCCATCTCGGAAATATATCGCCTTTCGCGCGTCGATCCGTGGTTTCTCGAGCAGCTTCAGGACGTAATGGAAATTCAAAAGTCGGTTGAAGGTTTGAAGCTGGAAGAAATCCCCGTCGAACTCTTGCGTTCGTTCAAAGAGGTAGCACTGTCCGATCGTCGCCTGGCCTATCTCACCGAAAAAACCGAAGATGAAGTTCGCGCGTTTCGCAAGGCCGCTGGTGTCGTTCCAGTTTATAAACGCGTCGATACCTGCGGCGCAGAGTTTGAGTCGTTCACGCCTTATCTTTATTCAACTTACGAAAGTGAAAACGAAGCGGCGCCAACTGATCGTCGCAAAATAATGATCCTCGGTTCTGGTCCGAACCGCATCGGGCAGGGAATCGAGTTTGATTATTGTTGTTGCCATGCTGCGTTTGCGCTGAGCGCGGCGGGTTTTGAGACGATCATGGTGAACTGCAATCCGGAAACAGTCTCGACGGATTACGACACTTCCGACCGGCTCTATTTCGAGCCGCTGACCTTTGAAGACGTGATGAACATCGTCGATGTTGAGAAGCCTGAAGGCGTGATTGTGCAGTTTGGCGGGCAGACGCCTTTGAACCTGGCGATGCGTCTGCACCAGGCGGGCGTTCCCATTATTGGCACAGGTGCCGACTCAATTGATCTGGCTGAGGACCGCCAACGTTTTGGCGCGCTGCTGCGCGAACTTGGCATTCCGCAACCGGAAAACGGAATGGCGGCGACGGCCGAAGAAGCCAAAGCGGTGGCCGAACAAATCGGTTATCCGGTGCTGGTGCGTCCGAGTTACGTGCTCGGCGGACGCGCGATGGCGATCGTCTATGACGAAGAGAGCCTGGACCAGTACGTGCGCACCGCGGTTGGTTTCACGCCTGACCGGCCGGTCTTGATTGATAAGTTTTTGGAACGCGCTGCGGAGTTTGACGTCGATGCACTAGCCGATGAAACGACCTGCGTCATCGCGGCAATCCAGGAACACATCGAAGAGGCCGGGATTCATTCCGGTGATTCTTCCTGCGTCCTGCCGCCGGTACGAATTGATCCCGAGCACATTGAAACGATGCGGCACTACACTCGACTGCTGGCGACCGCGTTGTCAGTTCGCGGCTTAATGAATATTCAGTTCGCAATCAAGGACCACCGCGTTTACGTTTTGGAAGTAAACCCGCGCGCGTCGCGCACTGTTCCATTTGTTTCGAAAGCTACGGGCGTTCCGATCGCCAGCATCGCGGCGCAGGTGATGGCGGGAAAGGCGTTGAGTGAGTTTGGCTTGCCGGCAAATCTCACTGTCAGTCGTTTCTTTATTAAGTCGCCTGTTTTTCCATTTGTGAAATTTCCCGGTGTCGATCCCATTCTCAGTCCCGAAATGCATTCCACTGGCGAAGTGATGGGGGTCGGCGACACGTTCGGCGAAGCGTATGGGAAGGCGATGCTAGGCGCGGGACTGACCCTGCCGCAAAAGGGAACGGCATTTATCAGCGTTAACGATGCTGACAAAGGACAGGCTGTAATTCTGGCGCGCAAGCTGAACCGGTTGGGTTTCGACATTATCGCGACGCTGGGCACGGCCGAACGTTTGCGCGAAGTTGGTTTGAAAGTGACGAACGTTTTCAAGGTGAATGAAGGACGCCCGAATATTGTCGACCACATCAAGCGCGGCGAAATCGCGCTGGTGATCAATACGCCGTTGGGCCGCGCTTCGCACTTTGATGAACAGGCCATTCGGCGCGCCTCGTTGCAGTACAACGTTCCCTGCGTGACCACTATGACGGGAGCGCAGGCAATCGAGGAAGCGATCGGCGCTCGAGCAGCCGGCGGCGCGATGCAGGTGCGGTCGTTGCAAGAGTTGCATGCGGCGAGCGCGGCTGTTAGGTGAGCGCAAGCATCGGTAACTGCCCCATCGGATTAAGCGCCTACCGCGGCTTTGCCGCCTTCCGTGCGGTAAGGCTCTGCCTTACCG
>JACCVY010000193.1 GCA_013697915.1 Blastocatellia bacterium | reverse complement strand
CCGCGCGCGCGTCACCGGCCGCGATCCGATCGATTAGTGACTTCGTGTTGGCTGAAGCTTCCATCGAACCATGCCGACTTTGCGTAACTGCTATCACAATTGCTGCAGGATCTCGCGCGCAATGATCAGGCGTTGAATCTCTGACGTGCCTTCACCAATCGTGCACAACTTGGAATCACGCCAGAATTTCTCCGGCGGATAATCTTTGGTATAGCCATAACCGCCGTGGACCTGAATCGCTTCTTCACAAACGTTTACACTGATTTCGGAAGCGAACAGCTTTGCCATTGACGATTCTTTCGTCACCTTTCGTTTGGCGTCCTTAAGCCAGGCGGCGCGATACATCAACAAACGCGCGGCATCGATCTGCATTGCCATGTTTGCCAACTTAAACTGGATTGCCTGAAACTCCGCGATCGGCTTGCCAAACTGCTGTCGCTCTTTTGCATAACGGACGGCTGATTCGTACGCGCCCTGGGCGATCCCCACCGCCAGCGCGGCAATCGAGATGCGACCACCATCGAGCACTTCCATTGCATTAACGAAGCCGTTGCCCTCGTCGCCCAGACGATTTTCATCAGGCACGTAACAATCTTCAAAGACAACGCTGGCTGTTTCTGACGCGCGCAAGCCCAGCTTGTTCTCTTTCTTTGCCGGCGCAAAGCCCGCCATTCCCTTCTCAAAAATGAAGGCCGAAATGCCTTTGCTTCGTTTCGCGCGATCGGTTACGGCCATCGCCACGCAAGTGTCGGCATGAATTGCGTGGGTAATGAAGTTCTTCGAACCATTAATTACCCAACCATCATCTTTGCGCACCGCGGTCGAACGCGTTCCCGAAGCATCCGATCCGGCGCTGGGCTCGGTCAGGCCCCAGGCGCCCAGATGCTTGCCGGTGGCCAGCGGCACTAAAAACTTTTGCTTTTGCGCTTCGGTGCCAAACTGATAAATGTGATTTGAGCAAAGCGAGTTGTGGGCCGCAACCGAGATTCCCACCGAACCATCGACGCGCGAAAGCTCTTCGATGATCGTGGCGTATTCGATGTAACCCATGCCGGCGCCGCCGTACTCTTCCGGAAACAAGACGCCGGTCAGTCCCAACTCCGCCAGTTTCGGTTGCAACTCGATCGGAAAGTGCTGCGCTTCATCCCACTCCATCACGTGTGGAGCGATCTCAGCCTCCGCAAATTCGCGCACGCTCGTCTTGATCTGCTGCTGTTCTTCGTTTAGTTCGAAATGCATCTTTTCCGTTCGGCAGACGCGACAAAGGCATCCCCGCCTGCTACATCACAGGCAAGAATGCCTGTCCAAACCAACATTTCTTACACTTAGATTCTACCTTATTGGCGCGATGAAGCGTGACTGGCCACGCGCGTCGACCGCCCGCTCTTACTCTTAGTGGTAATTGCTTTGACTTCCTCTTCAGAAAGTTTGCGCCAGGCGCCGGGCTTCAATTTGTCGTCGCGCAATGACCCGATTTGCGAGCGTCGCAACTTCATTACTGAATGTCCGATGAGCTCGAACATGCGGCGTATCTGCTGGTTCTTTCCCTCATGCAAGATAATCTCAAACCAGGAGTTCGTTTGTGTTTCATAAACGCGTTTTATTTTTGCCGGCGCGGTGCGCGTGCCATCCTCGAGCGTCACGCCGCGTCGCAAACGTTCGATCGCCTGCTCAGTGGGCAAGCCTTTTACTTTTGCCTCGTAAATCTTCTGGACTTTGTTGCGCGCGGAAGTGATGAAATTTGTAAACTCGCCATCATTCGTCAGGAGCAACAAACCCTCTGTATTGAAATCCAAACGTCCAACCGGGTAAAGACGGCCAAGCGAGGCAGGCAAAAACTGCAGAACAGTCGGGCGGTCCTCGGGATCGGAAACGCTTGAGAGACAACTCTTCGGTTTATTCAGCAGGACATGGACCAGCGCTCGTTTTTCGATAGCCGGGTTAATAAGTTTGCCGCGGACCTTGATGTGGTCTTTCGCCGGATCCGCCTTCGTACCGAGTTCCCTTATGACCTTGCCGTTCACGGTGACTTCGCCGGCCTTAATCAATTCTTCGGCGTGACGCCGCGATGCGATGCCGGCGTTGGCGATTAGTTTTTGAAGTCGCTCTTGCATAAAACCAGCGGCCGTCTGCTCCTGCCGACTGCCTCCTACGCCTAAGATCCGCCGGCCAGATCCTGAAAATCTTCCATGCTGGGAAGCTCGGAAAGATCTTTCAATCCAAACTGCATCAGAAACTCTTTCGAGGTTCCATACATCATTGGCCGGCCAACGGTATCCTTTCTGCCCTTAGCCACAATAAGCTTCTTGTCGAGCAGCGTCTTGATTGACGATGGAGATTGCACCCCGCGAATCTCCAGAATTTCCGGGACCGTGACTGGTTGTTTGTAGGCGATCACCGCCAGCGTTTCCAACGACGCTATCGACAGCTTGGCGCTTGGGCGCGAACGCAGAAAGGCGCGCACGTGTTCGTGATACTCCGGCCGCGTAGCAAACTGCCAACCACCCGCCACTTCGCGCAACTGCAAACCACCGTTGCGCCCGTTGAATTCCTGCGAGAGATCGGCTAACGCGCCATCAACCACGCCGCGATCTTCGCGCAGCAGTTCGGCAATTGTCTTGGCGCTGATTGGCTCTTCGGAAACAAAGATCAAGGCCTCGATGACGCCCAGGCGTTCGGCAGAACTCTGCACTTGATACGTTGCGCCTTCGTCAGTCGAATCCTGAGCCTCAACGCTCGTTGCTTCGGCCGCAACCAACGCCTCGAGTTCTTTGGCGGCTTCCTCGTTCAGTGCGGCCTCGTCAAGCGGCTCATCTGTTTGATTGTCTATGTTCTCTTCGCTCATCTTTGACCCGGATTAACTTGCAACCTTGGCTACGATGTCACCAAAGGTTTCCTTTTGAAATAACTTAATTTCTGTGGAGCGCACCATTTCCAGCACCGATAAGAAAGCCAGCACCAGCTCGCGACGTGACTGCGCCCGTTCAAAGAACACGCGCAGATTCAGCTCGCCCGCGGACATCACCATATTTCTCAGGCGTTCCAGCATCTCTGTCATGGAAATTTCTTCGCGCTCAATTTCCAGCATGACCTCTTCTTTGTGTCGCGCCAGAATCTCCTGAAATACCTTTAGTAAATCGAAAAGCCCGACAGAAACTTCAGGATTGTTCTTATCAGTTTCGATTTCCGCGCGTTTGAACACCGCACGCTCGACGGTGGCACGCGACCAAAGCATTTGCGCGGCCGCCTTGTACTTCTGATACTCGAGCAGTTGATCCACCAGATCTTTGCGGGGATCTTCTTCCTCTTCGGGCGCCGCAAACGGATCGCGCGGCAGAAGCATGCGCGTCTTAAGCTCGATTAACGTCGCCGCCATCACCAGAAAATCGCCGGCGACAGCGATGTCCAGTTCCTGCATCGCCTGCAAATAGCGCAGGTACTCGTCCGCAATGCGCGCCACCGGAATGTCATAGATGTTGACCTGTTCCTGACGAATCAGGTGCAGCAACAGGTCGAGTGGGCCATCAAAGTCGCCCATCACGATCTTCAGATCGTCAGTCGTATGATCGGCGACGATCTCCGGCGACGATCCGGTTACGCTTATCGGTCCGCCGGTCTCTTCTTGCGCCGGTTGGGCGGCTGTTCCTTCGTGAGTTTCGTCCATTAGTTTCTTGCCAATAATCAATTTCTTACGAGCAATTCTTTGGCGCCCGAAATTCCCAGGCGCGCCATAACGGTTTCCAAGGTCGCTTGCGCAATGCCTCGCGCTTTCTGCCTGCCCTGATCCAGTATCGTTCCTAACTCTTTGTCGCTGATCGATTCAACTTTCTCACGCAGCGGCCGCAAAAATTCGATCGTGATTTCCGCCAGCTCCTGTTTTAGCTGACCGTAACCCTTGCCTGCAAAGTGCGACTCAATCTCGTCCGGGGCCTGACCCGTCAACAATTGAAAGATCGTCAACAGATTCGTAATCGCCGGACGTGTCGCATCAAAGCGAATCTCGGTACCTGAATCAGTCACCGCCCGTTTGAATTTTCGTTGAATGTTGTCTGCATCGTCCAGCAGCATAACGGAGCCAGCCAGATCGTCGTCTGATTTTGACATCTTCTTTGCTGGATCCGACAGCGACATTATGCGCGCACCGACCTTGGGAATATAAGCATCAGGAACGCGAAACGTATCGCCGTAATCACGGTTGAACCGGATAGCAAGGTCCCGCGTCAGCTCAAGATGCTGCTTTTGATCTTCGCCGACCGGTACCAGATCAGTTTGATAAAGCAGAATGTCCGCCGCCATTAGCACTGGATAGTCAAACACTCCGACGCCCACGTTCTCACTCTGTTTGCGCGCCTTATCTTTAAATTGCGTCATGCGCTCGAGCTCAGACATGCGCGCAATGCAGTTAAGTACCCACGTCAATTCCGCATGCGCGGCCACGTCTGACTGTACAAAGATCGTCGAGATGCCCGGATCGATTCCAACCGCGATGTAGATGCGTGCGAGCTCGCCAGTTTTCTCGGCTAACAGTTTTGGATCCTGCCGCGCAGTAATCGCGTGCAGGTTGACGATGCAAAAGAAACTTTCGTACTCATGTTGCAACGCCACCCAGTTGCGCAGCGCGCCGAGATAATTCCCCAGATGGATGTTGCCAGTCGGCTGCGCACCGCTGAAGATTCTTTTCATTCTCTGACCTAACCAATACCTATTACAAACGGGTAAGAGACCAACGGCATGACAATCCGGAATAGAAAGCTAAAGACCCCGGTAAACATCAAGACGATTAAGAGCATGAAACCGAAACGCTCCATCGTCTCAATTGCCGGTTCGAAGCTCGGGGGTAGGATGCTGGCAAGAATTTTGCTCCCATCCAAAGGTGGAACCGGGATCAAGTTAAAAATCGCCAGGGCTACATTCAACGAAAAGAAGCCGCTCAGGAGCTTCGCGCTGCCTTCCGCAATTATCGAACCGCTGGTCGCCTCTGCCGCGAGACCGTAAAAAGGGTGAAGGTAGAGCTCGACGATATTAAACTCAAATAGAACGCGCATGATTATGCCCGCAATTATCGCGATGATTGCATTACTGATCACTCCAGCAGCAGAAACCCAAAAGTTTGCTACCCGCTTGTTCCGCCATTTCAGCGGATTGACGGGCGTAGGCTTGGCCCAACCTATGATTGGGATATGGGTGAAAAAAGCTATTGCCGGAAATAATAACGTTCCTATCGGATCGATGTGCGCAGCAGGATTAAGAGTGATTCGTCCCTGCAAGCGCGCCAGGTCATCCCCGAATCTATTCGACATCCAGGCATGGGCCGACTCGTGCACTGATAACGAGAAAATCAATGCAACCATGAAGAGGATGAACTGGCCAATGGTGTTGCTATCTATGTTGCCCATCTAGCAGGTAAGTAATGGAGAAACAAACGAGAAGTTCACACTAACATGACCCTTAGATCGTGTCAAAAACTGAGGTTTCTATGTAGTCTCTCAGTTTGAACTGGTTGAAAGAAAGCTAAATTCATTCTAGTGGCATGAGGTCAGTACGGTAGCGGGTGGGTAATTGATTCGTAAGCTTGCAATGCGGATAATTGAGCATCAACGGCTGTGGATCGCCTGGATGTCAACATGACCCACCCGCTACCGCGTGGTGGTACTGACTTCATGTCACTATGAAGCCGATCCGAGCGCCACGCTGTAAACCGAGTCGGTCGAAGCGACAACCAGATCGCCCGTCGAGCTGAAGGCCAGTCCAACCAGATTCATACCCGCCAAAAACAGTCCTGCGTGCTTTCCATCCGGCGTGATGCTCACAATCCCACGACGCCCACGCAATGAAGCCGCAACCAAAAGATTCCCATCGGGATCGAACGCGAGCCCTTGCGGCCTGCCCAAACCTTTGTAGAACGTGCTCACTGAACCATCGGGGGCGACGCGCGTTACTGAATCAAAACTCGCTACGGTTGGGCCAGTGACATACAACGCTGCGTCTGGTCCAACCGCAAGATGGTAGGCAGAGACAGATGGCTCGAGCTGCACCCACTGTGTCTCTTCGCCAATGCCGTTGACCTTGTAAATTGTCCCCGTGCGGTCGCCAACGTACATCGTGTCATCATTATCGAATGCAATTCCCGTCGCCACGCCAAGACCGTGCGCAAATGGGACCGCCTCCTTGAACGGCGTGATGCGATAGATGCTGCCGTCCATGCGACTGCTGACGAACATTTGACCGCGACTATCGAAAGCGATTCCAGTCGGATTCGTTATGTCACCTGAGAACTCGGTAATCTCTCCGCTCACATCGATTCGAAATAATGTGACCGGAAGCTGTTCCCCGCGCGAGCCGGAGCGAGTTACAAACAAAGCGCCGTCATCAGTGTCAAAAGCCGGATTAGTTACCGGATGGAGATCCTCGGCAAGTCTCCGGCCTACGATTACGCTCGCATCGGCGCTTCTGACTCCCTGGCTTTCCAAAGCAACGGCCACCGGGCCGCTCTGCTTCATTTCGGGAACGATTGCCAGGGCGCGCCGTGGTGATAATGCCACCAGTGGAGCTCGCTCTTTCCCAAACCAGACCCCGCAGAGTGTCGGGTCGCTCGTGTCGAATTCAGCGCAATCAATAGCGACCTCACCACCGGGGATCGCTACGGCTGGGTCAAGCTCAAGAATTTCTGGCGCTTTGTTCATTTGTCTGTGTTTGTGACCAACGGCCCACGGCCGCTGGGGGGAACCGACAATTTTGCTAAAGAACTTTCATCATACGACGGGCCTTGAACACTGTCTAATGGACAAACTTTTCTTTCTCCCGCAGGCAAAAGCGCTTTGCCTTGCTACGGTAGGTGATGTGTTATAATCCGGCCTCGCACGTTGACTTCCTTAACGACCTGCCGTGGTTTCAAGGAGGTTTAATCAGCGTGCTCGTAACAGAATCGTAATGCTCAAGCGAATAAGCGAAGCGATCTCGCAGAGCAACATTAATAATAGTTCCCAGGCGTCGGAAACCCACTGCTCGCTACACTCCCTCTGTAACTTCAGCACTATCAGAAACACAAACAGACGACGGCGCGAAGCTAATAGCCTCAAGCCGCAGTTACGAGTCTGCGCAAAACAGGAAGGAAGGCATTATTAAGGACGTACTGGGAAACACTGCGGGTCTCAAGCCAAATCAGTTGCGCCGAATTGCAAAGCTGTATACGCGGCGTCTGCCGGCACAGGAAATTGTCACGCCTGAATTTGCGCGGCAGTTGGCCGAACTGTCGCATGAAACCCGCAGGCAGATTGGCGCGCTGATAGATCGCGCCGGCCATGTGGAATATGTGATGGTCGGCGACAATCGCAGCATTGAGCTCCCGGATTTCAAGCGCATACGCGTCGCCGTGGATCGTTTTCGTGGTCTGCGTTGCGTTCACACACATCTGCGCGGCGAAGGTCTGACGCAGGACGATCTAACCGATCTCGCGTTGTTGCGCCTGGATTTGATGGTCGCAATTGATGTCAACGAAAGTAGCGGACTACCGGGGCTGGTTAATGCTGCTCATCTGCTGCCGCTGACTGCTGACGGAACACACACCACGGCCGGCGAGTCTTACGCCTTTCTGCCAAAAGCAATTGCTTCGCAACTGGATGTCGACTTTCTCGCTCTGATCGAGTCGCTGGAAGAAGAAATGGCGCGCAATCGGAATGCGACGCGCCAGGCACGAGTCAAAGATCGCACCATCCTCATCGGTGTAACGACTGGTTCATTGAGCGACGCGGATGAGTCGATGGCCGAATTAAGCGAGTTGGCAACCTCTGCCGGCATAGTGGTCCAGGACAAAGTCATTCAACGACGGCAGGCAATTGATCCGCGCACAGTGCTTGGCCGGGGAAAGCTCCAGGAGCTTCTCATTCGTTCGCTGCAACTGGGCGCGGACATGTTGGTGTTTGATCGTGAGCTCACGCCGGCGCAAGTGAGATCGTTGTCGGAAGCCACTGATCTGAAGATTCTGGATCGCTCGCAGCTAATCCTGGACATCTTTGCGCAACGTGCACAATCGCATGAGGGTCGTATTCAGGTGGAGCTGGCGCAGCTGAAATATCTTCTGCCGCGACTGATAGCCGGTCAGGATTCGGCGTTCTCACGGTTGGCCGGCGGCATCGGCGGCCGTGGTCCAGGGGAAACAAAACTCGAAACCGATCGCCGCCGCGTTCGTGATCGCATCAACCGCCTGGAAAAAGAAATAGAGTTACAGCGACGGCGGCGTCATGAGCGAAGAAAAGTTCGCACGAGAAACGAACTGCCGGTCGTTTCAATTGTCGGGTATACCAATGCCGGAAAATCAACGCTGCTGAATGCGTTAACCAATAGTGAAGTACGTGCAGAACAGCGGATGTTCGCAACGCTTGATCCGACTTCCCGCCGGCTTAGACTCCCGCGAGAACAGGAAATCATTGTTAACGACACGGTTGGTTTCATTCGCGATCTTCCTCCGGGTCTTCTCTCTGCGTTTCGTTCCACGTTGGAAGAAATCGTTGACAGTCGCCTGTTGATTCATCTGGTTGATGCGGCAAATCCGCGCTGGTCTCAACAAGTGCAGTCGGTCGAAAGAATTTTGCAGGAACTTGAACTGACTGAGATTCCCTCATTACTCGTTCTTAATAAAGCCGATTTGGTTACTCCTGAGATGATCGAGGCAACCTCGCGTCAACTCGCGTCGAGTAGCGCCTGGCCGGTTATCTCAATAGCTGCCAACGATCAACGAACTCTGCGCCCGTTGCTGGAGAAAATCGGTGAGATGCTTTCGCGAGATATCGGTTTACCGGCGCGCGAGGAACAGTTTGATGCGGAGCGCCTTTCGCGAATAGCTTAAATAGCCCATGGCCCGACGCCCACGATTTACAACTCGCTTTAGTCGCGCGCGCGACGTCGCAGTGGCTTATGTCATGCGCCCGCTGGAGGTGTTCGAACCCCGCACGCGTTTTCTCATTGGCTTTGCGGCTCTCGTTCTCATTACTACGCCTCTCTTGCTCAACAGCTACTCCACCAGTGTCTCGGCAGATTATCGCGAAGGCGACATCATTCGGGGCAGCATCGTAGCCCACGGTGACATTACGGCCATTGACATCTCCGAAACCGAAAGACGGCGCAATGCGGCGCGCCAGGCGACTCGGCCTATCTTTAACTTTGACTCAACGCGCGGCGAAAGTTCCAGCCGTAGTTTCGAGGCAGCCTGGGACGATCTAAAGCTGCAACTTCAGCAGAAGCCACACCATACCGAGCTGACCTGGAGCGGTGAAGGAGGACCGGCGGTCGCTCGCGCCCTCAGCACGCTGAATCTCAGTGATGACGATTTGAAAACTCTCACTTCATTGATACGCCAAGTCGGTGATAAATACATCTACGACGACGCCGAGGCTGACCGACTGAATCAGGAAATTGTTTTGGTCGACGTGCGCAACCCTTCCGCACAAATGGTTATGCCCGCGCCGCGCACGCGTATGCTCTCGCTGGCGGCCGCGCGTCAGGAACTCGAACTCAATATCTTTGCCCTGCAGGGATGGACTCAGGAACAGAAATCAGCTCTTGTGGCTGCAATCATCCCGCTGCTGCGGCCAAACGTCGTGCTCGACCAGACCGCAACTGCTACCTCGCGAGAAACAGAAGCCAACAAAATTCCTCCGGTGACAATCTCGCTGAAGAGAAACCAGGTCATAGCGCGCGAAGGCGACACAGTCACATCGGGAACGCTCTCGCAGCTCACGGCCCTCAAGGCTACGGGCCATGCCGGTCGTCCCTGGCATAACTTGATCGGATTGTTGATGATCGTGCTGGCGGTTTATTGGGCCGTCTGGAAATTTACAGAGCACCGTAGCACGGCGTCTGCTCTTTCGCTTTCCAAGTGGCGAGCATTCGCGCTGGTTGGCTCTGCGATCGTAGTTCAAACTGTACTGATGCGAATTGGCTTTACATTCGGAGATGCGATTGCGGGCAGGATGACAACTGCGCCATTTAACGAGCCGATGATGTGGAACTTCGCTATTCCCTTCGCCGCTGCGGCGTTGTTGGTCGTAATGTTGGTTGACACGCAGCTCGCCTTTCTTACTGGAATTGTAACGGCGTTATTCGCCGGCTTGCTGGCTCCCACCGGTATTCAAGCAGCGGTGTATGCGCTGATTTCCTGCGCCGGCGCAATCTACGGAATCGGCCGGTACCGCGAGCGACAATCGGTGACGTTGGCTGGATTATTTGTGGGCGGCGTGAACGCTTTCATGGCGCTCGCGCTGATAGCTTATGCGGAACAAGCAATAACCTTGAATTCGTTTCTGCTCGCAATCGGCTGCGGTTTTGCCGGCGGGTTGCTGACTGCAATTTTTGCTGCGGGCGGGTTACCGATTAACGAATCACTCTTTGGAATATTGACTGATGTAAAACTGCTCGAGCTCTCCAATGCCGATTTGCCGGTGTTGGGCCAGCTGGCCCTGCGAGCCCCGGGGACCAACCAACACTCGCACGCCGTGGGACAACTGGCCGAAGATGCATGTCGCGCGGTGGGAGCAAATCCGCTGCTGGCGCGTATCGGCGCGCTTTATCACGACATTGGTAAAGTGGCCGCGCCCGAGTACTTTGTAGAGAATCAACAGGGCGAAAACCCGCACGATCACATGAAACCTACGCAGAGCGCCAGAATCATCACCAGCCATGTGACCTATGGCATGAAGCTGGCGAAAGAAATCAATCTGCCTCAAAAGATTGCCGACTTCATTCCGCAGCATCACGGAACGCGCACCTTGCATTTCTTCCTGCGAAAGGCGGAAAGAATGGCCAAGCCCGGTGAAGTGATCGACGAAAAGGATTTTCGTTATCCTGGTCCAAAGCCGCAATTTAAGGAAGCGGCGATCATGATGCTGGCAGATTCGTGCGAAGCGGCCGCGCGGTCGCTGGCGCGTCCGGACCCGGCGAACATTCGCGCGATTGTGGTAAAGATCGTTGACGCCATCATCAGCGACGGTCAACTCGACGAATGCGATCTGACGCTGCAGGAAATCACAACGATTCGCGAAGCAATAATTGGCGCGCTCACGGCAATCTATCACGCACGCATTGACTATCCCGGCTTCAATCCGCCAAAGGCCACGGGCCCATTATCGGCGCTTCCGGCAGCGGATTTGGACAGCGAAGAACGCGGCATCAGCTACAACCTGGCATCAGACGTTCCCATCAACGAGGCTGGTGAAGTTGAAGATGAAGCAATTAGCCGCACGGTAGCCAAGCGGTAACGTCAAAGCCGACGAACCGAATTACACTTCACAATCCTGAACCACTTCATTGCGGAACCGCGAGCGGTAGCGACCGGATGCTAAGCTCAACTGTTTTGTGTGCAGCGGCTTTACGACGCTTTAAGATTAAGGTCCGGCTCAGGTATTCGTCAGTTGCGTGTGGCACCCGGTCGCTACCGCTCCCGGTTCTGTATTTGCCTGCTATTTGGGTTGAAGGAAAGTGAGAAGCGGTGGATTCGAGTTCTAGAATATGGGCCGAAGTTTTTGATAGGTCGTGGCTAGATCCTCCGGCAGCACCCGAGTCTCGCCAACCGAGGTCATAAAATTGGTATCGCCTGACCAGCGCGGCAAGATGTGTATGTGAATGTGATCCGCAATGCCCGCCCCCGCCGAACGCCCCAGATTCATGCCCACATTGAAGCCATCCGGCCGATACACTTCGCGCAAAGCAGTTTGAGAACGTTTGGTGAGATCCATTAACTCGTCCGTAGTCGCCTTTGCAGTCGCATCCAACTCGCCAACGTGTTCGTATGGAACTATCAGCAGGTGACCGCTAATGTAAGGATAGCGGTTCAAGACGACGAAGTTATGCGAAGCACGGTGAAATACGAAATTCGCTGCGTCGTTATCCGGCTCATCACGGAGTCTACAAAAAACACAGACGGTTGAATCCGCGTCGCCGGCGGAAGCGATGTATTCGGAACGCCAGGGACTCCAGAGCCTGTCCAATTTTTATCCTCTGAAATTACAGAATGGGCGGCTGCCGCGTTTCATCGGCAACGTGAGTAGCGGAAGCTTCCGAAGCGCGGCGCGTCGCGGCGTCGGGATCGTTAATCAGTTCTTTGAGTTCTTTGCCGGGCTTAAAATAAGGAACACGTTTGGCGGGAATACTGACTGGGTCTCCGGTCTTGGGGTTTCGGCCGCGGCGAGCACCACGCTCACGCACGCGAAAACTGCCAAACCCGCGCAACTCAATTTTCTCACCTTGATTTAAGGTTTCAATAATACTTTCAAAAACAATTTCAACGAGTCGCTCGGCGTCTTTCTTTGTAAGTTCCGCCGCTTCGGCGACATCCTCGACGAGTTCTGCCTTTGTCATGCATCACCTCAGATGAGAAAAACAGCCAGGCTACAAACTAAAGAAAAATTTACGGTATGTCGCAACGAATGGCGAGGCGTGTTCAACGCCGTACACTATCAGAAACGATCAAGCCCGGCAAGAATTGGCGGTAAAACGAATACTCCAATGAATGCCGCTTCGACAGCCTGGGTCCCACTTAAGAATCAGGACTCCAGCTGGGAAGTTGCGCGGCTATTTTGGTTCTTCTTCCGGCTCCAACTCCGGTTTTGGTTCCACTTCGGAGATGACTTCCGGTTTCGGTTCCACTTCGGAGTTGACCTCCGGTTTCGGTTCCGGCGCGGCAGTCGCCTCTGGTTTCGGCTCCGGTTCCGACTTCGGCTCCAGTTCCGACTTTGGCTCCGGCCTGCTCAAGCCAAAATCTGCGAGCTCACCAAGAGATGCCATGCCGCTGCCTGCTACCGACGAATAGACCTTGGTGTCTAGCACCGGCTCATCCTTGCCTACTGCCCGTGCCGACAGTCCGATCTTCTTATTTTCAGAATCTATGCGAAGGATTTTGAAGTCCATCTCCTGGCCCAGCTGGGCCACATCCTCAGGCTTCTCGACGCGTTCTTCCGAAAGTTCAGAAATGTGGCAGAGGCCTTCCAGATTGTCGTCAAGTTCAACGAACGCACCGAAGTTTGCGAAGCGGGCGACCTTTCCTTTTACAACATCGCCAGGCTTATGTTCGGTGACAAATCTGTCCCATGCATTTGGCTCAAGATCTTTGATGGAAAGCGACAGGCGCCGGTTTTCCGCATCGATACTGGTGATTATCGCATCGATCTCCTGCCCTTTCTTCAGGACCTCGCTCGGATGTTTGATACGTCGCGACCAGGAGATGTCAGAAACATGAACCAAGCCGTCAACACCATCTTCAATTTCAATGAAGGCGCCAAAGTCGGTGAGGTTTCGAACGCGGCCATGGACGCGCGTGCCAACCTGGTAACGCTCGTGCAATGTCTGCCAGGGGTTATCCTGAATTTGTTTCATGCCGAGGCTAATCCGGCGCGCCTTTGGATCCACGCTGAGCACTTCAACTTCAACCGTATCCCCGGGATTGACCAGCTTGCTGGGATGTTTGACGCGTTTGGACCAGCTCATTTCCGAAACGTGGACCAGTCCTTCGACTCCGTTTTCCAATTCCACAAACGCGCCGTAATCGGCAACACTCGCCACCTTGCCGGGTACTCGACTGCCAACCGGAAAGCGCTCGTCAACACTCGACCAGGGGTCGGGCAACAACTGCTTGTAACCAAGTGAGACGCGTTCGCGTTCGCGATCAAACTTGAGCACCTTGACCTGGACGGTGTCGCCGACCTTAAACAGCTCGTTTGGATTTTGCAGCCGTCCCCATGACATGTCCGTAACGTGCAGTAAGCCATCGACGCCGCCAAGATCGACAAACGCACCGTAGTCAGTCAAGTTCTTTATCTGACCTTCGACCACGACATCTTCTTCGATGTGTCCCAGGGTTTCGCCTTTGCGGCCGGCGTTCTCCTCTTCGAGCACTGCCTTGCGTGAAAGGACCACGTTGGAACGTTTGCGATTGAGTTTGATGACTTTCGCTTCGATTTCCTGATTGCGAAGCGCGTCGAGATTACGCACCGGGCGAACATCTACTTGCGAGCCGGGTAGAAACGCGGCTATGCCGTCGATGTCGACGCGTAGGCCGCCTTTGATGCGTTCTATCACGCGTCCCTTAACGCTGGTGCCATCGCGGTACGACTTCTCGAGATCGTCCCAGGCCTTCATGCGGACTGCGTCGGCGCGAGACAGTATCGGTAGACCGTCCGCCGTCTCCATGCTCTTAACCAACACGTCGACTTCGTCGCCCGGCTTGACCGAAAGCACGCCGTTCTCGCTGAACTCGGCCGGGTTTACTATGCCTTCCGACTTGTAGCCAAAGTCGATAACCACGCCGCGCTCACTGATGCCGACAACCGTGCCCCGCACGACCTCGCCTTCCTGCAAAGTGGCCTGCTCCTGCTCAAACTGATCGAGCAGTTGGCCAAAGTCAACATCGCCGAAGGCACGTGGCTCTTCATCGTCTTCGCCTTTTACGGCGACGGCGGGAGTGCTTTGAGTTGCCGGTTGGGTTTCTGACGGAGATGTCGAGATTTGTTGATCGTCAGAAGATGGGTTGTTGTCGATTTCTTGATTGTTTAAATGCGATTCTTCACTAGCCATGCAAACTCCTGTAACAGTCCCGGATAAAATTCACCGCTGAGATCTATTCCGCCAATCTGCTATCACGATGACGGAATAAGAGTACCCAAGCGGCGCTTGCTTAGTTGCCTTAGCGATGATGTCGGGGTTGAAGCTTGCGAGGAATGCGAGCCGTTTAGATTTGGAAAAGGAGGTTCTTATTTGTTTCGATTTCCGCGCGCCCGTAGTCACCCGCTTGGTCCGACACTCACCATCGCTTACCGGGTAGGTTCGCAATGTACACGCCGGAATAAGCGCATGTCAAGGTGCTGACATGTCCGCTGAAATTCTGGCTGCAAGAAAACCCAACGCGAGAAAACTTTGTAACGATTTAGCAACTACTGGCTCGCCGCGGTCGCGCTGGCGGAACCTCGCGGAACCACATAGACTCCGGCCGAGTGAGATCCCACAAACAGTGTGTTTTGATCCTGCGAATCAAAAGCCAGCGCCCAGATTCGTTGGCTGGGCAGTCGATGCTCCTTGGGATCGATACGCGCCCAGGTCGAACCTGCATTGAGCGAGCGGTACACACCACCGCCGATCTCGCCAGTCTGATAAGCATTGCCGGCAAAGACTTCGTCGGGGTTACGTGGATTGATCAGAATGCTGGTGAAATCACCAAACGGCAGGTTGCCGCCCCGACGACTCCAACTGGCTCCGCCATCCTTGGTCATATAAAAAGCTTGCTTAGTGCCGACATAAGCATAGTTGGGCCGGGCCGCGTCTCGCGCGATAACATTCACCGGCGCTTCGCTGGGGATGCCTGACATACGCTGCCAGGTCTTTCCCGCGTCTCGAGAAATGAGTACGCCTGAAGCAGCAGTCCCCACCCAAATATTCTCGGGGTTTTGCGCGTCGGTGGAAATGCAGGTGGTCCGAGCATCAAAGCTCGAACCGTACGAAAGTTTTTGCCAGCCTTGAATTGGGTCAAGCGAGCGAAACAATCCGAGATTAGTAGCGGCCAGAAACAATGGTTGCTGAGTGCCGGGATCCACGGTTTGCGCCAGCGCATTCACAGCGTCAGACAACACAATACTCACAGCTTCGTCGCCGCTCGCTGGCGTTACATGGAGCGCAGCAAGTGTCAGTCCATCAAACTTGCCGCTTACTGGAAGATGGTTATCAGTCTGAAACTTCCTTAAAGCTTTGGTAGTCAACGTGCCGGAACGTCCGTCTGGTGTCCCGACGTTATAACCCGCCGCATTCAGTGCCTGCTGCGCTCGGCGAATGGTGTCGTTTGCTTTGCGGACAACAGCAGGCCGTGCCGCCGGCGCGCGTTTTTTTCCCGCTCGAACTTTAGTTTTGGTGGCGGATCCAGCCGTCCAAACCGGCGCCCACGAGGCGCCACGGTCAAGCGATCGATAGACGCCCAGATTGGTGCCAAGATAAATCGTATTGACGTTGCGAGCATCCTGCATGATCGAATACGTGATCAAGCGCGGCGGCATGTTGCGCATAGAAGGGCGCCAGGTCTCGCCGTTGTCTGTGCTCACAAACAGAAAACCGCCGCCCGTGGTTGTGTTAATGGTCGCCGCATAAACTCGATTCGACATTTCGCGATCGCCCACGATCACATTCGCGAATCTGCCGCTGTAGCCGGCGTTGGTTGGCACGAAGTTTTTTCCGCCATCGTAAGACACCATTACACCGTAATTGTTCGTACCGATATAGATGGTCTGTGGTCGAGAAGGATGAACCGCAATGGAGTTGATCTCGAGTTGACGTGAAGTGGTAACCATCCACGAATCGGCGTCGCCGCCACGTTCAGAGCGCCAAAATCCTTCCGTGGTTCCCGCGAAAACCAAACCCGGAACCGACGGGTGCTGCAAAATCGCGCGCGTGCGTCGCGACTGCGAAGGTATACCCTGAACCTTTTTCCAACTATCGCCGGCACTTCGCGTCTCGTAAATGCCGCTGCAAGCTGATGCGATAATGTGATTCGGGTCGCGCGGATCGATATCTATGGCAAAGATGTCTGAGTCGTCGATGATGCCGTTCTTGATGGTTTTCCAGGTTTTTCCACCATCGGTTGACTTGTAAGGCAGGTACCAGGTACCTGCGTAAATCGTGTTTGTTGTCCTGGGATCGATTGCGAGGGATTCGACGTGAACCAATCCAGCAGTAGTGGTCGTTGGTAGTTGAGTCCAGGTGTCGCCCGCATTATCCGAGCGAAAGATGCCATTGAACGTGCCGGCAATCAAAACATCAGGATTAGCTTCCGCCTGCGTTAGCGAGTGGAGCGCTTCATTCTTTAACTCCGGACTCTCACGCCAATGGTGACCACCATCAGTTGACTTAAAAAAGCCGCCAGCTTCCTTGTGACGATGAGCGGCCACGAAAAGCACTCGCGAATCACGAGGGTCAACAATAATGTGATCCACGAAGAGCCGAGGACGATTGAAATTGTAAAGAAACTGCCAGGTCTTGCCCGCATCCGCTGAAGTGTACATTTGTCCGTCGAGGGTACCGAAATAAAATCGATCGGCATTGCTTGGATCAACCACCAGACTGCGGACATCACCTCCCGGGGGGCCGTTCGAACGCCAATCGTCAGAATATTTGCTGGCAGAATCAACTACTACTTCAGGAGGCGATTCGAGCGCGTTGAGCGCGGAGCCTTGCGCAGCGAAGCGCATTGGCAACGCTGATAACATGATCAAAAGAAGAACGAGGTTTGGCAATCTATTTATCATATCGTTAGACAACTCCGCAAATTAATTAAGCTGGGAGAGCGGCTCATTTTCAAGTTTAATATAACTTCCCCCATTTGTATGCCGCAAATCCGCGCAACTCACTCCCATGCAAAAAGAGTGCAACTACTTCGGATAAAAAAGCAAAGTGGGCGCTGATTCTCAAATGAGAAACAACGCCCACTTTGGATAGTTCGCATCATTAACGATGCGAGATTGATTTAGTCTCTATTCGTCGCCCCGTCGTCCGCGCCGCCGTCGTGGCGTCGCTTTCTGCTTGCACTCCGGACAGGGAGAGATGATGTTGTCTGTGCTGGCTGCCGGTGCGGTAGCGCCGGTCGGCACTATCCACAACTCCACACTCAGGTCGGAGCGGCAACCACCATCCATCGTTACTATCCTGCCAGCATCGATTCCGCGCGTGTTCACCAGATAGTCTTTCGCGCGATCCGCTCTGGCCTGTGCCTC
>JACCVY010000024.1 GCA_013697915.1 Blastocatellia bacterium | reverse complement strand
AGCTATCCGTCGCGCGCCTACACTTACTTCGTCTCAGCAAGGCGCGACATTATCTTCCGCATGAAATGCTTTGTACATGATCGTCATTAATGTGTGAGCAGCAATTTGCCTACGACCAGAAAGTAGGAATCCGCTTTAATCGCCTTTAGAGTCTGGGCCCAGAACCCAACACGGAAGGATCAAGGAACATGGCAACCCCCCCTCGCCCGGCAAGATTCTCATTCGCCCACTTAATCGTTCTAACAATAGGTTTGGCTTGTTTGACCAGTTGGGCCACTTTCACTGGCTATACTGCAAAACAAAATAGCGCTGGTCACAAAGAAACCGATCGGTCGAGCGGCACAAGGGCTGACAGCGTTGGCCGTGCCACTGTGAATAAGGCTTACGGAAACATGCCGCTCAGTTTTGAGGCGAACCGCGGCCAGACAGACTCTGCCGTAAACTACGTCGCGCGTGGGCCGGGCTACAATATTTTCCTGACTTCCGGCGAGGCTGTTCTGGTCTTCCCCACTTCCGGCAAGAGCGCTAAAGAAACAGCAGCCAAAACGGAAGACACGGATGAAACGTCTGATCGGGACGCAGTTCAAGACCCGCTTGAACGTTTGCGTGAGCGTGCAGCGCGGCGCGGTGCTTCCGAGAATCCCACCATCGTTAAGATGGGACTGGAAGGCGCCAATGCACATCCTCGCGCGATCGAAGGTGTCCAGGAGTTACCAGGCAAAGTCAATTATTTGCTCGGCACTGACTCGTCGCGGTGGCGCACAGATATTC
Source organism: Blastocatellia bacterium (assembly GCA_013697915.1). Classification (GTDB taxonomy): domain Bacteria; phylum Acidobacteriota; class Blastocatellia; order Pyrinomonadales; family Pyrinomonadaceae; genus PSRF01. The sequence goes on along the minus strand of JACCVY010000024.1, from coordinate 22,125 downwards.
CGACCTACAGTCAGGTGGCCTACCGCGGTGTCTACGCCGGCGTCGACCTTGTTTACTACGGCACTGGCCAGCAGTTGGAGTATGACCTTGTGGTCGCTCCGGGCGCCGATCCGAGTTTGATTCAGCTCAAGTTTGAGGGTGTCGAGAGGCTGCGTGTGGACGCGCAGGGAAACCTTCTTCTTACGACCCCCGCAGGTGAAATCCGCCAGCAAAAGCCTGCCATTTTTCAGGAAGTTAACGGAGTTAAGAAAGAGGTCAATGGCGGTTACGTTCTGAAACCTGGGAACAAGATCGGCTTCAAGGTTTCACGCTATGATCACAGCAAGAAACTTTTGATCGATCCCATTTTGAGCTACCTGTCATTTGTTAACGGAAGTGGCGAGGGCATTGCTTTGACCGTAGATCCTGCGGGCTACGCGTACACCACGGGCAGGGTCTCGAACCCAAATCTTAATCCGACACCGGGCGCCTATCAGATCGCGAACGGTGGGTTGGGAGATACTTTCGTCACCAAAATTAACCAAGCCGGCAGCGGAGTTATTTACACGACTTATCTCGGCGGGAGCGGCGACGATTACGGTAACGGCATAGCAATCGATGCGGCGGGCAACGCCTATATTGCCGGCTTCACTACTGGTAACTTCCCAACCACGCCCGGCGCTTTCCAGAGCGTCTCGCAGGGCGAGGGTGATGGTTTCATCGCCAAACTAAATGCGTCGGGCAATGCTCTCGTCTTTTCCACCCTTCTCGGCGGCAATGATGTTGAGGAAGCAGACGGAATTTTGGTCGATCCCAACACCGGCGCTGTTTATGTGTCAGGACTGACCACTTCCACTGACCTGCCGGTTACCGCCGGAGCCTTTCGCAGTTCCAACGCCGGGGGCAACGACTGCTACGCGGCTAAACTCAACGCGAACGGCACTGGCCTTATCTACCTAACCTACGCCGGAGGCGGCGGGTACGACTACCCGGTAGCCATGACCGGGGACAGTTCAGGCAACGTCTACCTTGCGGGCCAAACTTCATCGCTCAATTTCCCGCTGCAGAATGCCTTCCAGGGCGCTCATGGCGGCGCGCCGCAGGGTTTCTTTAAAAGCAGCGATGGCGGCACCAACTGGAATTTGAGCAGGAACAACCTGCCCTCCACGCACGTGTTGTCGATTGCCGTCAACCCGACCACGAGCAACACCGTTTATATCGGCACCTTCGGCGGCGTGTACAAGACCACCGATGGCGGCGCCAATTGGAATAGGACTGGCCCCATCCCCACCAGCGCAGTGCGCCAACTGCTTATCGATCCGACCGCGACCAATACCATCTACGCGGGCACGACGTCGGGCGTTTTTAAAAGTACCGACGGTGGCAATACGTGGATCGCTCGCAACAACGGACTAGCCTCCCCCAATGTTGCTCCTGACGTGCGCGGCCTATCGCTACATCCATCCGCTCCCAACACTATTTATGCATGCGGTTTTGGTGGCATCTTTAAAACGACAGACGGGGGTGCCAATTGGACGGCAATTACTAACGGCTTACCGACGAACTTCAGCGCTGCGACGACCAACGGCATAGTTGTCGACCCCAGTGCTCCGAATACCGTTTATGTCACCATCCCGGGGTTCCAGCGCGTTTATAAAACAACAAATGGAGGCGCGAATTGGACCGCGGCGGGCACTGGACTGCCCTCCTCCCCGGTTAACACATTGGCGATTAACCCGTCCAGCCCGGCTACGATTTATGCGGGCACAAACGTGGGTGTTTACCGCACTATGAATGGCGGAACCAACTGGAGTGTCATTAACACGGGATTGCTCGTGCCGCGCAGCGACGCAACGACTACAGCGAACCCACAGATTTTCGCAATCGCAGTGGATCCGGTAAATCCTTTGAACGTTTATGCAGCCCCGAATCTCTCTTTCGCTAACAACGGCAGTTGGTTCTCTCTCGCAACGATCTTCAAGAGCACCGACGGTGGCAGTAATTGGACCGCACAGACCAGCGGCTTCAACAATGCCAACATAGGTTTCGCCTCGGTGGCAGTCGATCCCAGCAATCCTTCAATCGTTTACGCCGGTAACTTCGGAGACTTCGACGGCTTCCTGTTGAAACTCAACTCCTCTGGAACTGGAGCGATTTATAGTACCTACCTGGGCGGCGCTCGCGGCGATGGCGCCACGGGCGTTGCGGTCGACGGCGCAAACAATGTGTACGTCTCGGGAACCACACGCGGAAATGGTTTTCCGACTACAGCCGGGGCTTTTCAAACCACGCTTAAGGGAGGGAACGACTTTTTCGTGACGAAGTTCAATGCCTCCGGTACTTCGCTCGCCTATTCGACGTATCTCGGCGGTACGGAGGCGGAAAACTCCTCTGGCGCCATGGCAGTAGACTCAGCTGGCAATGCATACGTAGCAGGTGGGACATTTGCCGCCGATTTCCCGGTGACACCGGGTGCCTTCCAGACGACCATTGGCAACCGCGGCACGCGCAACGCTGATGCCTTCGTTACCAAAATAAATGCCACGGGAAATGGCCTGGTCTATTCCAGTTACCTCGGTGGAAATGGCAATGACACGCTAAACAATTTCCTGGGCAATCGGCTCGCCCTCGACTCTGCAAACAACGCTTATGTTATGGGTGTGACCAACAGCACTAACTTTCCGGCGTTCGACTTTATTAACACTGGTATTTCAAACAGCTCGACATTTGTTGCCAAGATCGTTGAAGCAGTTCCTTCCTACAGCATAACTGGTCGGCTAACTACCAGCACCAACTCACCTATCGGCGGCGTATCCGTTGAGGCATCCAACGGGCAGGGGTTTTTCCGGGGCGGCGTCAGCGACAGCCAGGGTTATTACTCGATTATCAGTCTGCCTGCGGGCAGTTACACCGTCACCCCTAACAGGTATGGATCGGTCGGACATTATCTTTATGCGCCGCCAACCCGAACCTTTGCGGGACTGAACTCGGATCAGACGGCTGACTTCACCGGCACGCAGGTCTACGACATTCAAGGCCAGGTGACGAGTTCAACTGTGCCGGGACTTGGAATCTTTGATGTGACCGTAACACTGAGCGGATCCGCATCGGCGTCCATGGTTACCGATGCAAATGGAAATTTTAGTTTCCAGGATCTCCTTCCCGGCAATTACACTGTCACTCCCTCCAAGCCAGGTTTCACGTTCAATCCCGCCAACCTAACATTTACCAATTTGAGTGCGGACCAGTTGAGCGCCAACTTCACGACCGCCTCGGCTACCTTCTTTACTGTCAGCGGACGCGTCGCTGACGCCGGCAATACCGGCATCGCCAATGTATTGATCTCGACTTTGGTGACTCCGTTACGAGGCTCCCGAACGCAGTCAACACAGACCGACGCAAATGGCAACTACTCGATTCCAAATTTACAGGCGGGCGCCAATTACTCGTTCCTGGTCTTAAAGCCGGTTCTGTCTTTTACGCCACAGAATCCCACACTGAATAATCTCAGCAGCAACCAGACTCTCAATTTCCTCGCAACACCAGTGACTGGATTAATCGGCAAGATTGCCTTCTCCAGGGTTACTCTGAATACGGATGGTATTTCCGTGATGAATGCCGACGGCACCGGTGAAGTGGTTCTGACAAATTCATTCGATGAGAATCCGGCCTGGTCGCCTGACGGTTCGAAGATAGCTTTCGCGAGAGAACCCGCTGGGGTTGCAGCAGATATTTACACGATGAATGCAGATAGCAGTGGAGTGACGAGGGTCACGAATGCCCCTCTGCAAGATCTCTTCCCGAGTTGGTCTCCAGACGGCGCACAGTTCACGTTTACTTACGGCGAATGTAGCGGCGCCGACTTTACCGCACCAGACGTTTTTGTAATGGATTCAAACGGTGCGAATCGAACCAATCTAACGAATACTCCTCCCGTTGATGGTATTTCGGATTGGTCGCCAGGCGGTTCAACCATCGCGTTTGTGAGAGGTCCTTCCGGCGATTGCAGCTCTGCCGAGGAACAGGGTGATATCTATGCGATGGATCCCGATGGCACCAACCAAAGAATCATCGCAAACAACAGCGACGGAGAAACAAGACCCGCGTATTCTCCTGATGGCTCCAGGATCGCATATTTCCGCGGATCAGCATCGGGCCCCGGCTTTCTATACGTCATGAACGCAGATGGCACGGGACAGACTAAGATCAGTCCCGCTGTTGATATTGGCGGCAACCCCGCGAAGCCAACCTGGTCGCCGGACGGGACGAAGATTGCCTTTGCCGCTAATCTGTTCGGCGTCCAGGGTTCCCAGATTTTCGTCATCAATGCCGATGGTACCGGTCTGGCACAGATCACTACTGGTGCAACGAGCCGGATTGAGCCGGCATGGCAGCACTACAGCATAAGCGGCAAGGTGACCGGCAACACGACCGGGCTACCGATCACGATGGCGCTCGCAGGAACTTTAACGCGCGTCACTGAGACTGACGCGAATGGCAACTATGTCTTCGGCAATCTAGCGCCGGGAGGGAATTATTCAGTCTCGCCGGTAAGTGCAGCCTTTGGCTTTAACCCTGCGAAGACTGACATTAACAATCTTGTCGGAAACCAAGTCACCAACTTTGCCTTGTTGCCACAGGCAATCCCGACGCCGACTCCGGCGCTTGCGGATAACTTCGGCGGCGCGCAACGCGATCCGGCAAAGTGGAACCTGGGCACGCAGACGCAGCCGCTGGGAGCTTTCGACGCGCAGATTCCCGTGGTGCAGCAGAACGGACAACTAATCGTTACGCCGCGAACGCAGACGGACGGCCTGCACTACAACGGTTATGTTTCGGTGAATTCGTTTGATTTTAATAATGCCACGGCGACGGTTGAGGTTGCGCAGACGGCTAGCAATGGCGCCGATACGATTTTTTCCATTGGCAGTGATTTGGATAACTTCTCGCGCTTCGTAGTTCGCGCCGGCGGCGGCGCTCCGGGCGTATTCAAAAAAGCTGAGGTACGGCTGGACGTAGCCCAGTTGATCTTCCAGGTGAAGGCCGGCGGACAACTGACTTCGGTGAGCATTCCTTATGATCCGGTGCAGCATCGTTTCATGCGATTCCGCCATCAGCCACCAAACAACTCAATCGCATTCGAGACGAGCCCGGACAATGCGGTCTTTGTTGTGCAGAAGGAAATCGTTTTGGAAAAAGGAGTCTCGGCTCTGACCACTGAGCTGAGCGCCGGTACCTCGACGGCGACGAACCCGGGGCAGGCGGTCTTCGACAATTTTCAACTTGTCACTAACACAGTGCAATTCAGCGCGCCCAGCGTGAGCGTGGGCGAAGGGCAGGGCAGTGCGTTGCTGACGGTAACGCGCAGTGGCAGCACCGCAGGGACAGCCGCTGTCGATTACTTGAGTTTTGATGACTCCGCGCATCAAAGCTCGAAGTTCATACTGGCCACCGGCAGTGTCTCATTTGCCGCAGGGGAAACAAGCAAGTCCATTAAAGTACTGATAATCGATAACGCTTTGGTGGACGGGAATCAGACTCTATATTTGAATTTGACGGATTCGTCCGGAGCCGGACTTAACAGTCCGGGTCGTACAGCACTGACGATCGTCGACAACGACACCACGCCTCCGACAAGTAATCCACTGGATAATCGGGACGGGATATTTTATGCGCGCGAGCATTATTATGACTTTCTAAATCGCGAACCCGATGCTCCGGGACTGGCTTTTTGGGCCAATCAGATCTCTGCCTGCGGAACGGATCAGAGCTGTCTGGACGTGAAGCGGGTTAATGTGTCTGCTGCGTTCTTCCTCTCGATTGAATTTCAGGAGACGGGCTATTTGGTCTATCGCTTCTACAATGCGGCATTGAACCGGACAAACGGTTTGCCCCGGTATGTGGAGTTCATACGCGACACGCAAACAATTGGACGTGGTGTGGTGGTAAATGCGCCGGGATGGGAAGCGCTGCTGGAAGCAAACAAAGTGGCGTACGCCGATGCTTTCGCCGCGCGTCCCGAGTTCACAGCGCTTTATCCCGCAACGCTGACGCCGACGCAATATGTGGATGCGCTCTATGCGCACGCCCTCATTGTTCCCAGTGCGGCAGAGCGGCAGACGGCGATCGATGAATTCAATAATCCCACGGGGGCGCGTGGGCGAGCGCTTCGTCGCATAGTCGAGAACCAGACACTTTATGCGCGTGAGTTCAATCGCGCGTTTGTCCTGGCGCAGTACTTCGGTTACCTAAGGAGAAATCCAAACGACCTGCCGGATTCAAACTACGACGGTTTCAACTTCTGGCTGAGCAAGTTGAATCAGTTCAACGGCAACTACGTCAACGCTGACATGGTCAAGTCGTTCATCGTCTCCGGCGAATACCGGGGCAGATTCGGGCCATAAGGCGGCGCGTGGACACGGGTATGATTTACCGACCGTTTATCGATCGAAGTACCATTGATTTTGAGCAACAGAAACGCAAGCTGCGGCGTTTTCATTTTTTGGCAACGATTGCCATAGCGTTGTGTTGCTATCTACCGACACAAGCGCCCTCACAATCCGCCAGCTTGGTAGCGTCGCCTCCTGAGCTGGTAGTTCAAACCGGACATAGCTCGCGGGTAAACTGTACGGTGTTTGCCCCGGACAATCGCTGGCTCGCTACCGGCAGCGCAGACAACAACAATTCGGTTGTGGGACGCTGGCTCCGGCCGCGAACTACGCGCCTTAATCGGTCACAAAAATTGGATTAAGTCGCTGGCTGTCAGTCATCGCGGTCAGGTATTGGCTTCGGGAAGCAACGACCACACGGTTAAGCTCTGGGATGTTTCTTCAGGGCGTGAAATGTTTACGCTGAGGGGACACGGCAATTCAGTAGACGTATTAGTGTTTAGTCCCGATGACCGGTGGTTAGTCTCAGGAAGCAGCGACCAAAGCGTAAGAGTTTGGGATGCCACTTCCGGCACGGAAGTACGCACTCTTAGTGCGCATCCAGCGGCGGTGACGGCGCTTAGCTTTAGCCGTGATGGAAAGACGTTGGTGTCGGCCAGCGCTGACGGCGTAATTAATCTCTGGGACACTGCTACCTGGAATTTATCCCGTACCCTAAAAAAACAAACTAAAAAAATTACTACGCTTTCATTTAGCCCGGATGCGGAACACCGACTTTCGCGGTTTCATTTTTTCCGACAACAACCTGGGGCTGCGCTTTTTCGGTTCAGCCGATAACAATCGCATTCAATACAACGCCGCCTACTTCTCAATGCTCGAGAAGGATACCAACAGCGGCCTCAATCGCTTCGACACGCGCCACGAAAATGTTTACATTGCCAATATTTTCCGGCAGGACTTCATTCGCAAGGGCTACACGATCGAAGGTAGCTTCCACTTCAATGACGATCGCAACAGCATCGAGTATGACCGGAATGGATTTCTTGTCCGACCAGCTTTGATAGGCGATGTGCGACCGCATGCGATCAAGGTCGCGTATTTCGGGTTCAATGGCGACGGCCATCTTGGGCGATTGAATCTAACGCGTTCTTATTACTATGTGTTTGGCCACGACACTCGCAATCCTATTGCCGGGCGACGCGTGGACGTTCGTTCAAACATGGCCGCGCTGGAGGCGTCGGTTGACAAGGATTTTCTGCGATTCAAGGGTTCGTTTTTCTGGGCGCAGGGTGATTCGAATCCAACCGACGATAAGGCCACGGGGTTTGATGCGATTTTCGACGATCCAAACTTTGTGGGTGGACAGTTTTCGTATTGGAACCGCAACGGCATTCGACTAACGCAAACCGGCGTGGGTCTGGTTCAACCAAACAGCATCCTGCCGAGTTTACGCAGCAGCAAAACACAGGGTCAGGCAAATTTTGTGAACCCGGGAATTTTTATCTATAACGCCGGCGTAGATGTTGAACTTACACAGCGCATCAAGACAGTTTTTAATGTTAATTACCTGCGCTTTCATCGCACCGAACCGCTCGAGTATGTGCTGTTTCAGAATCATATTCGTCATGACATTGGTTGGGATTACAGTCTAGGTGTGGCCTATCGCCCCTTTCTAATTAACAACGTCACGATTACTTTTGGCGCCTCGACGTTACAGACGGGACGAGGCTTTCGCGATATTTTTACTGACCGCTCGCGCAACTGTCCGCCGAATGTCGGCGATTTTTGTCAGCCGGATGTGGTCAAATCCGAGCAAGCCGCTGTATTCGCTGTTCGCTCAACTGAAGCTTGTGTTTTGAAATTTTCAAATGAACGTCGCCTGAAGAATTTCTTGCATAGAGATGGTACCGCTTGGAAAACTCTGATGGATGACAAACAAGACAGCGATGACTAACCTATTGAGAATATTTCAAGAAGACAGTTCGCTAGAAATCCGCTATTCACCACGGAGACACAGAGAACACAGAGGTTGCACAGAGAAAGCAACCCGGAGTCTGAAATTCATGCAACCTCGCATCAATGATTTGACGCGCGAGATAATTGGAGCGTCGATAGAGGTTCACAGAAAGCTCGGGCCGGGATTGCTCGAGTCAGCGTACAAGGAATGTCTGTGTCGAGAGTTAATGTTGAGAGGGATTCCGTTTGAGCGCGAACGACCCTTGCCCTTGGAATACAAGGGCATTCGGCTTGAATGCGGTTATCGAGTGGACATTCTGGTCGGTGGCACTGTCGCGTTAGAAATAAAAGCGGTTGAAGCGCTCGCTCCTATTCATGATGCGCAACTTCTGACATATCTCCGGATCGGCGGATGGCGAGTAGGCTTAGTAATCAATTTCAACGTCGTAGTTCTCAAGGACGGGATTCATAGAAAGATTCTCGGATATGACAACTAATCTCTGTGTAATCTCTGTGTTCTCTGTGTCTCTGTGGTGAACTCATTGTCGTCGAAAATCGTGACTAAAACTAAACGCGCGCTAATTCTCGTTGTCCCGTTGGTCAGTCTCGTGCTGGGCTTTACGGTTTCGTCCCGCACGAAAGATCCTTCTCCGCCGCTTTCATCGTGGAAAGCGACTCCACCGCACTCTCGAATTGAAGATTCCAACTTTCGAACGAGGGCTCCTACGCAAAACGCAATCCCACCAAAGCTCGAAGGTTGCATTTCCTGCCACGGCCAGATCGAGCCGATGCACAAGTACGGGACCACGGAAACACTAGAGAAACTCAAAGAAGGAAAAGATGCAGTGGGATTGACGTGCACCACCTGCCATGGCGGCAACCCGGTGCCACGCAAAACCAGCGACGATCCCAAAGAGATTGAGCGGGTCAAGAACGAAGCGCACGTGCGCGCGCGTTTTCCCGACGAATGGCGGCGCGATGGCAAGTCCACCGGCGCGAACCCCGAACGTAGCAACACCTTGCTGGCGCGCGAGAGTTGGCAGTTCGTTCGCTTCGTCAATCCCGGCGACCTGCGCGTGGCTGCGAAAACATGTGGCGGTTCTGCCTGTCACGAACTCGAATCAAAGAACGTCGCGCGCAGCATGATGACGCATGGCGCTATGTTGTGGGGCGCCGCGCTCTACAACAACGGCAGCTTTCCGCATAAGGACCCGCGCTTTGGCGAAAGCTACAGCGAAACAGGCGCACCGCAAACATTAATTCAGAATCCAGAGCCCACCGCTGAAGATCGGCGTACCAAAGGTCTGCTGACGTTTCTCGATCCAATTCCGCGTTGGGAGATTTCGCAGCCCGGCAATGTGCTGCGCGTTTTTGAACGAGGAGGCAAGCGGCGTTTGGAAGTGGGCTTGCCTGACAAGGATGAAGACCCGGGCAAACCTGACAAGGGGCTGAGCGCGCGCGGCTTTGGTTCGGCGCAACGCACTGATCCGGTCGTTCTCGGTTTGCAAAAAACGCGTCTGCTTGATCCGACCTTAAATTTTTTGGGTACTAACGACCATCCCGGCGATTATCGCTCGTCAGGCTGCACCGCTTGTCACGTTATCTACGCGAACGATCGCGACCCGTCTCATTCAGCGTTTTATAACTCGGCCGGAAATCTCGGCCAGTCGAAAACAGCGGACACGAACATTTCGAAATACGATTCAGGCCATCCGATCAAACATCAGTTCACCAGTCAGATTCCCACTTCGCAATGCATGGTTTGTCACATGCACCCGGGCACAAACATGGTCGCCACGTATCTCGGCATGACCTGGTGGGACAACGAATCAGATGACTCAATCTATACTACCTCACAGGTAGGGAAGGGCGGCTTGCCCCCGCTTAGCGACGATGCCAAACAACTTGCATTGAAACGATTCACCTACTAAAGACCTGCCACTTGACTGGTCTATTATCGAGATAGAAACTCTGGCCGTGGCTCGGAAGTGGTCCAACCAAAACTTGCCCGGAGCTCTTCATTTCGTAACCGGGAATCTGCTAAATCGAACTCCACTCTTCACCGAAGATGAGGTCTGTGGAGCATTCTTGAAAGTATGTAAGAAGTTGCAAGATGAATGGCCGGCCAAATTCATTGCGTACGTATTAATGCCTGACCATTTTCACCTAATTATTAATCCGCGTGACGGGAACATTCGGGGTTTTGGTGGTGCACTCAAGAGTCTAGCGGCTCGTGAGATTCTCAATATCTGCGGAGGCGACCTATTTCTTCGCGACAGCTCGGACGATCAGAGTGCGATTCACGAGGTTTGGCAGGAGAGTTTTAAGGCCCAGCCTCTTTGGAGTAGTTGGATGATTTGGCAAAAATTCATTACATCCACGGAAACCCAGTGAAGGCCAAGTTAGTAAAGGCTACCAAGGACTACCGCTGGTCAAGTTTCCGCGCATTCTATAATGACTCAAGCGAGCCATCACCGGTCGATAAGGATTGGTGGTGGCCCGATGACTCTGAGAAGCTCTCGAGTGGGGTCAAGAAGTTGGGATGGAGGACCTACCACAAGCGCGACAAGCTTGACTCAAAGAAGAGCGGGGGCAAGCCACCCTTCCCGACCTGTTAAGTTGATTAGGTTGAATGGTTTTTTCCGCGCAGCCTACTGTGGTGGTTAATTCTCTTACATCAACCGCTCGCGTAGTTTCCGCAGTAGCTCTTTGGCTTCGTCGGGAGACAACTTGTCCGCGTCGACGTTGAGTATTTCTTCGATTGCTTTCTGATTGGCGAGATCGAACAGCGAGGCTTGCGCTGCGGCTTTCCGGCGACCCGCTCGACGCGTGGCAACGTCGAGGGCAGACGTTGCCGGAGTCACAGTTGTTGAATTGTCGTTTGCTCCTGCACCTTGCGCCGCCGCAAGCGACTCCACCACCGGCTGCGAAACAAGCTGATCTTCTTCCGCAAAGACGTCGAACTCGTAACGCTCCAGCCTTGCCAAAACCTGACGCGCTATGTCGAGCACCGCAGGCGGCAAGCCTGCCAACCGCGCCACTTGGATTCCATACGACTTTGAAGCGCGACCGCGTTCGAGGCGATGCAGAAAAACTACTTCGCCTTCACGTTCGGTTGCCGTGATCTGATAGTTCTGCGCTCCCGGCAGTCGTTCGGCGAGTTCAGTTAACTCGTGATAGTGAGTTGCGAAGAGAGTCTTCGCCGCGTGCTCCGGAGAGTCGTGCAGGTACTCGGCAACAGCCCAGGCGATCGAAAGCCCATCGAACGTTGCGGTGCCGCGCCCTATTTCATCCAGCAAGACTAATGACCTCGGCGTGGCGCTGTGCAGGATCGCAGCCGTCTCCGTCATCTCAACCATAAAGGTCGAACGGCCGCGCGCCAGATCATCTGAAGCGCCGACTCTGGTCCAAACTCGATCGAGCAACGGCAGCCGCGCTTTCTCCGCCGGAACAAAACTGCCCATCTGCGCCAGGATGCAAATGATCGCCGTCTGCCGCAGCACAGTGCTTTTGCCGCCCATATTTGGACCAGTAATGATTAGCAGGCGATCGGTGGAGTTATTTAGGTAGACGCTGTTCGGAACAAAAGGTTCTTCGTTGAAGACTTCGATTACCGGATGCCGGCCCTGGACAATTTCGATTTCGTCGCCGTCATGGACCAGCGCACGCACGTAGCGCTGCCGAACCGCGGTTTCGGCCAGCGAAGCAAGCGCGTCGAGAGCGGCTAATGCCCGGGCCGTTCCCTGGATTCGCTTCGTTTCCGCCGCAACTTGCCGGCAGATGTCATTAAAAAGTTCCGCTTCCAGTTGGCCGATGCGTTCTTCGGCGCCCAGGACCTTCTTTTCCCAGTCGCGCAACTCGGGTGTCGTGTAGCGTTCGGCGTTCGTCAGTGTTTGCCTGCGTTCGTACTCGGCCGGTACGCGCGACACGTTTCCTTTAGACACTTCGATGAAATAGCCGAAGACGTTATTAAACTTGATGCGCAGGTTGGCAATGCCACTGCGCTCGCGCTCCGAAGCTTCCAGCGTGGCGATAATCTGTTTAGCGTTCCGGCTCAGCGAGCGCACTTCATCTAACTCAGTTGAATAACCGGCGCGAATCGTGTCGCCATCGCTAATCTTTGGTGGTGGATCATCGCTCAATGCGCGCGCGAGCAAGGCACAGATTTCAGGCACTTCATCGGCATGTTCGTTCAGGATTTGTATTAGCGATGACTGCATCGCCGTAAGACTTTCGCGAATAGCCGGCACTTGATTAAGCGAACGCAGGATCGCATTCAAATCCCGCGGCGTTGCCGAACCGAGACTGATCCGTCCAATCAGCCGTTCCAGGTCGGAAACTTCTTTCAAGAGTGTACGCAGTTTGTCGCGACTGATTTGCGAGCCGGTAAGATCCTGAACTGCTGCGAGCCGCGCCTCAACTTCACCGCGTTTGATACAAGGCCGTAGTAACCACGAGCGCAGCAGCCGCGCCCCCATTCCCGTGACCGTTTGATCGATGACCGACAACAAAGTTCGGCCGCCGCCAGCCAGTGCTTCAACCAACTCCAGGTTGCGTACGGTCACCTGGTCCAGGACCAGATGATCCTGCGGCTCGAAATAGGTCAGATCAGTTATGTGATTGGCCCCGGCCCGCTGCGTTTCCTGCGCGTAACGCAGGCAAGCGCCCGCCGCGCGCACCGCTTCCATCTTTTTCTCGATGCCATAACCGGCCAACGAACGCACGCCAAAATGATTCAGCAACAACTGCGCGCAATCGCTCGCTTGCCATAACCAATCTTCGAGTGGGGTCAACGTGATTTCAGGAAATTGCGGGAGGGCAGAACTACGCGGAGTCTGAATCTGCGTTTGGCTGTCATTGCCAACAGAGATAGACAGCGGTAGCGGCGCGGTTTGCACTTTGCCTGTCAGGCCGGCCTTTATTAACGGCTCGAGCGAAGCAGGGAAGAGCAACTCGCGCGGCGCATACGATTCAATGTCAGCACGAATTTTTTCCCAGGCGCCGGCGCCGCTTTCCTGAGTAACTCGAAACTCTCCAGTTGAGAGATCGAGAAAAGCCGCGCCCACAGTTTCACCGGCACTGCAAACAGCGCCGAGAAAAACGCTTTCGCGCATTTCGAGCAATTGCGGATCGATGGGCGTGCCTGGGGTTACAATTCTGACTACTTCGCGCCGAACTAATTTTTTGGTTTTCGAAGCCGCTTCTGTCTGTTCGCAGATGGCCACGCGGTAGCCCTTTCGAACCAGGCGGGCAATGTAGTTTGCAGCCGAGTGGTGCGGCACGCCGCACATGGGCACCGGATCGCCAATTTCTTTGTGACGGGCGGTCAGCGTTATCTGTAGCTCGCGCGCGCCGGTTACGGCATCATCGAAAAAGAGTTCGTAAAAGTCTCCCAGGCGAAAAAACAACAATGTGCCAGGATGCTGTTGCTTTAGTTCCTGATACTGTCTCAGCATGGGTGTTGCAGGTGTTGTCATATAACTCGCGTCGGCAATTTCTGGCATCAAGCTCGCTTCAGAAATCTTTGCAGCCGATGAGGATCAGCAGCGATGGCGCCTGATCAAAATGAAGCGAAGCCTACATCGGGGAGGAATAGTTGCGCAAGCAGCGTGGAAGAATTAACCAATTCACAAACGACGCAAGGAATTATGCAATGAGATGGTGGTCCCATTTAGGATATGCGTCCGCCTTGCACAAAAAGGAGTGCTGTAATCAATAAAATGAAGCCAGCCTGCGGAGCAGGCGATAGCATAAAGCCTGGGGTGAAGCGCAGCGTAACCCCAGGTTAGTGGTCCAAAGACGACGCCAACCCGCGAAGCGGGCGATAGCCTTTGCCGCGATGTGCGGCTGTCGCCAGCTCCGCTGGCTGGTATTTTCAATTCATGATCCTGGGGTTGCGCTACGCTTCACCCCAGGCTTCATGCTATACCTGCTCCGCTGGCTGGCTTCTTGAGGCCACAGAACTATGATAATTTCCTACTCCGTTCTTACGGTTGTAGGGCTAGAAACGAAACTACTACGCTGATGACTAAAGATTCCGGTGTGACTAATCTTCTGACGCGATCGCTCGAAGAACATCTTCAGGCGCTTAAGACCTTGCTCGAGTCCGGGCTTGATGATGTCGCAAGTTCGGGCCGAGTCATCTGCGACGCTCTCGCGGCTGGAAATAAGATCCTGCTGTGCGGCAATGGGGGCAGTGCTGCCGACGCGCAACACATCGCTGCCGAGCTGGTTGGCCGCTACGAAGATCAGCGACGTGCGTATCCCGCTATCGCCTTAACCACAGACACCTCGGCGTTGACCGCGCTGAGCAATGACTTCGGCTTTGAGGAAGTTTTCGCGCGGCAGGTACAGGCCCTGGCCAAACCGGGCGATGTTTTGATTGCCATCAGCACCAGCGGGAAATCGCCGAATGTCGTCAAGGCAGCCGAAACAGCGCGCAGTCTCGGCTGCAAGATTATTGGACTTACCGGCCGGCATGCGGAACCTTTGGCCGATTACTGCTTTATTACCGTGCAGGTAATGAGCGAGCGCACTGCGCGTGTCCAGGAGGGCCACATAACTATTGGCCATCTGTGGTGTGAAATGGTTGATGAAATTCTGGGGAAAGAAGGCTAATCGCGGGCTCAGGACAGCCGAATTGGGCGTTTGTCATTGGCAAACGCACTTGTTAGGGAAACTGCTTGACAGAATATAGCGATGCCTTTAGGCTCAGGGGCGAATTCAGCTAGGTCAGTTCGTGACGTCGATTACTTACCCAGAAGTCAATCCACCACACAACTTTGGTGCGAATTGTAAGGAGAGAGAGTTGACGCGTCTTAGGCTTACGACACTTGGCTAACTGATTTTTTTGAATCAAGGTTTGCGGCCTTACAAAACCAACTCTGAAAAGCTTCCAGCTTTACGCCTGCCGCATTACCAATTTCTAAAAACAATTTGATGTTCCCCCAAAAGAAACAAATCAGCGCGAAGGTCGATCCAGAAACCTACCCTTTAGGCGAGCAGAACGAACGCGCGACTGGTGGTCCAGCGAAAGCACTGGTGGCTTTGAGTCACAGTCCGGTGGAACGACGCCTCTATACCTCAATGCTGGTCGCGCTGGATGCAATAGGTAATGGCGGCAACGGCGGCAACGGCGGTCAACTTTTCACAGCGCGCAGTCTGATGGAGTTATCGGGAATCCAAAGTTTAAGCACGGTCAGGCGCGGCCTTGAAGGTCTGGTCAGCAAGTTCAGTGTTGAGCGCGAAGGGCGCGCGCATGCTGACGGGCCGCGTGACCAGAGCGTCGCCTATCGCGTATTCCCGCCGGAAGAAGTAATCGCGCGCCGGAATGAAAATGGTTTTGTCACCTACGGAAGAGCTCTTACCGCCGGCAGCGACCGTTCCTACGAGCGTGTGATCCAGCGAGTTGCGGAGAATAGAAACCTGAGCCGTCGCGAGGCCCAGGTGGCATTGTGTTGTGTCGAGGGTTTGACCAACGCCGAGATTGGATTGCGCCTGATGGTGACGGAGCAGACAGTGAAGTTTCACCTGCGCCACATCTTCATAAAGTTTGGCGTGAAGCGCAGAGCAGAATTGATCTCGCGATTGTTGTTGTGAAGTGAATTGTGAAATTCGAATTTCGAATTTCACAATTTTTGACAAGCTGACGCCGCCTCGCGTAGAGGCTTCCCTAACGGGTACCGCGTGTTGCCATTCGCCGTCAATTTGCGAATGAAAATACATGCTGGGACGGAAGTGTATCTATTGGACGGTTCAGGTCATGAGCGCCACTAAGACGAAGAAGAAAAAGAAAAAGAAGAAAACAGCACTCGTCGTCTGTCGGGACCGGAAAGAGTTCTGGACGACGCAGGCGCAGTTTTGGCAGTGGGCGAGGGATGGAATTATTACCAAAACTCAGGATAACCCGCTGACCGGCGCCTTCAACCGGGAACATGAAGAGCTGATGGTTCTGTTGAGCAACACGGTGCTGAACCTGGCCCACCCAAACCATATGCGCGAAGCGCTGCTGTCGCGACGAATCGGCATGTCAGGCAAATAAATTGTTTTACATCCCCTCCCCGCTTGGGGAGGGGACTGAGGGGAAGGGTTGTAGCCATCGTAAAGACCCTCTCCCCACCCTCTCCCAGTGGGAGAGGGAGAGTACGAGCACGCACTATATAAGAGGAGTCATTAGGATGTTTCAAAAAAGCCCCAATCAAACAAAATCTCTTAACGAGCGAAAGATGTTCCGCCGCTTGGCCGTCGGCGGCACATTAGGCGTCGCGCTTGCAGCAAGCAGCCTGATCGCGCCGGTGATCGCCCAAGTGACCGCGCCGGCCGCGGTAGTCGCGGTCGCAACTTCTCAGCCGGACGAGCGCTATCGCATCGGTCCTGGAGACGTGCTCGACATTCGCATTTTCAATCGGCCAAATCTTTCGCGCGATGCAGTGCGCGTCGAAGGCAACGGCATGATTCGCATGCCGCTGATCGACACTGAGATTCAGGCAGCATGCAAAACCGAGGGTGAGCTGGCGGCCGAAATCTCTCGCGGTTACATCAAGTATTACAAGAACCCGCAGGTTGACGTCTTTATCAAGGAGTATCACTCAAAGCAGGTGGCGGTTATCGGCGCCGTCAACGAGCAAAGCCGCTTTGAGTTACAGCGCCGCATCCGCTTGCTTGAGCTGCTGAGTTATGCCAAGGGCCCCTCGCCCAAAGCCGGCCAGACAATCAACATTGTGCATGCGCCGCCGTCGCTTGCTTGCCAGAATTCAAAGACCGCAACAGAGGAATCTGCTACAGCTTTTGTCAGTTATAAGCTGAGCGACACGATGCAGGGCCTGCCCAGCGCCAATCCCTTCATCGAGACTGGCGACATCATCACCCTTCCTGAGGCCGATCAGATTTACGTGGTGGGAAATGTGTTCACGCCGCTGACGATTCCTTTGAAAGAGCCAATTACACTTTCGCGCGCCGTGGCCATGGCCGGTGGCGTCAAGCAGGACAGCAAGAAAGACAAGGTGCGGATTGTGCGGCAGGAGCCCGGCAGCGCTACCAGAAAAGAAATGCTGGTGGACCTTTCAGCGATTGAAAAGAAGCACGCTGATGACGTGGCGCTTTTACCAAATGACATTATCGACGTGCCCATTTCCGGCGGCAAAAGCTTTATGCGCAGTTTGCTGAGCACGGTGGCGCCCTCCATTTCATCGCTGCCGGTGCGCGTGATTCCTTAGGGAATTTCGGAATTCGAATTTCGGATTTCGGATTTTGAGGCAATGAACAAAAGCGACTTAGGAAAAAAGGACGAAGCAGTTTGCACTGAAGATAATCGAGTTCGTGGCTACATTGCCGCAGACGAGGACTTGCGCTGTGATCGAATACCAACTTGTGAAGGCTGGTACCTCGGTCGGAGCAAATTACCGTGAAGCCAATCGCGGAGAATCACGAGCCGACTTCATCCATAAGATAGCCATTGTCGAGAAGGAATGTTCCGAGAGTGGTTATTGGCTTGAAATCTGCGACGAAGCATCTCTGGGAGATGTGGAAAAGTGGAAGTGGCTTTTGGCAGAGTCCAGAGAACTGCTTGCAATCTTTACCAGCATAGGAAGAAGCACCAAAGCAAACTCTGCTCGTGTCTGCAAAAATTTCGAAATCCCACTACCATATCTAGACGAATTTCGAAATTCGAAATCCGAAATCCGAAATTCTAAGAAGGCTGCATATGAACCCATCAAATGAATTAATCCGAAAAGAGCCCGCAGCCACTGCTATAGACGGGCCCGCTCACTCTAATGGCATTCCGCATTCTTACAACTACGGTGTTGACCCCAATGCGGAATCGGAAGTGCATTTGCTTGATTACTGGCGGGCGGTGCGCAAGCGTCTGTGGTTGGTAATCAGTATTGTCGTACTGATCACTACGCTGGCCGTAATCAATGCCGCGCAAAAGCCGGACATCTATTCGGCAAACGCGCGCGTCCAGGTTGACCTGGAGAATAACGGCGCGCTGGTCGGCAAGACGCCTTACTACATGCCTTCCTTCAACGACCCGGTTTACTTCAACACGCAGCTTCAGATTCTTGGCAGCCAGGCCCTGGCGCGGCGCGTGGTAAAGACGCTTGACCTCGAGCACAATCCGGATTTCTTCAAAGGTTCACAAAAGCGCACCACCTGGCAGACCGTCAAGATGATGGCGGGGTTTAGTAGCGATGCTCCGGGGCCGGTTGCGTCGAAACCAAAAGACGAATTGCAATTGCGTGCGCCGGTCGCGGCGCCGAGTTCGCAGGAAGACCTGGTCGAAGCCAAGCGCCTGGCCCCTTACGTCGGCGCAATCCTTGGCGGCTTGCGGGTCGATCCAGTTAAGGAATCCCGCGGCACTTTCAAAGAGACCCGCCTGATTGATATCAGCTACACGCACACCGATCCCGAGGTCGCTTCGAAAGTTTGCAATGCCATCGCCGACACTTATGTTTTCAACAATCTCGAAAAGAAGACTGAATCAAATGCCAGCACCGGCGACGTTTTGCAAAAGAGGATCGCTGAGTTACAGCAGGCAATTCGCAGCGACGAAGAGCGTTTGGTCAACTATGCCAAGAACAACCAGATAATCTCGCTTGATGCCAATCAGAATACAGTTGTCGAGCGACTGGCCGGTCTTAATAAACAATTGCTCGAAGCTGAAAATGACCGCAAGACTGCCGAGGCCAATTTCAATGCGGCCAAGGCTCCGGGTGCTGCCAGCGCGTTGGCTGAGGGTGATAACAAACAAGCCGGTGAGACCGAAAGCAAGCTGGCGGACCTGCGTCAAAAGCGCGCCTTGTTAATGGTTGATGCAACCGAGGAGGCCCCCGAAGTCAAAGAGGTGGATCAACAAATTGCCGAGCTCGAGCGGCAGGCAAAAGATGTTCGCAGCCGCAAGACCAACACGCTGCTTACGAATCTTGAGACACAGTATCGCCAAACGCTCGGTCGCGAACAGGCGTTGCGGGCGGCGTTCCAGCAGTCGCGCAGCGAAACGGTGACGCAAAACGAAGCCGCCATTAACTATCGGATCATCCAGCAGGAGATCGACACCAACAAAACTTTGCTTGACAGCCTGTTGCAGCGCTCGAAAGAGAATGATGTGATCATGGCGAGCAAGCCAAACAACATTTCAGTCGTTGATTATGCGGTTACGCCGGGTGGTCCAATTGGTCCCAATCGCTCGCGGACCGTCACGCTGGCGTTGTTTCTCTCGCTGGGATTGGGGATTGGCTTGGCGCTCTTCCTCGAGTACCTCGACGACACCGTGCGCTCAACCGATGAAGTGGAGCGGCTGCTGCACCTGCCCGCGCTGGCGGTGATTCCGGCCGCTAGTGGTCTGGGCCGGCGTCACCTCCTGACCGCGCCGGGAGGATTGCAAAAGAACGGCCATTCGGACAACCCTGAATTACTGATGAATGTGGACAGCCGTTCGCCTTTAGCAGAGTCGTATCGCCACCTGCGCACGTCATTACTACTCTCCACCGCCGGCCGCGCACCGCGTTCGCTGCTGGTCACATCGAGTCTGCCTGGAGAAGGCAAGACCACGACAGCGGTAAACACTGCGGTTAGTTTGACGCAAACCGGCGCGAGTGTCGTCCTGATTGACGCCGACATGCGGCGGCCTCGGATGCGTTCAATATTTGGATTCTCTGACCGCCCCGGCCTCAGTTCAATATTGTCCAGCGATGTGTCACGCGAAGACACGCTGGCGATGATTTCCAAGGACGAGGTGACGGGCTTACACGTTTTGACTTCCGGCCCAATTCCGCCGAACCCGGCAGAGCTGCTGGGCTCGGAACAAATGCGCCGGCTGATGACTTTGTTGCAAGCGGAATTTACGCACGTCGTTGTAGATTCGCCGCCGATTAACTCGTTTACCGATGGCGTGCTCATCTCGTCGCTGGTCGATGGCGTGTTGCTGGTGGTCCATGGCGGCAAGAGTTCGCATCACGTCGTGAAGCGCGCGCGCCAGCTACTGCACGATGTGGGCGCCAAGGTTTTTGGCGTCGTGCTCAACAACGTCAATATTCAATCGAACGACTATTACTACTACCAGCGCTACTACGCTTCGAATCACTACACGAGCGATCTTGAGGGCGACATGCCGCCGCCCTCGACGGCGTCGGCGCCAAGCACACTCGACCTACGATAGCGTCGTTTTTCAGACGGAAATTATTAGACATGGCTAATCGCGCCGCGGATTGGTTTGCCCAGGCAATTCGAGATATCGAGCAAGCAAGAGACTCGCAAACGTCTGGACGTCATGAATGGGCGTGTTTTGCGGCACAGCAAGCCGCTGAAAAAGCAGCCAAAGCGCTGCATTTGAGTTTGGGACAGGAAGCCTGGGGGCATGTTGTTGCTCAGCTTTTAACAGAACTGCCCGAAACGGTGAAGCCGGACGGGCAGTTGATCGATAAGGGAAAAGTGCTGGACAATTCCTACATTCCCACTCGGTATGCCAACGGCCATCCCAGCGGGGCGCCTTTCGAACACTACAGTCAAATTCAAAGCGACCAGGCAATTGCGTATGCCAGTGAAATCCTTGAATTCGTCCGTCATAAGATGGCCGAACAAAGCCGAAGTTAGTTTGGCCGTCGCAAGCTGGGCGCGGAAGCTCGTGTTCAGTCGGCCTGATATCTTGCACATCGCGGTTATAGGCTCCTATGCCCGGCGTGACTGGGGAGTTGGCAGCGACCTCGATTTGGTTCTCGTTATAAAAGAATCACCGGAACCATTTGAGAGAAGAAATCTGGCATTCGACGTCGCTGCGTTGCCGGTTCCGGTGGATCTGCTGGTCTACACGGAAGATGAATGGCGGCGCCTCGCAGCAGAAGGCGGGCGCTTTTACACGACAGTAATACGAGAAGGTAACTGGCTTCACGGCGGCGGGAAATAGTCGGGGGAATTTCGGAATTCGCATTTCGAATTCGCCAGAAGCCCTAAGCGTTCCTTAAATTCGTAATGCGAAATCCGGGCCTAAGAAGTTCGTGAGCTTAGGTTCTTCAAAGCCGAAATCCGCAATACGCAATCTGAACTTCTAAGTCATGTCTGCTAATTCACAATTCGAAATCCGAAATTCGAAATCCGAAATTCCCCTGCCAACGTTTTCGATTGATCCCCCCGAGGGCTGGGCGGACATCGGCTTTCGCGAGCTGTGGGACTATCGCGAGCTGCTCTACTTCCTGACGTGGCGCGACGTTAAAGTCCGCTACAAACAGACCGCCCTGGGCGCGGCCTGGGCCATCATCCAGCCGCTCTTCATGATGCTGGTGTTCAGTTTGTTTTTTGGCCGGCTGGCGAAGATTCCTTCCGACGGGATTCCGTATCCTATTTTCACTTTTTGCGCGCTACTGCCCTGGCAGTTGTTTGCGCACGCGCTGACGGAATCCAGCAACAGCCTGGTTGCAAACGAGCGGTTGATTACCAAAGTTTATTTTCCCCGGCTCGTCGTTCCCATCGCCGCCGTGTTGGGTGGTCTGGTTGATTTCGCCGTCGCCATCGCGATTCTGCTGGTGATGATGTTCTATTACGGCATCGTTCCCACCTGGGCCATCGTTACGCTGCCCGGATTTATTCTGCTGGCGGTCATGACCGCGCTCGGTGTTGGGCTCTGGTTGTCGGCGCTGAACGTTAAGTATCGCGACGTGCGCTACACCATTAACTTCCTGATTCAGTTCTGGCTGTTTGCGACGCCGGTCGCGTATCCGAGTTCACTCGTTCCGGAAAAGTGGCGCGCATTGTATGGCTTAAACCCGATGGCCGGCGTCGTCGAAGGCTTTCGCTGGGCGCTGCTGGG
>JACCVY010000022.1 GCA_013697915.1 Blastocatellia bacterium | reverse complement strand
CTTTTGTGTGCCTATAGTGTGCCAACTTCGGAAAGCGATCTGATTACGCTCTAAATCAAAGGTTGGTAAGCCTAGATCAATACGTTGCAGAAACGACCAACTTTGTCAGCACTTTACCACGTCAAAATGTCGCTTCATACCTTCGTCGTAGAAGTTTCCATCGCGGAGAAAGATGCGGCGCGTCTCCGGATACCGTGAAAGGTAATCTCTGTACCAAGAACTCCTGAAGGAGCGCGCCAGCCGATAGCCCAGGGGAAACCCATTGGCAGCAAGGCGGCGCGCCGGTTCGATCAATTCCGCCCAACTTTGTTTTCCGGAACCATACTTGCTCAACGCCAGTTCCATTCCTCTAACCGTACCCGGCACCCCCGAAGCGCGATAGCCAACAGTCGAAGAGCCCTCGTCTTTGATCAAGTTCCCATCTTTGTCGAGATAGATGTTGCGGGTTGCGGCCCTGGGAGCCATCAGGCGATAATCAATCGCAGTCGCCCGCCCATCTTTCAGACGAATCATCATAAAGCCACTGCCGCCGATGTTACCTGCCTCGGGATAAGTGACGGCAAGTGCAAAAGCCACTGCAATGGCTGCGTCAACCGCATTGCCGCCGCGCTTCATGACGTCGACACCGACCTGTGAAGCGATTTGGCTAGTCGAAGCGACCATACCCTGCTTTGCGCGGACCGGATCGCGCGAGGTAGCGAGTGCTGTGGTGGTTACTCCCTGAGGAATCGGCGCAACGATTATCCCAGTGAATACAAGTAAGAGCAGTTGAGACAACTTGGTTCGCACGGATACGCACAGAGAAACTCTTTTCATATTAAAACCCTACAGATTTGCCTTACTCTTGCACAAGAACGTATTCACACCCTTGGACTGAAGCTGCCTAACCCTCGAATGACTTGTTGGGCGCGTGTTGAATGTAAAAAACCTTTACTTATTACCACTCTTTATCAATTTGAGCGTGTATATCATTTCAGTATCGATTCCATTCAAAACATCTTGAATGGTTGGCTGCACAGGGTAGTCGGGCATAACTCCTCTTCTCGGATAACCGTAGCCGGAAACCGCCAGCACATACTTCCGCAATGGAATGTCAACTCTTACTTTGGTGTTGGGCAGAGTTACATGCAAGGTAAGCCCGCTGGTGTTTCCATAGTAAGCTCCCCCGACCTCTTCACCGACAAAAGAACCGCGCCGGTGATAATGAGCGATGGAAGCGAATTCAGCGGTTGTCGAGAAACTCAGGCCGTTGATCAAGAACCATACCTTTCCGTCAAAATGATTCTTCTGCGGCTGTTGCAAACGTAGATTAGAATGGACACTCTCCTTCAGCCTAAATCTGCCTGCAACGCCGGGCAAAAGGTCTTCAGCAAACATTTTGTCAATTCTGGCATCGGCATCAGTATATTGAGCGAGGGTGATCTTATTTGTCGAAGTTTCAAGGTAGTCGTAGTATCTGAATTCTTTATCCATCAAATACGAGAACAATAGCGAGCCGAATGAATCCTTACCGCCGCGATTCGCACGCAGGTCGATGATTAGATTCTGGACGTTCCTCTCCTTTATTTCCTGAAAAGCGGCTTCCAGAAATTTTCGATAATCTTGACCGGATTTTGTTATTAAACCGTCATTGAAGGTTTTGATCGTAAGAATTGCGGTCGTCGACTCCGGCAAAAACTCTAAGCGTAAAGGCATTTTTCCGTCGTCAACACGGGCAAGCACCTTCGCCTCATTTTCGATAACGGGCAGCACAATAATCTTTTTCTTTTTTCTTTTCGCAGCGTCGTAGTATTCGACATTGAAGGCGTCCGGCTGCTCTACGAAAAGGTTGTAGTATAACTTGAATCGTTGACTCAATCGCTGGTATTTGCCCGTTTCGATGTCTCCATCTGCCTCTAAGTGAGCAAAGATGGTGCGCGTAATGCCGGACATATTTTTCCCGTTGATCGAAAGCAATTCGCTGCCGGGCGTGATTGCATTATCGGGACTTGAAACGATGTATGCCTTTCCCCTAATAAAGCGGAGACCCAGCGGAAACGTCTTGAGATAGCTCATCAACTCGCTTGAAAGCCAACTGTACGTATGATCGTCTTTAATTGCGCTCACAATGGACGCGACTATCGGGAAAAACTCCCTCTCCGTCATCTCGCTATTCAACCGTTTGAAAGCATTATCAAAATAGGCATCAAGCGTCTTTTTATCCGTGTAACGATACAAACCCGGATGAGTCTCTTCCAAAACCTTACGAAAGATAAGAAAATCTTCCTGCAACTGTTTTGCATGAAACTTCCGATTGACCTTAGAAGTTGAAGGAGCTATGTCTTGCGCTAAACTCAGGTGGGCTGGCAACAAAATACTGACTATAACAGCAAGGACTAAGCAAAGTCTGCAAAAGGTCTGTTGGACACGGCTCTTCATAGTTTTATATCCCTGGAGTAAAAGCAAGCGACAAACGCCGGGATAACCGGCAAACAATAGAGATAAATGATAAGAGGCCCGCCGATTGCGAGTCCGCCTATTTCGCTGGCGATCCCTTCGCGCGGATTTTCTCACCCCAGTTTTTGATCACCACCATGTCCCAATCTTGCTCGCCCGAAAGAACCATCAGCAGCTTCCCGTCGGCTGCGACGTCGTAGTTGGCGTGCCCAAGATCAGGAGCTCCACGCCACGCGAACAAGGATTTTC
>JACCVY010000156.1 GCA_013697915.1 Blastocatellia bacterium | reverse complement strand
ATTCAGTCACCGGAACGCTGATTTCATAGAGAAAATCCGGGGACATGTCAGCGCCGTTGTTCCAGACAATCGTATCCAATTCGGAGTTGAGATGAACGCTTTTGAAGTTGCTTAGGTCCCTCAGTGGTTCGAACACTTCTCCGTCGAGATGCGGCGCCAAATCAACCTCTCGCAAACTTCCGTCCTCAAAAGTCAGCAGCAGTTTGTACTCAGACAAATACTTCGCGTCCTTTACGAAATGCATTCGCACCTCCTATTCCAAAGGCTGAATTGTCAGCAAGGGCTGATGCTCCACTGCACGCTGCCAATTCTCAGCCAATTCACTGCGATGCTCAAAAGCCCACTCGAGTACAAGCGCAATAACCCGCTTAGGCAAGCGGCCTTCGATGAGTTTCAGATCCACAATGGAGAAAACGCCTGTCTGGCCGGCGTACTTTGCGTGAAAGTGCGGCACAACCGTGCTCCATGTAGTAGATTGCGATTACGATTCCGAAGAATCGGCTAATTTCGGGCATAGACAACTGAGCTAATTATGACAGCGACTGCGAGCCAAGGCCAAACCAACTCCCTCCAATCAACTTCAGTCGGCTCAGGTCGTGAGCCGAGTATGTTCGAACTGGCCGATAGTGCGGCGTGGGAATCCCGAGGCGTAGGGATAAGAAGTTGCGGTGATTATTCATGAAAGTCGCTTGATTCAATTCAAGCAGGCTTTTTCATTTTAAGATGTACAAATCAATTCCATAGATTACGCAGATTATGCAGAGCAGGTTTTTAAGATTGTAAGAAGATTTATGTATTGGTCCACCGCTTTTGAATCTGTGAAATCTGCGTAATCTGCAGATTGCACGATTCACGCTCGGATCATTTTCGCGCGGGCTTTTTTGATCCCGAATGACCTGGATTTGGTTGCAATCGTGTCTGCGTCGTCGTCATCATCGGTAATTGCAATATTCAATAACGCGGCTTGCTTGAGTTTTGGGTTTTCAACCCATTCTTTCGCCGAGACAAATGAAAGCTGGTCGTAAACCAGCACGATCGTTCCCACGGGCAGCAGCTTGCTCACTTCACGAGCCGCAAACATTGGTATCCGAATACAGCCATGACTCGCTGGTTCGGTTGCGACGTTGCGGCTGCCGTGAATCGCGATGCCACCACTGATGTCGTTAGCATAGTAAACCGATCCCAGCGAACCCGTGTGCCAACCAACTTCTTTTTCATAAACAATGAAGCGACCGCGAGGCGTGTAAGATATGCTTTCCTGACCTTCGTCAGTAAACGGTTTGTCGTTGCCGGTTGAAACAGGCAGAACTCTGACGCCGCCATCCTCGCTGACCATTAACAGCACCTGACGATCTAAATCCACTTCAACATGGGCGTACCCAACGTCCCTGACTGTGGGCGAGGCGCTGGTGCGAATTGCCTCGAGCTCATCGAGAGTAAGCTGGCCGGTGATTGGGCGGCCTTCCCATTTCTGAAAAGCTATCAATGCGGATCGCGTCGCCGAATCAAATACTCCATCAACAGCGCCGGTCCAGTAGCCCAGGTGGGCAAGTCGACTTTCGGCCTCTTTCGTTTCTGCGCGAATCATAGATGCGCTGCGCTGCTGTGCGATCGCGATTGACTGAACCGAGATCAACAGTAACGCCAGAAATAGTCGAAATGTCAGATACATAAGGTTGGAACGAAGTGTAAGTCCCTTGAGGCGAGAGTTACAAGCCGACTTGTTCTCCTTGGCTTTCTTAGAAAGTCGCTCCTGTGCGTCATTCACCGTTCACAGATTCGCGTAACTATAATCACGCGGCGCGATCTCATTAGCACCGTGGCTTCAGCCCGGTGATAAGGGAAGGTTCCATTCCCCTTAACCGTTTTAACGGTTTACTAATGTGTGCCCAGAAACCGCTGAAACGGTTGGCGCTGTCATGACGGTTGTGGTTCACCGGGCTGAAGCCACGGTGCTAATGAGATCGCTCCGCGTATATCTTCTTTGGTCCAGCCATTACGTTGAGAGACTAATGGAGTTCGAGTAAAACTGTTTACCTTCCGCGCTAAAGAAAAACCACAAACCATAAGCGCCCAAAATTGTTCCGAGGGGAAGTATTGGGACCACCACGATCGAAGCAATGATTCCGTACAATCGTGCTCTCTTTCTGCGTTTCAACATCTTCCAACCGGCCATTGCCGTAGGTAAAACGCAGATGATTCCCAGAACACCGTAGAAGATAATCGTGAAGACTCCGCCGAGAATTCCTATGCCTGCTTGCCTACTGTCTCCCGTCTCATTCGCGAAACTGATCCCCAACGCGAGGAACACGCCGGTGGTCACAATCAGCAGCAGGAAGAAGGTGAAGAAGAAAATCGCGGCAAACGCGCCAAAGCCTATTGCCAGAATTTTGTTGTGGTCGGCACCAGTCATTGTCTCTGGCTAATTGCCTATTCAGAGAAAGGGTTTCAAGATCCGATTCAGGTACGGCGTGAATTGCTGGCGGCAAGTATGGCCCAGGGTTCGAGGCAAGGCAAAGCTTTTGACCCCAATTTCATCGATCCCGCTTGCTCAGTTAAACTGTGGAGCAGACTTTAAGAGGTGTACCGAACAAACTGGAGTTAGTGCCACCGTCCGCTGAGGCAAAAGCTATTCATGTCCCGGGAAACGTACTGTCTCATATTACTGGTTATTCTGCTGGTCACGCGTCCATCACTTGATACAAGGGTAAGAATTCTGACGAGCAATTTGTTTTCGTCGTGGCCGAAGAAGGTAATGCGGCGAACAGCCTTAAGCGGCGCGCTTCTATTATCAATACCGGCTCTTGCTTGCCAGACGACCTCTGTTGCCAATCTCAAGACTCCGGAAAAAGACAAGGTTCCTATTTACGGCTACCAGGTGGTCCATACCTTCCCGCACGATCCAGGTGCGTATACCCAGGGACTCGTCTTCCGTGATGGCAAGCTGCTCGAGAGCACGGGCCAGGTTGGTCATTCGAGTTTGCGCCGAGTAGAACTGGAAACCGGCAAGGTGCTGCAGAAAGTAGATGTCGACGCGCCTTATTTTGCAGAAGGCATCACGCTCCTGAAAGGCAAAATCTACCAGTTAACCTGGCAGCATGGTTTGGGTTTCATCTATGACGCCTGGACTTTCCAGAAGCTTGGCGAGTTCAATTACCAGGGTGAAGGTTGGGGCCTCGCAAATGATGGCCAGTTTCTCATCCTGAGCGACGGCAGCAACCGCATCCGCTTTCTTGATCCGGCAAACTTTGAAGTGCGAAAGACGATCGCAGTTGTGGATGGCAGGGCACCGGTTAACGAGTTGAATGAGCTTGAATATATTCAGGGCGAAATTTATGCCAACCTCTGGCACGCTGATCGGATAGCTCGTATCGACCCACGGACTGGCGCGGTAATCGGCTGGATTGAATTGACCGGACTCCTGGCCCGTGGTGAAGTTAGCGATGAAGAAGCTGTGCTCAATGGCATTGCGTTTGACGAAACCAATGGCCGATTCTTCGTGACTGGAAAACTGTGGCCGAAACTTTTTGAGATCCGCCTGACACGTAAGAGTTAATGACTCTTGAGAACTACTTCCGCGCTTTCTCTTACTCGACCATTGCAGTGGCGACATTGGCACTTGTATTGGCCGGCGGATTGAATCTTGTCTTGGCTCTTTTGTTCTTCGCAATTCTCGTCGGCGCTTGGAATATTGAAGACAGCAGGTGGCAACTGTCGGAACGGGCGGGACTGGTCGCAGTGCTCCTTTCGATCCCGCTGTTTTTGCTCGACTGGAAATACCAGAAAACGCTGGGTGAACCAGCTGGCAGATTAGGTGTTGCGGCGTTGGCGCACCTGATAGTTTTCCTCGCCGCTGTGAAGCTGTTGCAGCAAAAGAAGGATCGCGACTGGGTCTTTCTCTATCTGATCTCGTTCTTCGAAGTACTACTGGCCGCAGGATTGAGCTTTAGCCCTATCTTCCTTATCAGCCTCAGCGTTTACATGCTTTGCGGCTTGACCACGATTGTCGCTTTCGAAATTTACAAATCAAAGCGAAGCATGGCTGAAACTGAAACGCGGCTGCTGGTCGCGCCGGACTCCGGCATCTTTAAGCACCCGCGGCGCTACAGTAAAGGCAGCGTCGAAGCGCGTCGCCTGCCGTTTGTCGCCATTCTTCTGTTCGTGCTCATTTTCATTCTGGCTTTGCCGCTGTTCCTGCTTGCGCCAAGGTCGGGCGCGGCAATGCTTAGCCGCTCTGGAAGTTCGCTCACAAACTTCATCGGGTTTTCAGAAAACGTGACGCTGGGCGCGATCGGCAGTTTGAAACGGGACAACGCCATCGTAATGCGCGTTCGTTTGGACGATGCGGCGAGTGGTCGCGAGTTGAGATGGCGTGGCGTGGCGCTGGATGAATTCTCCGGTCGGGGCTGGAGAAAATCGCCCGAGGCGCGACGTCCGGTTGAGCTAAAAAACGAGCGGGGTTTCTACCAGCTTGGTACCACCGAATCGCTCCATCGTCTGACAACGCAAACTATCTTTCTCGAGGCGATTGAGTCGCCGGTACTTTTCGCGGCGCCGCGGCCAGTGGCCCTTCAGGGCGATTTCTCGTTTGTGCGGATGGACGGCGAGGGCTCCGTTCAGGCGCGCCGACGCGAATTTGAACGCGTGGTTTACAAAGCACTGTCAGACACGACGGTGCCTGACGTCGCCCTGTTACGACGTGATGACACTCCGTATCCAATTGCTTTTCAGCGTTATCTTCAACTCCCGCCCGCTATCGATTCGCGCATAAACGCGCGAGCAAACGCGATGGTCGCAAACGCACAGGCGCGGAATCGTTACGACGAGGCGCGAGCTATCGAGTCGCAGCTACAAAGTGACTACGGGTATTCACTTGATATGAAAGCAGGCGGTCCGGATCCGCTAGCGGATTTCCTGTTCAACGTAAAGGTCGGTCACTGCGAATACTTTTCCACGGCCATGGCTGTGATGCTGCGGACGCGCGGCATTGCCACGCGCGTGGTGAATGGTTTCCTGCCGGGTGAATACAACGAGGCCGCTGGAGCCTTTACCGTCAGACAAAGCGACGCGCACTCCTGGGTCGAAGTCTATTTTCCGGAAACAAATTCCTGGGTCACGTTTGATCCGACGCCTGCCGCCGGCCGCAGCGAACCCATTAGAAGCGGAGTTGTCGGGCAACTGGAGAAGTATGCCGAAGCATTCGAGTTGATGTGGTTTCAATACGTCGTTGGTTATGACAAGCAGGAACAGCGCTCGCTCGCAACATCGCTTCAGAACCGATTAGTCTCGTTTCGCCATTTTGTTTCCAGCCTTTTCACCCTGTCAGTTCGGATGGTACCAACGAATTTGCGCGGCATCATTCCGGCCGGCATGACTTTGGCGGCTGGTTTGATTCTTTCCCTGTTGGCGCGTCGCATTCGACGCCTTGGCTGGCGGCGCTTTTTGAGGTGTTCCGACCGTGAACGAAATTACGACGAATCAATGGTGGTCTTTTACCAGCGCCTTACATCTTTGCTGGCCCAGCGCGGAATCCGGCGCGATGCCGATTTGACACCGTTGGAGTTTGCAGGCAGCCTCGATGTTCCCGAAGCACTGAAGATTACGCGCGCGTACAACCGAGTGAGATTTGGGCACCAACGCTTGTTGCCGGAGGAAATAGACGAGATTCAGCAGGCGCTGATGAGTCTCGAAAGGACTTCCGATAACTGACTGGCACGCGATGCCGCTCTTTTTCTAGTTACGACTGACGATTCACGATTTACAAACTCATGACCAAAGTTGGATTTATCAGTCTCGGTTGCCCCAAGAATCTCGTCGACAGCGAGGTGATGATGGGCCAGCTGCAGCAAAAGGGTTATCAAATTACCGCTAATGCCGAAGACGCGGATACTGTCGTTGTAAATACCTGTGGTTTTATCGACTCTGCAAAGAAGGAATCGATCGATGCGATCCTCGAAGCAGCGCAACTCAAAACCAACGGCAAGGCTAAGCGATTGGTAGTCGCGGGCTGCTTAGTTGAGCGCTATCGCGATGAACTCAAGGCATCAATGCCTGAAGTTGACGCTTTTATCGGCACGAGCCAGATCAACGACATACTCGCAGTTTGTGATCCGCAAACTAACACTCGTTCACTTCCGGTGATAGCGCTTGGCAATCAAAGCGCGACCTATCTCTACGATGAATCGACACCGCGCGTGCTGGCGACACCTTCACATTATGCATTCATAAAGATTGCGGAAGGCTGCGACCGTCCCTGCGCTTTCTGTTTCATTCCGCAAATGCGCGGCCATTTTCGCAGCCGTCGCTTTGGTTCCATCGTTGCCGAAGCGCATCAGCTTGCTGAAGAAGGCGTAAAAGAACTGATTCTCGTCGCGCAGGATTCATCTCGTTACGGCGAAGACCTGGGCAAGCAGGACGCGCTGGCGCATTTGCTGCGCGAGCTTTCGCACACGGAAGGCATCGAGTGGGTGCGCGTTATGTACACCTATCCTACCCACATCAGCGACGGCTTTCTCGATGTTCTGGCCGAAGAACCAAAGGCCGTCAAGTATCTCGATATGCCTTTGCAGCATGCGTCTCAGAATGTTTTGAAACTGATGAAGCGCGGCGGCAATCGTGCTTCATTGGAAAAATTGATCAAGCGCGTTCGCGACCGCGTGCCCGGCATTGCGGTGCGCACAACCTTTATCACCGGCTTTCCCGGCGAGACCGATGAAGACTTCGAAGAGCTACAGGCGTTTGTTAAGCATGTCGAATTCGACCGCGTGGGTGTGTTTACTTATTCCGACGAAGAAGGTACGCCGGCGTTTGATCTGGCGAACAAGGTCGATCCAAAGATTGCCAAACAGCGCCGCACGCGCTTGATGAAAGCGCAGTCGCGCATTTCACGCAAGCGAAACAAAGCGAAGGTCGGCGAGTTGGTGCGCGTAATCTTCGAAGGTGAAGCCAACGAAAGCGATCTGCTGTGGCAGGGACGCCTTGAAACGCAAGCGCCCGACATCGACGGCTGTGTTTTGATCAACGACGCGCCCGAAGGCTTCGTGCCCGTTTCAGGCGAGCTGGTTAACGTGCTTATTACCGAAGCTCAGGAATACGATTTGGTGGGAAGGATCGTCGAGTAACTCAAGCTATTTGTCTTGAGGCTCTGCCTCCCTCCGTGCGGTAAGGCTTTGCCTTACCGGCATGGCCAACATAAAACTTTTCGCCGAGGCGGAGCCTCGGCGAAGGAACGTTGCGAGGTGGGGGGAAAGGCAAAGCCTTTCCGCACGGAAGGCGGCAAAGCCGCTTCAAGATATCGATGGCGATCAAAGAATCCAGCGATGAATTGAATCCGCCAACAACTCGGGTTCAGCCAGGGTTGGCTTCAGGGCGACCGCCGCACTCTGCCAAAGACTATTTGGCGTTCGCAATCGCTACTTGCGGCGTCGGCTATCTGCCACTCGCGCCGGGCACCTGGGGTTCGCTGGTTGGTGTTGGTCTGTACCTCGTAGTTCGTGGCGCCTCAATGAAGCTCTTCTTCAGTGTGGGAGCACAGCGCAACTTCAACCTGCTTCATGTTTATTATGGCGTAATCGCTTTTGAGCTGGTCGTTATATTTGCGATCGCCTTGGTTGGGACCTGGGCGGCCTCGCGCACTGAAAAACTGTCGGCCAGAAAGGACCCTGGCAAGGTCGTCATAGACGAAGTTGTCGGCCAGTTCATTGCCCTGATCCCAATTCCTTTTGTGTTCGGTGTCGCTTGGTGGACGGCGCTTCTAGCGTTTATTCTTTTTCGCTTTTTCGACATTGTTAAGCCATATCCCGCGCGTAGACTTGAATCACTCGACTCGGGTCTGGGAATAATGGCGGACGATATTGTGGCTGGCGTGTATGCGGCAATAATAGTAGCGATGGCGGTTGTGATAAGTTGGTTTATCTGAGGTGGATTATGCAGGACTCAACTGGACGAGAAAGTAAAAATGAGCCGGATGCGGCAGGGTCCGACTCCGACGCTACCAGCAAAGAACTGCTTAGCGATGTCGAGGAAATTGAAGAAGACACTGGCTCAATCAGTTCTGAAGCTGATCCAGGCCCGTCGCCGGATGGCGGGTTCGATGAGAGCGACGAGACAAAGGACGCCGGACCAATATGACGGGAATGCCGTAGACTCTGAACAGTCTTGTCGTGCGATCAAAAGTAGCTTGTAGACCTTCCATCTATTGAACCGGCAGCAGCGAAATCTGCCAGGCGATAAACGCGATGAATACGAGCATCACGCCGAGGATTACCAGCACCACCGGCTCCATTCCCAAATACGTTTTCTCGTTTCCACCCTCCATGATGTCGACCGGCACATGCAAACCCTCATTGTCGACAACGATGGCGGCGAAGTGAGGATCATCTTCCGGATCGTCCACTCGGTCCGGAACACCAAGTTGTTTCGCGGCGCTGCTCTTATCCACTTCTTCAAGCGGGGCAAGCTGGGCAGCCAACTGGGCTGTATCGCCCTTCTTGCGCTTGCGTTGTAAACGCCCTTGGAGTTTCATATCCACTTCACCTTCTTCAAGTAAACATATAACGCCAGGCCTACAACCACCATAGAAAGCAGCGCATAAACGTAACCGTAGCGCCATCTCAGTTCGGGCATTAGCACGAAGTTCATTCCGTAGATTCCCGCTATTAGCGTCACAGACATCAAAATAGTCGAGATGGAAGTAAGCCGTTTCATGACCTTGTTCATACGATTGCCGGAAACAGAGAGGTATGCATCCATTGTTGACCCCAACATGTCGCGCAAACTGTCGATTGTGTCGGCTACGCGAATGAGATGGTCAAACACATCCTGGAAATAAATGTGGATTTCGCGCGGAAAGATCGGCTGTTCGCGCCTTAGCATTGTATTGAAAACATCCCGGAGCGGAGTAACAGTACGTCGGAGGTAAAGCAGTTTCTTCTTGATGGAAAAAATGTCTTCAATAACCTCGGCCCGCCATTCGCCGAAGATCGAGTCCTCGAGATCGTCCATGCGGTCGCTCATAATGTCGAGCAACGGCAGATAGTCGTCAACGATTCCGTCAATCAACAGGTAAGCCAACAGGCCGGACCCCTGTTCCGCGCGGTCTGTCCATTCGTGCCACAGCCGCGCCGCCGTGGCGATGGCGCGAATTGGCCGACTATGAACTGTTACCAGATAGTTTTTGCCGAGAAAAATGTTGAGCTCGCGTAACTCGAGACGATCGTTGGGCCCGGCGAGTTCAGCTTCGTAGAGCACTATAAAGTAGTAACCCTCATACTCCTCGACTTTAGGGCGCTGGTGTGCGTTTTGACAATCTTCGATCGAAAGATGATGGAAGCCGAACTCTTCGACCAGTTCTTCAAAATCGCGACTGGTGGGATCGCTAACGTCGGCCCAAATAATGTTTCCAGCTTCCTCGCGCAGTTCGCTGATGTCGGCAGCGATACAGTTCTCCGTGAATTCTTTTGTTTTAGTATTCAGACAGACGGTTGTGATCATTAATGCTCCAGATGCTGAGCGCCTTGGCCGCCAGGGCGACCACGCCATTTAGAGTGCATCCAACTCTTTGGAGTGCGGCGGCCTGTCGCCGCTTTGGCCCGAGCCAGTTTGGCATTGCGCAGTTGAAGAGCATTAACTAACTGAGGCCGTGACAGGGTTGCCGTTGACCAAAGCGGCGCCGGGCCGCCGCACTCCAAGGAATTGAAGTCTGGCTCAGAGTTTATCACTACCTCGTCAACGAGACACTCCGAAATAAAAACCGCTATAATCCGCGCACCAATGACACAGCATAAGATATTCGTAGCTGATGAAGTCAGCGATAGTGGTCTGCAGCCATTGCGTGACGCCGGTTTCATGGTAGAGAAGCGTACGCGACTCGAGCCCGCGGATCTGCGGGAAGCGCTCGCCGGCTGCGCGGGGCTGGTGGTCAGAAGCGAAACAAAAGTCACCAGCGATTTGATGGACACCGCGGCATCGCTGCGCGTTGTTGGTCGCGCCGGCGTAGGCGTGGACAACATCGACGTGCCGGCGGCAACGGCACGCGGCATCGTTGTTATGAATGCGCCGGACGGCAACACGATCACAACCGCGGAGCACACGGTCGCGCTCTTGATTGCGCTGGCCCGGCGCGTGCCGCAAGCCAACAGCAGTCTCAAATCCGGCAAGTGGGACCGCAAATCTTTTATCGGTGTTGAGCTTCAGGGCAAGACGTTAGGCGTGGTCGGCATGGGGCGAATAGGAAGGACGGTTGCGGCCAGGGCTCGCGCATTCGGGATGCGCATCGTTGCGTTTGATCCGTTCATCGCCGCTGAGCAGGCGCGTGATTTGGAAATAGAACTCGCGCCTCTGGATCAGGTTTTTGCAGAAGCCGATTTTCTGACCGTGCATACGCCGTTGACTGCTGAAACCCGGGGCATCATCGGCAAAGACGCATTCGGCAAAATGAAGCGAGGCGTGCGCGTCATCAACTGCGCGCGTGGCGGTCTGGTTGACGAAGGCGCCCTCTATGACGCTATCAAATCGGGAATCGTGGCCGGCGCGGCGCTTGACGTTTTTGTTGAAGAACCGCCGCCCGCCAATCATCCGCTCCTGTCACTCGATGAAGTCATAGTCACGCCGCACCTCGGCGCCTCAACGACGGAGGCCCAGGAAGGTGTAGCGTTCACGGTTGCCGAGCAAATGCGCGACTACCTTTTGACTGGAGTTTTGCGCGGCGCGGTCAATGTCCCGGCGCTGGGCACAAAAGAATTGGGAGTGCTGCGGCCTTATATTGAACTGGCGGAGAAGCTGGGCCGCTTTCATGCTCAGCTCGTAGTCAGCGCGGTGCGCGAAGTGCGGATTGAATTTGCCGGCGAAATCGCTGACGCTGATGGCGCGCCGGTAACGCGATCGTTTCTGGCCGGCTTGCTGCGTGACGTCAGCGCGCGCGTAAACGTTGTCAATGCGTTTCTAATTGCTGAAGAACGCGGCATCAAGGTCACGACCAGCTACCTGCGCTCAGGATCGGACATCGTGCCGGCGATACGGACGCGGGTGGTTATCGATAGCGGCGAACAGTCCCTGGCAGGAACGATTTTCGGTTTTGGCGAACAAGCGCGCGAAGGCCGTATTACCGAAATAGATGGATTTCACATTGAAGCAATTCCCCGCGGCCACATGCTGGTGATGCGAAACCGCGACGTGCCCGGCGTGATAGGTCGCGTCGGCACAATATTAGGCCAATACGGTATAAACATTAGCCGCTTTCATCTGGGCCGGCGCCAGCGGGGCGGGGAAGCGATGGCGGTGATCGAAGTTGACTCAACAGTCGAACCGGAAGCGCTTGCGGCGCTGCGTGGTCAAGAGGAAATTCTAGTCGTTCGAGAAATCGAACTGCTTTAACGAAGGCAAAGAAAAATGTCTTTTGAGAATTCGCTCAGCGGCAGCATGAAACTCGCGCACGTCCTGTTCATGGACATCGTGAGTTATTCAAAACTGGCAATCGACGAACAGGCGAGCGTGCTGCACACGTTGCAGGAGTTGGTGCGCGATTCTACCGAAGTTGCCAAAGCGCGAAAGATAGATCAACTTACCAGCATTCCCACCGGCGACGGTATGGCGTTGGTGTTCTTCAACGACCCAACGGCGCCAGTTAAGTGCGCTTTGGAAATCAGCAAAGCCTTAAAGAGTCATCCCGAAATTCAAATTCGCATGGGCATTCACAGCGGCCCGGTAAACCAAATCATCGACGTCAACGAAAGGACAAACGTCGCCGGTTCCGGCATCAACATGGCCCAGCGCGTCATGGATAGCGGCGATGCGGGCCATATCCTGCTCTCAAAACGGGTCGCCGAAGACTTGAACCAGTACAGCCGCTGGCAACCTCTGCTGCACGATCTGAATGAAGTGGAGGTTAAGCACGCAGTCAAGGTGCACTTGTTCAATCTGTACACCGACGAGGTCGGCAACCCGGCGCCGCCCGGGACAGTTAAGAAACGAAAGAAACAAGCCGTGACGCCGTGGCTCATCGCCGCCGTGCTTGCCCTTGTGATTATTCCGATTGCGATTGTGGTTTTTCTTAAGACGAGAGCAACCTCTCCGCCGTCTCGTGCAAGCAAACCTGAAACTGAGTATCGCGCGCTGCTCCAACGCAAAGCAGGCTCATGGGCCGACACGGTGTTCGCCGCACAAGGCGCAGATGGCGGCATAAAAATGGCGCCCTCTTCGGCTGACGCGACCACGCAGGTCTGGCAATCAGCGCAGTGCCTGGTCGGAGTTTTGTCCCTGGACAAAAACCTGGAGGCGAATTTGCCGAAGCTCAAAAACGCTTTTAATTATTTAGAGGGACAACATCGGACCGAACCAGTCGAGGGATGGAACCTATACAGTAATGCAAGTCCGTTCACGATCACTGAAATTGGCAGTTGGGTCACGCTGGCTAACATACGATCGCTCGACAGCAAGTACGCGATCTGGAATGAGCAAGAAAGACAAGACGTCAGCAAACGCGTGATGCGCGATTTGGATGAGACGATTCGGCGCCAGGATTCAAGTGGTGGCTGGCGACCGATCAGAGATGAAGGCGCGGAGTACACGCGAACCTATTCGACGGCGATGGCGCTGTGGGTCCTGATAGAAGCAAAGACGTCGCACGCTATTTCCAACCGCTTTGTTAACCGGTATGACGAACATATTCGCAAGGGAATCAACTGGCTGCTGCGGACGTATGCAAACGGGCAGGGTTGGGTGCCGAACCCGAATCGATCCGGCCAACGTGAACACTTCGAAGGTTTGACCGCGCAGGTTTTATATGTGCTATCGCGTGCGGCGGACGTCGATGCGTTTGCCTTCATAAAAAATGATTCGGTCTATCGCACTGCCAGACAGGATTTCCTAAAGAATAAACAATTCGTTGACTGGTCTGTTGACGCGAATGATAGCCACCTGCCGGACGCTGACCAGAGGTTTGTGGGCACGGAATTCCATGCCGAGGGTTCCACGTTCCTGTGGTTTCCCTGGACATTGGCCGAACTAACGCGACTGGCAAAAGACACCAGCATGCCGGAAAGCGATCGCCAGGCTGCGGCGCAACTTCGTCTGGAAATCTTCAATCAAAACGCTGACAAGCTGGAAAACTACGTCGAGACTGCGAATCTGATGTATATGCTAGGCGAAAACCTCTACGGAGTTTCTGTCTATCTAAACGATGCTCGCAATGGCGCCACGCCTTAGGGAGTTGCAGATGAGTGTTTCTTTACCCAGCCCGACTGACTTCCCTCGCCCGCCTGCACCTTTCGCTGATGCGCCCCCGCAACCGGCTGCACCTGGTCGCGGGCGGATAGATTCAATCGACGTGCTCCGCGGCATCGTGATGGTCATCATGATGCTCGACCACACACGAGATTTTGTTCACCGGTATGCGCTGCAGGGTTTTGATCCGACGGATCTGGCGCACACCAGCGTCAAGCTTTTCCTGACGCGCTGGATTACACATTTCTGCGCACCGGTGTTTGTTTTCCTGGCGGGCTCGGGCGTCTACTTGCAAATTGCGCGCGGCAAAAGCAAGAGCAGCTTGTCGCGCTTTCTCGTGACGCGCGGATTGTGGCTAATCGTTTTGGAGTTTACCTGGGTTCGTATTGCGGTGAACTTTAATGTTGATTACCGCTTTCTGGGAATGATGCAGGTCATCTGGACCATCGGCGTGTCAATGATCGTTTTGGCGGCGCTGATTCATTTGCCCCTGCGGGTCGTTGGGGCGTTTGGCGTGCTGATGATCGCATTTCACAACTTGCTGGATCGATTTCATGTTGAGGGTTGGCATGGGCCACAAAGTCCCGTGCCCGGCTTTTGGGCGAAGCTATTCATCATCCTGCATCAGGCATTCGAGGCATTTCCTGTGTTGTGGTTCTTTCCCAGCCCAGTGGTATTCGTGCTTTACCCGCTGATTCCCTGGATCGGCGTGATGGCCGCGGGTTATGCATTTGGCGCTGTTTATCAGATGAATGCGGAAAAAAGGCGACGATTGTTGTTGGTAATGGGCAGCATAGCGACGCTGTTCTTCATCGTTTTGCGCGCCATAAATCATTACGGAGATCCGTCACACTGGTCCGAACAAAGCACGCCGAGTTTTACCTTTATTTCCTTTCTCAACGTTACCAAGTATCCGCCGTCATTGCTGTACCTGCTAATGACGCTGGGGCCGGCAATGTTGGCGCTCGCCTTGTTTGAATCAAATAAATTGGGAGCTTCCCGCTCGCATTCTTTTTGGAACCGCATCCGAACCTTCTTTATCACGTTTGGCCGGGTCCCGCTGTTCTTCTATTTACTGCAATGGCCCACCTCGCACTTCATGTCGCTTATCGTTCACTTGATCGCCGGGAAGCCGGTTCGTTGGATGTTTGGTAGTGAGATTGATTTCAATGGACCACCGCCCGGTGCAGGGTTCAACCTTGCGGTTGTTTATGCTTGTTGGATTGCCGGTGTGCTGCTGCTTTATCCGTTGTGCAAATGGTTCGCAGGCGTTAAAGCGAGGCGGCGAGATTGGTGGCTGTCGTATCTGTGAGTGATGCATGATGCGTAAAGCAAGCTGTCAGATTGCGGTGGTTGGGGCTCAAGTGCCTGGCAGTGACCAGGCAAGAGTGACCACGAGGACCGCAAACCAACAGTTTGCTTTACGTTGGCGGAGCGACGGTAGCTAATGAGATGATCAGAAAGAGTATGGGTCGTTTCACAATTCGCAAGGCGCTATTTTTTGCGGCGCTGCTCGCGCTCGCGACGTTTGAACCCGGAAAGAGCCGCGCCCAAATGCATCGTGACGGGCAGCCATTGGCCGCGGATTTATTCGCAGCGACCTCCCGCAACGTATTACTTCGAAACGATCTGAGCTGGACGTTTGGTGGCAAGCCGCAGCGCGGCTGGTATCTCTACACGCCACTCATTAGTAGCTTGCTCAATACAAAAAACGAGGTTGGGTCGATCGGCTTCGCCAAAGCACTCGCCACCTGGCAGAAAAAGATGGGCCTTAAATCTACCGGCGTACTCGACGATCAATCGCTCTACGGAATGATCTCGATCTGGCAGGGCGCGCGCCTCAAGGATCGGGAGGTTGCATCACCAGACCGGCTGGTTATCGTTCCGCTCTCAGAGTTTTACGATCCAACTCGCGCCGAAGAATTGCGGCAAGTTGAGCGTGCCAGTTACGCGGCTTATAAGCGCATGGTAGCCGCAGCCGTGGCCGATCGTTCGCTTGGTCTTGCTCGCGGTGCGCCTGGAGAACTGGCAGCCGGCGAAAAATTCTTGAAGATCATTTCCGCTTTCCGCTCGCGTGAGTACCAGGACAAACTGCGACGCGAATCGCCCAACTCGGGCAGCGCCGGTCTGGCCGTCAACAGCCCACACTTCACCGGCCGTGCCCTTGATCTCTACGTTGGTGGCGAGCCTGTCGATACGCTGGATTCAAATCGCGAGGTGCAGGTCGAGACGCGCGTTTACAAGTGGCTGGTGCGCAACGCCGGGCGCTTTGGTTTTCGCCCTTACTTCTACGAGCCGTGGCATTGGGAGTATGTGAAGTAGGTTTGTTGTTTTGCACAAAAAGTACCGTCCCCATAGTCCGCGTCAGCGGACGATTGAAAATAGCCCAGCGATTCAGCGCTGGGATTAGCAGAAGCCCGACATTAAGTCCGTGAAGCGGACGGCTGAAAAGAGTAGGGATTCTGGCCGTTATCATGCTGCCGTCCGCTTCACGGACTACAGATCCTCCAGCTCTTTATCCCAGCAGTAAACTGGTGGGCTACTATCATTCGTCCGCTTTGTGGGCTAATAACCTACTTTTTGCGCAGAGCCGGTTTTATTCGTTTGATTCAATGAACTTTCCTCGATCCAGCGGCATCCTGCTTCATCCGACGTCATTGCCTGGCCGATTTGGCATTGGCGACCTTGGACCAGCGGCCTATGACTTCGCAGATTTCCTTGAAGCCTCCCGGCAAAGCTTGTGGCAGGTCCTGCCGCTTGGTCCAACCGGTCAGGGCAATTCACCTTATGCCTGCTATTCGGCGTTTGCAGGCAACACATTGCTGATAAGTCTCGAACAGCTTGTCGCTGACGGTCTGCTGTCCAACGAATATCTCGACGCCGCTCCGGAGTTTCCAAACGAACGAGTTGACTTCGAAGCGGTTCACAAATACAAGGACGCGATGCTGCGTCAGGTATTTGCGGCGTTTAGGGGCGATTCAGATTCCCAACTCAGGACTGCATTCACTGATTTTTGCCGGCGCTATACTTACTGGCTCGATGATTATGCTTTGTTTCGCGCCTTGAAAGATGCTCACGGCGGCGTTGCCTGGAATGAATGGGAGCCCGCTCTGGTACACCGGGATCCAACAGCGCTCGAAACCGCACGAAAAAATTTCAGCGAACAAATTGAGTCGCAAAAGTTTCATCAGTTTCTTTTCCACCGGCAATGGTTTGCGCTCAAAGCTGACTGCAATAGGCGCGGCATCAAGTTAATCGGCGATATCCCCATTTTTGTAGCGCACGATTCAGCCGACGTTTGGACCAATCCGGATCGGTTTAAGTTGAACGAAGATGGCAACCCCACCGTCGTTGCCGGCGTGCCGCCTGATTATTTCAGCGCCACCGGTCAACATTGGGGCAATCCGCTTTACAACTGGGACCACATGATTGCGGACGGATTCAAGTGGTGGATTCAGCGCGTACGGTCGTCACTTGAGATGATGGATATCGCCCGCGTCGATCACTTTCGTGGCTTTGCGGCCGCGTGGGAAATACCCGGCGGAGACAAGACGGCGGAACGCGGTCGTTGGGT
This sequence comes from Blastocatellia bacterium, assembly GCA_013697915.1. Lineage (GTDB taxonomy): Bacteria > Acidobacteriota > Blastocatellia > Pyrinomonadales > Pyrinomonadaceae > PSRF01. Next base: position 8,741 of record JACCVY010000156.1, on the reverse strand, counting down.
TGAAGCCCCGGGCAGAAAACTATTCACGGCCATCAGCAATGCTTTGGGTGAGCTGCCGATCATCGCCGAAGACCTTGGCGTTATTACGCCCGATGTCGAAGCCCTGCGCGATGATTTCCACTTTCCCGGCATGCGCGTTCTCCAGTTTGCGTTTAGCGGCGATTCAAAGAATATTTGCCTGCCACACAACTACCCGGAGCATTTAGTTGTCTATACCGGAACTCACGACAACGACACGACGGTCGGGTGGTTCACGCGAGTTGGCGGCGAAGGAGTGACTCACGATGCGCAACAGATCCAGCGCGAGCGAAAGTTTTGTTTAAAGTATCTGAATACGGCAGGTGAAGAAATCCATTGGGATTTCATTCGCGCCCTGTTAGCTTCGGTTGCCAATACCGCGATCGTTCCATTGCAGGATGTGCTGGGCCTGAGCTCAGAAGCGCGCATGAACGTTCCCAACAGCGCGACAGGGAATTGGTTATGGCGAGTTACGCAGGAAGCGTTGACGCCCGAGCTGGCCACGCGTTTGCAAGACTTGACGGAGTTGTATGGCCGCACGAAAGGACAAAACTTAAAGTTGGCCCATTCACTAAATTAGAACCAAAGAACAAAGCCCAAAGACCGAAGCCCGAAGACCGTTCCCTTGAAACAAAAGTGACAATGCAGTCAACAAATAAATCCGGCAACGATAAACGAGAGTTTGTCTTCGCAGCCGATCTCGGTGGCACCCATTTGCGTGCAGCTGCCGTCGATCGCGGCGGCGAGCTCTACTTTCGGCAAATGCAGCCAACACCGCAAGCAGAGACGCCCGACGAAATTGTGCGCGCGCTGATTGCTGCTGTTCGTGAATGCGAACGTCAACTTGGCGAGCTGGGCGGCGCGATCTCGGGTGTTTCGATAGCTGTACCCGGCACGGTTAATGTTGCGAAAGGAATCGTCGTACAGGCTCCCAATGTGCCGTCTCTGGATGGGTTTCATTTGGGCGCCGCGTTAGCAAGTGAACTTAACCGTCCGTTGATTTTGGAGAACGACGCAAACGCGGCGGCCCTCGGCGACATGTGGCGAGGTGCAGGACAAGGTTGCCGCTCGATCATTTGTGTAACGCTCGGCACCGGGGTAGGTGGGGGAATTATTCTGGATGGAAAACTGTGGCGCGGCGCTGACGGATCAGCCGGGGAGATTGGTCACATCGCCGTTGATCCCTTCAGCGGTGTTCCGTGTTCCTGCGGCGGGCAGGGTTGCCTCGAAGTTTATGCGTCAGCCACTGCCATCGTTCGCATGACACGCGAAGCCAAACCGCGCTATCCATATTCAGCGCTTCATAACCCCGAGGATTTAACTTCGGAAAAGATTTACCAGGCCGGCAAAGAAGGCGATGAACTTGCGCTGGAAGTGTTCCGGCAAATGGGAGTCTATTTGGGAATTGGTCTCGCCAGTCTAATTAACGTAATCAATCCCGAAGTCATTGTTGTTGGTGGCGGGTTAGCAAACGGTTGGGACCTTTTTGAGAAACACATGCACCAGCAGATTTTTGAACGAGCGTTTCCGATACCGGCGCGGCGCGCCAGGATTGTGCGTGCTCAATGCGGAGATGATGCCGGCTTGCTTGGCGCCGCATGGCTGGCATTCGCAACTCTAAATGAGAAAGGGCGACTAGTTTAATAGTCGCCCCTAAATCATTCCTTTGAAAAATGGTGAGCCGAGCAGGGCTCGAACCTGCGACCCGCTGATTAAGAGTCCGTTCAGGGGCACTCCAGCAGGTTATGGCTCATATGATTTACTAACATCTGTCACGGGTTGCAGCCGCCATCGAGTCCATCTGTTACCGGCTATTCGGGCCAGTTTGCCTGTAGTCTTGTCACAGGTTTGTCACACGCACTAGCGAAGAAAAGCCGAGCTTCGATCGATTGATTAACCGTTCGTCCGACGATGAAACTGCTGACTGAGTGGCAACGGATTTTAAGCCCGTAGTAGGGGTGCTTACCTCATGCTACTACACGTTACCAAGCCGTATTTACCGACGTTTCAGTCGTCAAAGCACGCTACGTCCCGCTTGGTATCGGCACGTAACCCCCTCATCTTCCCCTCATCTTCGAACGTCAGGTGTATCCCAAAGAGCACTGAATCCTAGATCTTCTTGACGTTTACTTTGTCGAGCGCCGCGCGCAGCCCACGGGCCAACTTCTGCGCATCATCATTCGCCCAGAAGTGCATGAAGAACAGGTGCGGCGTGTCGGTCAACATGTGGCTATGGAGTGCGGTTACTTCGATTCCATTGTCGCGCAGCGCCTTGATGACCGGATTAACTTCGCCGGCGAGCAGCACGAAGTCACCAGTGATAGCAGTTTTGCCGCCACCTGTAGGTTGAAAGTTTATCGCTTGGGCTACACCCATGGCCGGTGGAATGACTATTCCCGTACCACCGGAAGTCATTGCCGAATCCGTGATCTCATCTCCGCGTGCAATGCTGTATTGGTAGACAACGCCATTAACCTTGCCGCTTTGCCCCATTGTCTGATCGATTTGTTTGGTATCGATTCCGATATCCTGAGTTGGAGTGGTTGCGGCGGGCGGTGCGAAAGGCGTCTTACTGAGCGCCAGCGCATCGTGAATCGCTTTGGCAATCTTCACAGCGTCGCCCATTGCGTGAATGTGCATGTACATCACGCGCGGGGATTCGTGCAGTACGTGATTGTGTAGTGCTGTCACCTCTACACCACCCTCTTGAAGTTTACTTAAGACCGGTGTTACTTCGTCTTCAACGAGCACCAGATCGCCCATGATCATTGTCATGTCCCCAGTGTTCTTGAATGCTACCCACGAGCCCAGCGCAAGCGCGGGCTTCAGCTCAACACCTCCCGCCATGACTTTCAGGTCGCTGCGCGGCAAACTCACTTTGTAAACATCACCCGGCTGCATCGAGCCCGCCTTTCCCAACGCTTGCTCGACCGGTTTCCAATCCGCGGCGCCTGGCTGTTGTGCTGTGCTCGATTGTACGTTTTGGTTTTGTGGCGCCGAGCAGGCAACAAGCACACACGTCGCAGTGGACACCGCGGCGATTGTCACTAGGACGATTCGCCTGAAACCACGCGTGAATAGCACCCGCGCTATGATTCCTTTAGATGGTCTCAGATTCTCTCTCATATCAGTTCTGCCTTTCATACTTTTAGGCGTAGTTAATATCACAAGCCAACATTGTCCTTGATACTCGCGTACAGCGCATCATACAGGAAACCTGCGCGCTCAGCCGTCTCATGGTCGTTGCTGGTAACGATTGGAAAACCTCCGCTTATAAGCTGCAGCCCACGCGCCGCTGGATGGTCATCTAACTGGTCCTTGAAATCAGCCGCTTGAACGATGCGCGCCATCTTCATCAGAATAGGATTGTCAGAAAACTTTTCCTGTACCAGCACAGCAAATGAGCACAAGCCTTCTGCGTTCTTGTGGGGATACTTGGCATCCGGAGCGTCGAATCCGATTGCGTCTTGCTCAGCTTGAATTGAAGCCACGTTGGCGGCGAGAACGAAAATGAAATCAGCTTCTGAATCAATAAAGCGGCGCACCAGCCAACAGTAGCAGTTCGATTAACTCTAATATGTTCGCGTGTGCCCCATGCTTGCGAACCAATGCTAAATCGCATTTACGAACAGCACTTGCTTAGAAGGCTGTCGGCTACACCGTGACTCGTCCGTCCAACGAGCAAGAGGCTCAGACCGAACTGAGATTTGCCGCAATCCAACTGATTGCGGTTAAGCGGCTATTGCTTTTGAGGAAGCGCGGCACTTACATTACTCTTTGGAAACGAAGCGCCAGGGCTGAAGAAACATGCGATGAGAAAAACCACGAAAAACTGGCGTAGGGCGTTTCCTCTCGGGACTGTTTTCTGGCTTATACCAATGACTTTTATAGTCGCGGGTGTAAGTGGTGCTTTGGGCCAAACATCCTCTACGCCGCCTTCTGGTTCGCCTTCTCCCACGCCGATAACCAGACCTCAGGACAAACGCGGAATCGGCGTTCAGAGCGCCACCTCTGCAAGTAACTCCCAATCCGAACAGCGACTGAGAGAGGCCAAACCGGAGCTCGTCCTCCAAACTGGCTATAACAATCTTCTCGGAGCGACGCGGCTTGTCTTTAGTCCCAACGGGCGACTGCTCGCAACTACTTCCTTCCGAAGCAGGGCCGTCAAACTATGGGAAACCGCGACCGGCCGCGAGTTACGTAACTTGTCGAGTGGCAGCCAGAGCGCAAGAGCCATGTCTCCGCTTATGGCTTTCAGTCGGGACAGCCGACTCATAGTGACCACGGCGGATGTCAACTCGATTAAGATCTGGGACGTGACGACCGGGCGGGAGCTGCAAACACTGGCCGGACCGCAAGGTTCTATCGTCTCGTCGGTCGACGTCTTTTTTATCGCGTTTAGCGCGGATGGTCGAACGCTGGTCGCGATCAGCAACACGATTAGCAAAAACTCGGTCAGTACCTCCGCGATCAGGATCTGGGATGTGGCGACTTGGCGCGAATTGCGCACGCTGGACGGAACTTCTCTGGGGATGTCGGGTTTCATTGGCGGCGAAGGCGGTATGGCGCTTAGTCCGGATGGCAGCCACCTAGCCAGCGTTGTCACTGGTGGATCAAGACCGCTCGTCAACTTTCTCGACCTCACGAGCGGACGCGAGCTGCGCTCTGTCGACCTGCCGGACAAACAGATCAACAGCGCCGAGCTGTCCTTCACTACAGAGGGACGCTTGCTCGTCTCCGCAATCGTCGACAGACGGTTGAAACTATGGGAAGTGCCGCCGAAGGAGAACGAGCGTGAATTGGGACGAACAACGCAGGATCGGGGTCTTATCAAATTCAGTCGCGACGGTCGCGTGCTTGCACTCTCCGAAGGCTACACGGTCAAACTTTGGGACGTGACAAAGGGCCACGAGCTGGCAGTATTAAGACTACCTACCTCCGAAGTCTCTTCCCCACAGGAAGGAGCCTTGGTCAGTTTCAGCGACGATGGCAAAAGCGTTGCTACTGGAGGTTTCGGTATGCCAACCATCCTCTGGGAAACAAAGACTGGAAGGCAACTTCGCAAAATGAGCGGCCGCGCTAACATGGCCTACAAAGTTGCTTTCAGTGACGATGGCGCACGCCTATCCTCGGGCGGCCGCACGAGCTGGGATCTCCGCACGGGTCGTGGTCTGCGCATCGTTAGTGGTCTATCGGACAAAATGTTTGGCGTACCTGGCCCTGATGGTCGGACACTAGCTGCCTTTGCGCCGAATAGCAGGGTGCTCACAATCCTGGAAACCTTGACTGGGCGCCAATTACAAACGCTTGCTCCAGCGACCGGTGTGGGAGTTGTTCAGCGCGTAAGCTTCAGTCTTGACGGGTCCATGGTGGTGGCGACCTACGGCCCGCATGAAGAGCAAAGACCAGGACTAGGGCGCAGCGCGCAATCTGTGAAGAGCGAGAATCAGTTAAAGATTTGGGATGTGAAGACTGGGCGCGAACTGCACACTCTCATGCTCGGCCTTCCCGCAATTAACGAGGGGTTTAGCTCTGACGGTCGCGTGCTGGCGGTCCTCGATAACATGGGCCAAATCTCCTTATGGGACACAAGGTCTGGGAGCAGATTGCGCAATCTAACTTCCGCAGTGCTCGGAAGCCTCTTTCCCTTCACCTCGCTCGCTTTCAACCCCGACGGCCTGGCTTTGGCAACAGGGGGTGTCGGCCAAGTAGTGCTTTGGGACGTGGCAAGCGGTCGCGAAGTTGGCGCTCTTAAGGTACATGACAAAGTCGTTACACACGTGGCTTTCGGCCGCAATGGTCGACTGCTTGCTTCAAGTGGCATCGATAGCACGATTAAGATTTGGGACATGGCGGAGCGGCGCGAGTTGCGCACACTTGTGGGGCATACGGCTGCCATCAATTCGATCGCCTTCAGCCCGGATTCGCGCCTGCTCGCATCGGCCAGCGATGACGGCTCAACTTTCTTATGGGATACGACCACTGGCGAGCACTTGCTGACTCTTATTTCGCTCGATGACGGCGGTGAATGGATGGTAGTTACGCCCCAGGGTCTCTTTGATGGCACGCCGATCTCCTGGAATCAGATTCTCTGGCGCTACAATCAGGACACTTTCAACGTTGCCCCGATCGAATGGTTCTTCAATGAATTCTATTATCCCGGCCTGCTCGCCGATGTCTTCGCAGGAAAGCGTCCGCGTGTGGACGACGACGTTTCAAAAAAGGACCGCCGCCAGCCAACAGTGAAATTATCACTCGCCAGTAACGAGGCGCTGCCGACGGCAATCGCCACGCGAAAGATCAAGATCAGGATCAAGGTCAGTGACGCAGTTCCGGACCAGGATAATCCGCGAGGCTGCGGCGCACGTGACCTTCGCTTGTTTCGCAACGGTTCGCTAGTCAAAGTCTGGCATGGCGATGTTCTGAAGGGAAAAGCGGCCGTCGAGCTTGAGGAAGAGATCACTGTTGCCGCCGGAGCCAACCGTTTGACGGCCTACGCTTTCAACGAAGATAACGTCAAGAGCAAAGACGCCCAGTTGCCATTAACTGGCGCGGACAGTTTGAAGCACGCAGGCACGACCTACATTATCGCCGTCGGCCTGAATGAATACGCGAACGCTCAGTATAATTTGAAGTACGCTGTGGCTGACGCCCAAAGTTTCGGTGAAGAGTTGCGCGCCAAACTATCGCAAGTGTCCCCTTCTGAGCGCGTGGAAATCGTTCCACTGATCAATGAGCACGCAACCAAAGCAAATATACTCTCAGCCCTGAAGCGACTGGTCGGCGAGCATGAACCGCCGGCGCTCAAAGCGGGCTCGCCAGCTCTCGACCGACTCAAGCGCGCGAAGCCAGAAGATACCGTCATTATCTATTTCGCCGGTCATGGGACGGCGCAAGCGCAGCACTTCTACCTTATCCCGCACGACCTCGGCTACACGGGTGAAAGAACCAGGCTGGATGAGCAGGGGTTGCGAACGATACTCTCACATAGCATTTCAGATGTAGAGTTGGAACAGGCGGTCGAGGACCTGGACGCCAGTCATTTATTGCTGTTCATCGACGCCTGCAACTCGGGACAAGCGCTGGAGGCAGAGGAGAAACGCCGTGGGCCAATGAATTCAAAGGGGTTGGCCCAGCTTGCGTATGAGAAGGGTATGTACATCCTCACCGCCGCGCAGAGTTACCAGGCGGCGCTGGAAGCCGCTCAACTTGGTCACGGGTTGCTGACCTATGCGTTAGTCGAGGAGGGACTGAAAACAGCGATTGCCGACAGTAAACCGAAGGACGGTGTGCTAATTGCGAGAGAGTGGCTGGACTTCGCCACTGAGCGCGTGCCGCAACTGCAGGAAGAGAAGGTGAAGCAAAGCCGAGGGATCGGGTTGGATATTGTCTTCACGGAGGGCGAGCAGAATATCGCCGACCCTCAGAAACGCAGCGTCCAGCGTCCGCGCGTCTTCTACCGGCGCGAGTTGGAAGCGAACCCATTTGTAATTGCCGGAGCGAAAACAACCCTGATCTCAGGAGGTTCCGGAGTAGCTGATGCCGCGGCCAGCGCGCCAGTCGCAACGGGCAAGCTCTCGCGCTGGATCGAACTGCAAACGGCAACGCTCGTCCTTCGCTATCGTTGGACTCAGAGCAGCGTAGGGATCACGGTCGCGAATCAAATGCAGGATCAGATTCAATTTAAGGGTCGTTTCAAGTTTGACAAGAATGGCAACTACAGCATCAATGCCGGGGTTTTCACGGGAAGGGATTTCATTGCTGGCTTCAACGACACGGGTATCGGCACAGGCCGCACGATGACTAATCTGTATTTGAAGCAGCTCTATTTCTCAGCGAAGCCGATCATTGGCCTAGAGGTGCAGTTTGGCGGGCTTTATTTTAATCGCGGCGAGTCAACCGAGATTACGACCTATGATAACGACGGCTACCTGATGGGAGGGCGCGTCGTCATCCAACAGCCTCAGAAATTTTTCTTTGACGAAATCTCAGCTACCTACGCCTTTCTCGGTGATCTCTTAACCCCAAACATCAACAAGCGTTGGCATGGGCTAAACGAGTCAAACTACCACCAGTTTCTCGTCAGCAAGAAGATAGGTGATCGTGCGGTTGTGTCGGGAGACTACACGTTCGCGTCTGGTAGCGATACGCTGCGGGAGGCCGTGCGAGTAAACACGCAGGAGTTGAAGGCGATCGATTTCTTCCGGCTTGAACTTTATCAGCGAGTAGCAGGCAATCCTAAAGCCGGCCTTGCCGCTTATGTAGAAAAAGCTTTCATCGACAATCGGCTGACGCTCGGAGGTGGTTACGCGCAAATCGATCGCGACTACGGTGGGTTGAACGCCGATCGCTTTAATCGCGGTAGACGGTTCTTCTTTAATGGCGGTTACAAACTGACTCCTGAGTTCACTGTCTCGACATTCTATACTCACGCTTTCAAGAACGACTTTCCAATCGCAAACCGCACGCGTTTTGAGTTGCTCTTTAGTTATAATCTACTCACGAGCCTAAAAAAGGCAAAGCTCTTTTGAGCACATCGCTGGTTCGGGCTGCACGACACTTCTGAGAAGCTCATTACCCCGCCGACAGATCTACTTCATAAACAGTCCGTTAGGTTTTATAACCAGACTGCCCCGGGACTCGCCTTGTAGCCGAGCCGTAGAGGATTTGCATTTGACTCATATGAACCAGCACGGGCTTGAAGGATAAATCTGCAACCCTTT
>JACCVY010000150.1 GCA_013697915.1 Blastocatellia bacterium | reverse complement strand
TATAGTACTCCCCAAAAACTGGACAGCCATTTAAGATAGAAATCGCAGGCCTCAACTAGGAGGAGCGATGAGGAAACAACGGCAGCAGTACAGCGCCGAATTCAAGGCGAAGGTGGCGCTGGAAGCGATCAAAGGAGTGCGCACGGTCAACGAGATCGCCGCGCATTACGAGGTGCATCCGACGCAGGTGGCGCAGTGGAAGAAGCAGGCGGTGGACCACTTGCGGGCAGCCTTCGAGAATGGCCGCAAAGCCCACGAGCGAGCAGATGAAGAATTGCAGAACGCGCTTTACCAGCAGATCGGCCAACTCAAAGTAGAGCTGGACTGGGTGAAAAAAAAAGCTGGACTGCTCGGTTGAGCAGAAGCGGCAGTTAGTAGAGTTGGGCCATCCACGGATCAGCATGGAGCGGCAATGCGAGTTGCTGGGATTGGCGCGCTCGAGTTTGTACTACCGGGAGCGCGGGGAAAACGAGCGCAATCTCAAGCTGCTGCGACTGTTGGATGAGCAGTACACGCGGACGCCGTTTTACGGAGTGCCGCGGATGACGGCCTGGCTGTGGCGGCAGGGCGAGCAGGTCAACGCGAAGCGGGTGCGGCGACTGTTACGGTTGCTGGGATTGGCGGCGATCTACCCCAAGCCACGCTTGAGTGAGGCGGCGCCGGGACACAAGATCTACCCGTATTTGCTGAGGAATGTGGTGATCACGCGGGTCAATCAGGTTTGGTCGACAGACATTACCTACATTCGCTTGCGGCAGGGCTTTATCTATCTGGTGGCGGTCATCGATTGGTTCAGCCGCTACGTGTTGAGTTGGGAAGTGTCGGTGACTATGGAAGCGAGCTTCTGTTTGACGGCGCTCGATTGGGCGCTGCGGACGGGTCGGCCGGAGATCTTCAACACGGATCAGGGTTCGCAGTTTACCAGCCACGATTTCACCGGACGACTGTTGGCCCAAGGCATTTTGATCAGCATGGACGGCAGAGGGCGAGCCCTGGATAATATCTTCGTCGAACGCTTGTGGCGGAGTGTGAAGTATGAAGAGGTTTACTTGAACGATTATCAAGGGGTGCCAGAGGCGCTGAGTGGTTTGGGTGGTTACTTCAACTTTTATAACCACGAGCGCTTGCACCAGTCGCTCGGTTACAGAACGCCGGCCGAGGTTTACTACGACAAAGGGGACGGCGTGGAGTGAGGTAATAGGAGTTACGAACGCAGCTCGGTCCCGGGCTAAACGGCGTGATCACGAACGTCAGCAACTAAGGAAAAAGAATGATTGCCCGCACTAAGTTTCAGACGCCACCCCGTGGCAACCAAGGCAGAAAACCGGCGGCGGTTTCATATCTTATTTGAGTCGCTTTTTTGTCTAGACAATGGGGAGTACCTTATTCCGCGCTCATAGGAGTAACCGGCAGTGGCAAGTCCTACCTCGCGTTCCATCTTATTGAAGCGATGGTATCCAACAACATTAGGGTGCTAATTCTCGACATGAGTCGCCAGCACTACCTATTCCTGAAGTCACTTAAGCCGACTCCTTTGAAGACGCCCGCTGATGTTGCCGCTTGGCTTGCCAGTGAATCACTGATCGGTGTTCATCAATATGCCACGGCCGCAGCCAGCTATCCTCAAATAACTTCCCAATTTGTCGAGGAAGCATTCAAGGAACTATCAAAGACCCCGCTGAAAGCGGGCGAAAATGAGCCGGCAAGGCTCTGCGTTGTTTTCGAAGAAGCTCATTCCATCATTCCAGAATGGAATCAGGTCGCCATGGAAGGAGATAAGAACCATGTTAACAAGACTGCGCGCATCATTCTGCAGGGCCGGAAGTTCGGAATGGGCTCACTGATAATCACTCAGCGAACCGCAAATGTTACGAAAACAATTCTCAATCAATGTAATACCATCTTCGCCTTACAATCTTTCGATCAAACTGGATTGGATTTTTTGAAGAATTACATGGGAGAGGAGTATTCTCATGCCATCTCGACTCTTCCAACGCGGAGGGCAATACTAGTTGGGAAAGCCTCGTCATCCACTCGTCCGATCATGCTCGAAATTGATGATTTTTCGAAACGCTGGCGAACCGAAACAAAGGACCCAGAAGCAGCGCAGGACGGGCACGAACCCAGCTTGTCCAACAGCGAACTTGAAATGCACAGGGTAGAAGCCGCGGAGCTGGAAACCGAGGTCGAGCAGCACGCAACTCCACAAGTCTTGCCCGACAACGAAGAAGGTCAGAGTGTGACAGAGGCTGAACGGCCCGATCCTGAAGGGAACGGATGCGACAAAAGTGAAAGCTCAAGTTTATGAGTCAAGTCTTCAACATCTACTGCGACGAGAGTTGCCATCTGGAAAATGATCATCAGAAGGCGATGGTCCTCGGTGCGGTTTGGTGTCCCCTGGAAAAGACCAGAGAAATCGCAGTTCGTATTCGCGAGATCAAAGAGAGCCACGGACTGAAGCCGGAATTTGAGATCAAGTGGTCAAAGGTTTCACCCGCCAAGAAGCAATTCTACCTTGACATCCTGGATTACTTTTTCGACGACGACGATTTGCACTTTCGCGCCTTGATCGTTCCCGATAAGTCCAAGTTGAATCACGCGTCCTTCGGCCAGAGTCACGACGACTTCTACTACAAGATGTACTTCGACCTGCTGAAGGTGATTCTTAGCCCCGAAGCTTGTTACAAGATCTACATCGACGTCAAAGACACCCAAGGCGCGGTCAAGGTGAAGAAGCTCCATGATGTTCTGTGCAACAGCATTTACGATTTCTCCAAGGAGATTATCGACAGGATCCAGCTTATCCGTTCGCACGAAGTCGAACAGTTGCAATTGACCGATCTCTTAACGGGCGTTATCTCATACGTCAATCGGGAATTGACCGGTAATGCTGCTAAGGAAGCCCTGGTTCGGCGCACCATGGAAAGGTCGCACTACAGCCTGAGGCGGACAACGCTGCTGCGCGAAAACAAAGTGAATCTGTTTAGTTGGCGGGCATCGGAGGCGCAGGCATGAC
>JACCVY010000148.1 GCA_013697915.1 Blastocatellia bacterium | reverse complement strand
TTGCCGCCTTCCGTGCGGTAAGGCTTTGCCTTACCGGAGCGTGCTTTTCATTTCTTTTTCGCCGAGGCGCAGCCTCGGCGAAGAACCAAGAGTTGGATTGACCGGAAAGGCAGAGGCTTCCCGCACGGAAGGCGGCAAAGCCGCTGTAGTGCATTTTGTGCAGACTGACACCGAAGTATCCTCAATCATTGAATTGACATCGAACGCGATTCGGAAAAACTTGACGAGGAACCAATCTAAGAGCATGGCATTGATGGAAATCGTGAAATGGCCGCACCCGGTGCTCGACGCGCCAGGCGATCCGGTCACAGAGTTTAATGACGAGTTAAAGATCCTGGTTGGCGATATGTTTGAGACGATGTATTCCGCGCCTGGTGTCGGTCTGGCTGCGGTGCAGGTTGGAGTCTCGCAACGATTGTTCGTGATGGACTGCTCCGGGGGCAAAGATCCCGATCAGCGCATCGTGATGATCAATCCGGAAGTGTTGAATGTCGAAGGCAATCAGAACGGCGAAGAAGGCTGCCTTTCCTTTCCCGGAATTTTTACCCCAGTTGAGCGCAGCTTGCGCGCGATTGTGCGCGCACATGACATCAATGGGAACGAGTTTGAAATCGACGGCACGGAACTAACTGCGCGCTGCATGCTCCACGAAACCGACCACTGCGATGGCATCGTCTTTCTCGACAAGATGAGTTCCTTAAAACGCGAGCTCGTAAAACGAAAAATCAGGAAGTTGCAAAAAGCAGGGGAGTGGAGTTAAGCAACTAGCAAAGACCACTAACTGGTAATCAATCAAAGAGCGGGGGCAAGCTCGCCTTCCCAACCCGAGAGATGAATCATCTTGAGAGGTCATCCCAACATCGATTGGCTTTCACGGTCGAATACGAAAACTCAATTGCAGTAATCTCTAAGGTTAGGAAAGCGGGTTTATCCCGCTCTTTGGTCTCTCCAGCCTGTGATAACATTTGGAAAAATCTAATTGGAGCTGAATATGTCTACCGAATTTCGTAACGAACCGTTTACCGATTTTAGTAAAGAAGAGAATGCTCAGGCGATGCGCGCCGCGCTGGAGAAAGTGAAAAGCGAGCTGGGCCAGGAGTATCCGCTGGTTATCGGCGGCGAGCGCATTACGACCGACAGCAAATTGGACAGTTTCAATCCCGCCAGTCGCACGCAGCTTGTTGGTCGCTTTCAAAAGGCAACTAAAGAACTTGCCAACCAAGCCGTCGAGTCGGCCTGCCATGCGTTTCAAAGTTGGAAAAATGTAGCTGCGCAGGAACGCGCTGATTTCTTATTTCGCGTTGCCGCCATCATTCGCGAGCGCAAACACGATCTGTCTGCCTGGATGATTCATGAAGTCGCGAAGACTTGGGCGGAAGCTGACGGCGACACTGCCGAAGCGATTGATTTTTGCGAGTTCTATGCGCGCGAGCTGCTCCGCTACGCAGGCGATCAGCCGTTGGTGAAACTTGAGGGCGAAGACAATCACCTGAATTACATCCCGCTTGGCGTCGGTGCGGTCATTCCACCGTGGAATTTCCCGCTGGCAATCATGGCCGGCATGACCAGCGCCGCTTTCGTGACCGGAAATACTGTGGTGCTGAAACCTTCATCTGACGCGCCCATGATTGCTTACAAGTTTTTTGAAATACTGGAAAACGCAGGCCTGCCTGCCGGCGTAGTTAACTTCATGACCGGTTCCGGCGCTGAAGTCGGCGATGTAATTGTGGACCATCCAAAGACACGCTTCATCGCTTTTACCGGTTCCCGGGAGATTGGTTTGCGCATCAATGAGCGCGCCGCGAAAGTGCACGACGGACAAATTTGGATCAAGCGCGTCGTGGCCGAAATGGGCGGGAAAGACGCGATCATCGTGGCTGACGACGCAGATCTCGAAGAGGCCGCGACCGGCGTGGTCCAATCTGCATTTGGTTTTCAGGGACAAAAGTGCTCGGCATGTTCGCGCGCGATCATCGATGCTCGTGTTTATGATCAAATGCTGGAAAAAATTGTCGAGCGCACCGAGAAGATCAAAGTTGGTGGTCCAGACGAGGCGACCGCGAACATGAGCGCCGTCATAAATGAGAAGGCCTTCAAGACAATCAACGACTACATTGAAAAAGGCAAAAGCGAGGGCGGCCGGGTCATCGCCGGCGGCGGTTCAGACGGCGAACAAGGCTTTTTCATCGAGCCTACCGTCATTGCTGATGTAAAACCCGGCGCGACGATCGAGCAGGAAGAGATTTTTGGACCAGTGCTGGCTGTGATTAAGGCAAATGACTATGACGACGCTTTGCAGATTGCGAACGATACTCAGTTTGGTTTGACTGGGGCTGTGTACAGCGCCGATGAAGAAAAACTGGAGCGCGCGCGCCGCGAGTTTCACGTTGGCAATCTCTATTTGAATCGCAAGTGCACCGGCGCTTTGGTTGGCGTCCATCCGTTTGGTGGTTTCAATATGTCGGGTACAGATTCGAAAGCGGGTGGCCGCGACTACCTGTTGCTATTCATGCAAGCGAAGGTCTCGGCGGAAAAAGTTGGCGCCACTACCAGCCCGCTCGAGAAGCGAGCCGCGATTTGAAAAACTAAGAACGGGGGCAAGCCCGCCTTCCCGACCCTGAGCTGATCACGACTTGTCGCTACTTCCCGAGTGGGTGGCTTTCAAGGTTGAGCAAGATCGACGGATCCAAAATCTCCCAGGTTAGGAAGGTGGGCTTGCCCCCGCTCTTCACTGCACACCGAGAATCATGCGCATTGTTTTCATGGGCACGCCTGAGTCTGCCGTGCCGTCGTTGCAGCGCTTGCTCAGCGATGGTCACGAGGTGGTTGCGGTGTGGACCCAACCCGACAAGCCGGCGGGCCGCGGCGACAAAATGCATGCGCCCGCGATAAAAACTTTTGCGCTTGAGCGTGGCCTGAAGATCGAGCAGCCACCCAAGATCAGAACTAAAGAATCGAAAGAGTTGTTTGCTTCCTACCAGGCCGACCTCGCCGTAGTTGTTGCTTACGGTCGTATTCTTCCGGCCGAGTATCTAACTGCCTCGCGCCGGGGTTGCATCAATGTCCACTTTTCGTTGTTGCCGCGCTACCGAGGCGCCGCGCCTGTCAATTGGGCCATTGTGAATGGAGAAGAGAAGACCGGCGTAACGACGATGTTTGTTGAAGAGGAACTCGATTCCGGCCCCATTTTGTTGCAACGTGAAACGCAAATCGACCCGACGGAAACTGCTCCCGAGCTGATGCGACGGTTGGCAGAATCGGGCGCTGAATTGCTTGGCGAAACCCTCAGGCGCCTTGATGAACTCGAGCCGGTTTCGCAGGATGAAAGCAAGGCGACCTTTGCGCCGCTGCTGACGAAAGCGACCGGCGTGATTGATTGGACCAGCACTGCTCAGGAGATTGAACGCCGCGTTAGAGGCTTACAGCCCTGGCCCAATGCTTACACTGATTGGAACTCGCAGCGGTTGATTATTTGGAAAGCTTCCGCGCACGATCAGGCTGAACAGTCTGCGGCGCCTGGCGAAGTTCTCGCGGCTCATGGTGATGAATTAATTGTGAGCTGCGGGGAAAGAACAGCTCTGCGTATATTCGAGCTGCAATTGGAAGGCAAGCGCTCTCTGCTCACCAGAGATTTTCTTAACGGCACACACCTCAAGATTGGCGATCGATTTGGCCAGGACTAATACTATTTCGCCGGCACGGCTGGCGGCGTTTGAAATCCTGTTGCGCGTAGCGGACGGCGCTTACGCTTCGATCCTGCTGGCCCAAAAAGAACCAGAGTTGGAACCAAGAGATCGCGCACTCTGCCATGAACTGGTGATGGGCGTATTGCGTTGGCAGCTTTGGCTGGATCGTCTGGCCGAGTATTTCACCAAACGACCTACCTCTGATCTTGACGTTGCCATTCGTCTAATCCTGCGGCTCGGTCTTTATCAGTTACGGTTCTTGTCTCGAGTGCCGGCCTCGGCCATTGTCAACGAATCGGTAAATCTTGTTCATCGCGCGCGCCTGCGTTCGGCCGGGGCATTAGTCAACGCGGTCTTGAGAAGGGCCGCGCGCGAGCTCGACGTTGATCCCGCGCAGGGCATAGCCGATCCGCTTGAGCGGCTCGCTGTTACGACTTCGCATCCTGCCTGGTTAATCGAGCGTTGGACCAGAGCTTTTGGAATTGAAGAAACCGGGGCCTTTGCGCGGGCCAACAACCAGCCGGCGCCAACCGCATTTCGCGTTGTCACTCAACGGGCGTCAGAAAACGAAGTGATCACGCAACTGCGCGCGAGTGGTGCCGTGTTGGAGCCCTCAAGAATGGCAAGCCACGCCTGGCGCATCTCGCAAAATGGACGATTGTTTTCCGAACTAGTTGCCGGCGGCGAGATTTATGTTCAGGACGAAGCGTCGCAAATGGTGGCACAAATTTTGGGCGCCGGGATTGGCGATCGTGTCCTGGATTTATGCGCAGCGCCCGGTAGTAAAACTACTCAAATCGCAGACGAGATGAGTGGCTCCGGGATCGTAGTCGCATCCGACGTTCACGCACATCGCTTAAGGAACGTTAGAGACACCGCAAAGTCGCACACTTTGTCGAATATTCACTGTTTGGTCCTAAACGGCCTGGAGCCACTGCCGCTAAGGCAAAACTTCTTTGACCGGGTGCTGGTTGATGCGCCGTGCTCTGGAACGGGCACGTTTAGGCGCAACCCTGAGATCCGCTGGCGCATCTCAGCCGACGACATCGACGATTTGTCTTCGCGACAAAGGCAGCTTCTGCGCAACGCCGCACGCGTTGTTAAGCCTCGGGGTAGATTGGTTTACTCGACGTGTTCAGTCGAGCCTGAAGAGAACGAAGCAGTCGTGCAAACGTTCCTTGAAAACAACATTAACTTTTCTTTGGTGGCTGTGCCGTTTGGCAATGCGCTGACCAGCGCTGGAACTTCGCGAACATGGCCACAACACCACGACACTGATGGGTTTTTTGTCGCCTCGTTGCAACGGGAGAATTGAAAGGGCAAATGATCCGTTACTTTGCGAGGGCCGCTACTGAATGTTAGACTGCGCACCTTGAAGTCAGCCCGCTGGAGTAGCCGGCCTTTACTGGAGATTGGATAAGTGAATACGGCCACCGGGATACTCTCGGCACTTCGAAGGCTCGGCATCGTAATCGCCATCGCGATTGTTTTTCTCTTTGGTCTTGCTACTACGGTTTACCTGTCTCTCCGCAGTCCTGAAGTCAAAGTACCCGACGTAGTTGGAAAAGATCGCTTTGAGGCGGAACACGTCCTCGATAGTGCCGGACTTAACTATCGCGTGCGCGCCACCAGACCCAGCAATCAATTGAAGGCCGACACAGTTTTGTTTCAGTTGCCGCGCTCTGGTGAGGTCGTCAAGGCCGGACAGACCGTGGCCATGGACATCAGCCGCGCAGCGAAGGAGGGCGAGGCGTCCGAGGCTGTGGTTGAGAAACCTGCTGACGAAAATGCCAAGCCCGAAAATGCCAACGGTGCTGCGGCAGGGAATGAGAACAAACCAAAGCGCAACAAGAATACCAATAAGAACGCAAACGAAAATTCGAACGCCAACGGGAATCGGAACGCAAACAGCAATCGCCCGCTCAATCGCAACGCCAATACCGGCAAGGTAAATGCGGGAACGAACTTAAACTCAAACCGCCCGGCATTGATCATTAACAACAACGCGAATCGCAGTGCTAACGAGAACCGGCGTCCACCAGTTGCGAAACCTTCTCCAACTGCAAAGCCAAAGCCGGAAATCCCTTGAGTCTTGAAGCTGCCGGGCTAACCGAATCGATTAAGAATGAGCAGGACCATCGACATTGCGCCTTCGATTTTGTCTGCGGATTTTTCGCGGCTCGGCGAAGAGATTGAAGCAGTGGAACGCGGCGGCGCGGCAATCCTGCACGTTGATGTAATGGATGGACATTTTGTTCCGAACATCACTGTTGGTTTGCCGGTAGTTAAGTCGCTTGTGCGCGCGACGAAATTGCCGATTGACGCGCACCTGATGATTTCCGAGCCCGGCAGGTACGCGGAACAGTTTGTTGCTGCCGGAGCAAAAATGGTTTCAATCCATGTTGAGGCGGATGCGCATGTGCATCGAACGCTTGCGTCGATTAGGGCAGCGGGCGCGCAGGCGGGCATTGTGCTCAACCCGGCTACTCCGGTTGGCAGTTTGGAAGAGGCGCTGCCTTTTGCCGATTACGTGCTGGTGATGTCGGTCAATCCTGGTTTTGGTGGCCAGCGTTTTATTCCGACTTCCATAGAGAAGGTACGACGATTGAAAGGCATGATTGCCGATCGAAAACTGGCGACGCGGATAGAAATCGACGGTGGCATAGATTCCCGAAATATTGCGGCGGTCGTCGACGCCGGCGCTGAAATCATCGTGGCTGGATCGGCAATCTTCGGGACATCTGATCCCGAGGCTGCCGTGCGTGAACTGCGCGAAGCAACGATTCAGTGGGTCTAGCAAGAGATTGTAAGAGTGCACTTGGGATCGCGCGGTGCAAGCTTTTGAGTAATGATTGAGAGTTAGAGTTGGCTGGATTTTTCGGAGGTTATTTATGGGTTATCGTTTTCCTATTCAACTGGTAATTTGCGCAGCCTTGATTTTTGGTGTGGCTGGTGCGGCATGGGCCCAGGGCAACACTTCAAGCGATCTGTCCAACGTGCAACGGCTCGACGTGATGCGTTCGAAACTCGAAGCCATGCACCGATCACTGAGCAGCGCGATTGCTTCGACAGGTGCGCCGAATGATAAGGAAAAGAGAAATCTCGATGACCCTCGGGAACGGCTGCGGGGTTTCGACAAAGAGGTCAACTCAATTCTGTCTGAGGTAAACGATGTCCGTGCAAAACAGGAACGCTCGGAAAAATATGATCATACGAGCCTGGACCGGCTGGAAACGTCCGTAGTCGAGATCACCACCAGAGTCGAAGCGGGCCTGCAGTCAACTGCAAGCGCGCGCACCTCGGCCGTCGCTGCCTCTGGCGGTTCAGATAAGAAGAAGAAGAAAAAGGGGGGCCACCTCTTCGGATTGATTGGCGGTGGCGGGGACGATAAGTATGAAGAGTTGACTGGCACCGTCGCGCCGGGGCGCGATCGAGTCCTCTTTGAGGAGGCGGCAAAAGAGGTAAGGAAGGGTAATCACGAGATAGGCCGTTTGCTGTTTTCGACGATCATCAACACGTACCCTGATTCGGCCTTTCTGCCGCTGGCGAAACTAGCCATTGCCGATTCGTTCTACCTGGAAGGAACGAGTTCTTCACTGGTTCAGGCGGCGCAAGCTTATCTGGATTGGCTGACCTTCTTTCCCACGGATCCGCTGGCCGACGACGCCATGCTCAAAGTTGCCGAATCGGAAATGAGGCAAATGGGTTTGTCTGATCGCGACACTACGCACGCCCGAAAAGCTGAACAACGTCTAAAGGCTTTGCTGCAGCAGTATCCGCAAACCAAGCTCCGCCCGGTCGTGGAAGATCACCTGCGTGAGACACAGGAAAGTCTGGCGATGCACAATCTGGGAGTGGCGCGTTTCTATTACGAAGCACGCTACAACAAGGGGCGAGGAACCGGACTTAAGGGCTCGCAATCTCGTCTGAAAGAGATAATTGATAAGTATCCGAATTTCTCTCTGCGCGATGAGGTTTTGTTTCGGCTGGCAACTACCTATCAACTGGAGGAAGAGCCAGACGAAGCTGCCAAGTACTATCAGGAGCTTTTGCGCAATTTTCCCAACAGCGATTATGGGGAGAAAGCAAAAGAGCAGTTGTCGATTATCGGCGCAGCGATTCCTGAACCGAACCCGGCGCGAAAAAACGTTATGCCCGCCGAGAAGCCGGGATTCATGGGCAACCTGATGCAACAGGTTTCAGGGAGGGCGGACGTCACAGTCAATGGCGATGGCGTGCTGATTAGTAAAGATAAGAAAGAAGGCAGCACCGACCTGATCGATGAAGCGCTCAAGAACAATGGCCAGCTGCCGGCGAACTTAACGCCGATGGCTCCGGTCCAGCGTAGTACGCGGCCCGCATCCAGTAATCAACGGCCGCAGAATCCAATTCAAAATCCGGGCCAGCCTGCCAAGGCGACGCCCACTGCCACGCCGCCGCCGGGAATAAAACCATAAGGTGATAGCAAACAGATATGAATTGCGGCCCGTTGTAAGTTCAAACAGCGGGCCGTTTTTTGTTAATCCGATATGGTGCTTGCTGAACTGAGTGACTTAGCGGATCATAACTGCAGGAGATAAATGAATGGAGAGTTCAGCCGCCGTCCCCGATGTCCGAAGCGAACTAGTCCGCCGACACGCTGCGACGGCGCGGACAGTGCTGGCTTTGCTGATTGGCGTTGCCTTGCTTTGTGTTGTTGCTTACCTCAGCAAGAAATTTCTTACTCCCCAAACCAATCCGTCGCTGGATATGGCAGTGCGCATTAGCATTTTGATTCTTGGTTTGAGTTCAATCGCGCTGCGCCGGACAAAATTCTCCGCCATGCGTCTTCAGGATATTGGCGGTTTGCAGGGACCTCTCGGGCTTTTGGCGACGCTGCAAAGGACCACACTCCAGGTAGCTTTACTGGCAGGCCTCATCGCCCTCATCGGTTTTACGGGAACGATTTTCACCAGCAATGACTTTTACACCTATGCTGGGTCAGTAGTCGCGATAGCCGTGTTGCTTTATGCCTATCCAGTTCGCCGCGCTTGGGAGGCGGCGTTGCGGCGTTTTGCTTCAACCGAGAATCTGCCAGATTCCCCAACAAAATCTGTCTAGTTTGGTCTCTTCGACCCATCCTAAAAAGTGTTGATCGTGGTTTAATACTTTGCTAGGCTGACAGGGACTTCTTCTGACCAGCCAGCCCCGGCCTCGGTCCTGTAATTTCAACAGCCTACCTCAAGGCCCATCGCTTCGGCTTATCGCCAGGCACGGCTAAGTAAATGAAAATCTCAAATCCCCCGCGGCACTCGTGTCCAAGGCTCGGCCCGTTCTTCATCACACTCGTATTCATAGCAATCACTGTCCTCGCAACCGCTCCATCGTCCTTCGCTCAAACCGCGCAAGGTCAACCTGTTGCCCGGCTGATATCCAGTTCTGTCGTCAATACTGTTTCGAGACCAAAGCGCGTTGCAGACTCATTAGCGCTGACTTCAGTAGGGACTGCTGCTGCGGCACCTTCACTCCCTGCAATCGGCGACGCCAGCACGATCGAACGCACCGCTTTTGACAAGACAAACGAAGCGCGGGTGCAGAATGGTCTGCAGCCACTCGCCTGGGATCCCTTACTTTGTCGCATGGCGCGAATGCATTCGGAAGATATGGCGCAGCGTGGATACTTCGCTCATGAAACGCCTGAGGGCCTTGAGCCGAAAGATCGCGGACGAGCGCTGGGCATTCTCCACTTTAGAGTGCTTGCTGAAAACATTGCGTACAACAAGGGCTTTGCTGATCCGGGCGCGTTTGCAGTCGAGCGCTGGATGACGTCCGGAGGACATCGCGCAAACATTCTTTACATCGGATTCCAGGCTTCAGCGATCGGTAGTTATGTTGCGGCGGACGGCAGCGTTTATTTGACTCAGGTTTTCATAACTCGTTAGTGCGTAATCCTTGAACTTCAAATCGTTGGCTAACTGAAGTAGGATGGGGCGACAAATTTAAGCTTGCCGGACCGATAGTCGTCGCGCACGTGAACCAGTCTCTAAGTCTTCCTTCCTTTGCCAAGATCAATTGGAGTTTGCGCATTCTTGGCAAGCGGCCCGACAACTTCCACGAAATAAGAACCACGCTGCAGACAATATCGCTGCACGATCGGCTCAATTTTGCATTGAGCGAGGATCGGGAAATAGTGCTAACCAGCAGCGACGCCGAAATCCCGACCGACGATCGGAATCTCATTGTTCGCGCGGCGCACGCTTTGCAAGAGCGCTATTCGATCAATAAGGGTGCGCTCGTACAACTCGAGAAAAGCATCCCCGTACAAGCCGGTCTTGGAGGTGGTTCATCGAATGCCGCTGTTGCGCTATTAGCGCTGGCGCGCCTTTGGCAGATCGACGCCGACGCAAATGATTTTATTTCAATTGCCGCCGGCATCGGTGCAGATGTGCCGTTCTTTTTGTATGGGGGTTCGATGCTTGCGACGGGCACCGGAACTACGCTTTCCGCGCTGCCGGAGTCAGGTGCGCACAGCCTAATTGTTATTGCGCCGAATGTCAGCGTGTCCACGCGAGACGCGTACGCATCGCTGCAGGCTGCTTCCTTGACAAGCGAAACCTCCGAATTTATCCTTTCCAGTTCGCAAAAGGCGGTACTTTCGAGTGATTCGGCGCCGTGGTTGCGTAATGATTTTGCGAACGATTTCGAGTCCGTGATCTTTGATATTCATCCTGAGACTAGAAGAGCGAAAGACCTGCTACTTAGGTCGGGAGCGATGGCGGCTCTGATGACGGGAAGTGGATCAAGCGTACTGGGTGTCTTCGCGGACGACAAACGTCAGCAGCAAGCTCTCGATAAAATTCAAGGTGAAGCGGGTTGGCGGATATTCCCTTGTGTTACAGTGTCACGGAACGAATACCGGCGCGCAATCGGCGATGAGTTATTTCGTTCGCACGCTCTTTAAAGTCTGATCAGATATTGGGG
This sequence comes from Blastocatellia bacterium, assembly GCA_013697915.1. Lineage (GTDB taxonomy): Bacteria > Acidobacteriota > Blastocatellia > Pyrinomonadales > Pyrinomonadaceae > PSRF01. The sequence goes on along the minus strand of JACCVY010000148.1, from coordinate 5,183 downwards.
CGTCGCCAAGTGGTAAGGCACCGGCCTTTGAAGCCGGCATTCGTAGGTTCGAATCCTCCCGCCCCAGCCATTTTCGCTAAAGTGATGAGTGATGAGTAATGAGTGATAAGCAAAGGCCGGCTTCACTCATTACTCATCACTCATCACTATCACTTAATTTATGAGCACAACCGGCGGCATCAAGGTTTTTTCGGGAAACGCAAACCCGAAACTGGCGGAGGAGATTGCGCGCCATTTGGGTTGCGATATGGGGCACGCTTTTACCGAGCGCTTCTCCGACGGCGAGTTTAATTTTCAAATCGATGAAAATGTGCGCGGTGGCGACGTTTTCATTGTGCAGCCAACATGCCCGCCGACTGACGAGCACTTAATGGAGCTGCTGATAATGCTGGACGCGTTTCGCCGCTCTTCGGCTGAACGCATCACCGCTGTAATTCCGTATTACGGTTACGGCAGGTCCGACAAAAAGGACCGCCCGCGCGTTCCGATTTCGGCGCGGCTCGTGGCCAACCTGATCACGGTTGCCGGCGCTGATCGTTTGTTGACAATCGATTTGCACGCCGCGCAAATTCAGGGATTCTTTGATATTCCCGTGGACCACCTTTATTCGGCGCCGGTAATGATTGGGTACTATCAGGACAATCCGCTGCCCAATCTGACCGTCGTAGCTCCGGACACAGGCGGCGCGGAACGTGCCCGCGCCTACGCAAAACGACTTGATGCTGAACTCGCGCTTTGCGATAAACGGCGCGAAAAGGCCAATGTTGCCGAAGTAATGAACGTGGTCGGCGACGTGCGCGGGCGTAGTTGCTTGATAGTCGATGATATGTGCGACACGGGTGGCTCCTTGACTAAGGTGGCCGCCGCGTTGAAGAATGCAGGAGCGGAAAGAATTCATGCCTGCTTCACGCACGCGGTTTTGTCGGGACAGGCAGTGAAACAACTCGATGAATCGGAAATCGAGCAGATCATTATTACGAACACGATTCCGCTACGCGACTACGCGTGCGAGTTGCAAAAAATTAAGGTCCTTAGTATCGCGCCGCTTCTGGCGAAAGCGATCAAGTCGATCCACGAGGAAACCAGCGTTTCCTCGCTCTTCGTATAGCGAAGGGCAAACACTGATGGCTTAAATAGAAGTCCATCAGCGACCGGCGACATTGCCGATTGCCGATTGCCAATTGCCGATTGATTTGGAACTCGATTTCTGAGCATCCGAAACAAAATCGGCGATCGGAAATTGGAAATCGGAAATGATTCGGGTCGCTGAACGTTTTTAAAGAGGAGCAGTCATGGCAGAACAGAAAGATATAACGGTTCGCGCAACGACCAGGGAAGGTCGCGGCAAGAATGATGCGCGCCGCGCGCGCGTCGCAGGCATGGTTCCAGTCACGGTTTATGGCGGTGAAGGTGGCACGGTTGCCGCGCTCGCGCCGCTTCGCGATCTGGCCGCAATCCTTCGTTCCGAATCCGGCCGTAACACAATTTTCACGCTCGACATTGAAGGTGTCGGATCGAGCGAGGTGATGTTTCACGAGCGCCAGGTGGACCCCATTCGTGGCCGGCTGATTCACGCGGACTTCACTCGACTCGTCAAAGGCCAGAAGATTGAAGTCACAGTGCCTTTGCATCTAACCGGTGAGCCTGTAGGCGTTCGCGAAGAGCAGGGCGTGCTCGAGCAAATTATCCGCGAACTTGAAATACGCTGCGAACCCCGCGAGATTCCCGACGTGATAAACGTCGATGTTTCGAATCTTGGTGTTCATGATGTGCTTCACATATCCGATATTCAAATTGATGAGCGCATCGAAATTCTGAATCCGGCCGACACGGTGATTGCGACCGTGGGCATAGTGAAAGAAGAGCCAGTGGCCGCGCCTGTTGTGGAAGCTGAAGGACCTGCTGAGCCCGAAGTGATTGGCAAGGGCAAGAAGGAAGACGAAGAAGTCGCCGAACCCGAGAAGGGTAAGAAGGAGTAAGGCTATTGCCGATTGCCGATTGCCGATTGCCGATTTCGTTTTGGTTACCGGCGATTGGAATCATGCAGTTGACAGTGTCTTAAAATTGGCAATTGGCAATCGGCAATCGGCAATATCTGGTGGTAGGCCTGGGGAATCCAGGCGCTGAGTATGAGTGGTCGCGTCACAACCTCGGATTCATGTTGATTGACAAACTGGCCGCAGCTACCGGGATAGATGTATCTCGTCGCGAGTGCCAGTCTCGTGTCGGCCGAGGAGAGATTGAGGGCCGCGCGGTCAAGTTGGTTAAGCCGCAAACCTACATGAATCTGAGCGGCGAAGCGGTTGCTTGCCTTGTAAGCAAGCACAAGCTCGCTGAGCCAGGCGAGAACCTGATTGTTATTTCAGATGACCTGGCATTGCCGTCTGGAAAGATTCGCATTCGCGCGCGCGGTTCGGCGGGCGGCCACAATGGCCTGAAATCGATTATTGGTTCATTAGGCACGAACGAATTTACGCGGCTGCGACTCGGCATACAGCCGGACCATCCGATTAACGATTCGAAAAAATTTGTGCTCGATAAATATCCACGCTCAGCAAGAGCGGAAGTGGAAAAGATTTTAGATAAAAGCGCCGAAGCGCTCAATGCGATCTTGAGAGATGGCGTTTTGAAAGCAATGACGGATTACAACTCGTGAATCGTTAATCGTAAATCGTAAAGCAGAGCAAACGAAAGCTTCTATTTACGATTCACGAGTTACGATTTACGACGAAGGAGAATGATGGAAACGAAAAGACAATACGAAGTGGTGTTCATCGTTGACCCGGCGATGGAAGATGATGAGGTTACGCGTCTGACCGACACTCTCAAACAAATCGCTACCGATCAGGGCGGTACCGTGACAAAGACCGAGAGCCTGGGCCGGCGTCCGCTGGCCTACGAAATCTTGCATAAGACGGAAGGTAATTTCGTGCTGCTGGAGATCGAAGGGTCTGGTCGCGAGATTGCTGAGCTTGAGCGTCGCATGCGCGTGAACGATCGAATCATTCGCTACATCACCGTTCGCGTTGACGAAGATCGGCGGCGCGCCGAGAAGTTTAGGGCAAAGCGTGCGCGCAAGGCTGAGAAGAAACCCGGTAGCCAAAGCGCTGCATCACGAGCGGCGGCGCCGGCTGAGTTTGCCGCCGCAGAAGAAACGAAAGACGCAGCGTAGCGCGCGTGCAAGTAGATGCCACGATGATGATGCGTGGATGACTGCTTAACAAGGTCGTCGTTGAAGACAGACGATTTACGATTCACGATTTACGAGGAAGCTATGACAACAAACTATGAAGATCGCGACCGTGGTCGCCGGTTCAACGGAGACGAAGATTTCGATCGAGGTCGCTCGCAGGGCCGCGGTGGCCGTCGCATGCGGCGCCGTCGCATTTGCCGTTTCTGCATTGAGAAAGTCGACATAATCGATTTCAAGGACGCGCGGTTCCTGCAGAACTACATTCCCGAGCGCGGCAAGATTTTGCCACGCCGCATCTCAGGCAATTGCGCCATTCACCAACGCATGTTGGCTGAGGCGATCAAACGCGCGCGCAACATCGCGCTGCTGCCTTATACAACCGACTAAGAGGAGTTGAGGAAATGGCGCACACAAAAATATTATTACGAGAAGACGTAGACGATCTGGGCGCGCGCGGTGAAATTGTCCGCGTTCGGGCGGGTTACGCGCGCAATTATCTGCTGCCGCGCAAGCTGGCGGTAGAAGCGACCACAAACAACGTTAAGGGGATCGAGCGGGAGCGCGCCGCGCTGCTGAAGAAAGAAGCCAATGAACGCGCGACAGCGCAAGGACAAGGCGATCAACTTGGCAAGCTGGTCCTGGAGTTCAAACGCAAAGCTGGCGAGCAGGGAGCGCTATACGGGTCAGTCACGTCGATGGACATCGCCGATGAGCTGAAGCAACGCGGCTACGAAATCGACCGGCATCGTATTCATTTGCGAGAACCTTTGAAACGGCTGGGTGATTTTACTGTTCCGCTGCGCCTGCATCGCGAAGTGACAGTTGATCTCAACGTGAAGGTCGCGCCGGAAGGCGAAGTGATCGTGGGACACATGACCGCGGAGCAGGAAGCAGAACTCGCGAAACATGGTGAATCCGGTAACGAAGAAGCAGCCGAAGCTGGCGAGTAAATAAAACTCCTATTTCTTCGTGACCTTTAGATCGTGTGTTGTATATTCGACGCTGCAAGTTTAACTTGTGGCGTCGTTTTGTTTCCTAAGTAAATCGCATATCAAATGGCCACTCCTGATCCAATTCGCGAGCAATCGCTCGAGCGTTCGCTGCCCCACAGCGCTGAAGCTGAACGCGCAATACTAGGCGGCATTCTTCTCGACAATGGCTTGATTAGCCAGGCAATTGAGCTGTTGCGTCCGGAAGATTTTTACGTTCCTTCGCACCGGCGCATCTTCGTAGCCATGACTGCGCTGTTCGAGCGCGGCGGTGAAATCAATCCCATTCTGATCGGCGAAGAATTAAAGAAAGAAAACGCCCTGGAGTCAGTCGGCGGGATTAGTTTCATTACGAACCTGACTTATGGGCTACCTCACTCAACCAACATCGTTAATTACGCAAAGATCGTCCGCGGCAAATCGATGTTGCGGCAACTGATCCGCGCGGCGAACAAGATCACCCAGGAAGCACTCGAGCAGGAAGACGAACCGGAACTTATTCTGGACCACGCCGAGCACGCGATTTTTCAGTTGGCTGATGAGCGCATTCGCCAGGGCTTTGTACACGTCAAGCCAGTCGCCGAACAGCTTCTGGAAAAAATTCAGGAGATGGAAGGCCGCGCCGCTGTCTTAACGGGACTGACGACGGGCTTTGCCGATCTCGACAAGATGACTTCAGGGTTGCAACGACAGGATTTGATTATCGTTGCTGCCCGCCCATCGATGGGAAAGACAAGCTTCGCCCTTATGCTGGCGGAGAACGCAGCCATTCACGTGCCCGGCGCGGTCGTCGGCGTCTTCTCGCTGGAAATGTCGAAAGAGGCGCTGGTCATGCGCATGCTATGTTCGCAGGGCAATATCGATGCGCAGCGCTTTCGCAATGGATTTCTTTCGCGGCCTGAGTGGGCGCAGATTGCAAAATCGCTGGGCATCCTGGCTGACGCCAAAATCTTTCTCGATGACACGCCGGGCATCTCCGTTTTGGAAATGCGAGCCAAGGC
>JACCVY010000109.1 GCA_013697915.1 Blastocatellia bacterium | reverse complement strand
GTTGGCGTCCCGTACGGGAGTCGAACCCGTGTCGCCGCCGTGAAAGGGCGGTGTCCTAGGCCACTAGACGAACGGGACGCATGGTGAGAAATTGCTGCTGGCCGTAAGCGAATTAACTTACCGTAGGCATTTATTACTGTCAAACCGGCCAGCAAACGTGTGAACCTCTTGGGAGATTGTGAAATTCGAATTCGATCTGGGGCAATACTAAATGCAGAACCGGGAGCTGGTAGCGGATGTGAGACTCAACGTGGGAACTGTACTATAGGCTTCATAAGAACTCGCCCAGCATAAAAAGCCAAAAATCCTAATTTAGATTTGGACTTGAATCCACCACCCGGTCGCTACCGCTCTCGGTTCTGTATTCGTCGATAACTTCTGTGTTCGTCAATGCAGAAGCAGGCAGCAACGATGGTACTGGGCCGCACCAGCGGGGATGCGGAAAAACTATTTAAGAGCGTAGCTGGTTTCTACTGCTCGTGAAGCGAGCAATTTTGTCCTGATGCGATCGTGCGCTTCGTTCATGCTCATAAAGCGTTGCGCTACAACTTCGCGCAGCTCGCTATCCGGAGTTGCATTCGCGCTCGGAAACCAGGTTCTCGTTGGAGCCGCGCTGGAAGTATTTCGTTGGCGCCTTGTTCGAATACTCGAGCGAGGGCTGAGGGTGACGCCGTTCGAATTTGAAAAAACGTTGCGGACGTTCATTGCCTGACCTCCCCGGTGTTTTAAATACCCCGTGCGCGACAACAGTGGCCCTCGTTGAATTGGCTTCAGGGCAAAGACCGTACCGCTTGCCGCTTAGCTGGCAGCGCGCGGTTTTGTTCGATCTTTCCAAGGTTTCTGGGAATCCGATATGCAAGGACTGCATGGGAACGCATCGCTGCAAAAGCTTTATCGCAGAGGTCTGTGCGGAAATAAATCAGTGGAAAAAATCCTGGGAAGGGGACACGCGGGGCGGCTGAGAGAAAAACTAACTAAACCGTCTCGCGATTCCAAAAGTAATACAGGCCGGTCAAGCTCAATGCTACCCAGGCAAAACCTTCGGCCATCGCGCCCAGTACGTCGCTTAGGTAATGGGCGCCCAGATAAATCCGGCTGAACCCAACCAACATAATCAACGCCAGCGCCAGGGCAACCGCAAATATTTTTGGCGGCCAGCTTTTGCTGTTCGCGATTACGAACGCTGCAAGCGCGCCGTAGAAGACGGTTGCAATCATGGTATGGCCGCTCGGGAAACTGTAACTGGATAACGACTGAACAACATCGCCAAACTGAGGACGAGACCGGTGAAAAATGATTTTCAGCAATTTGTTGAGCAGCAAGCCGCCAAAAACCGAGAGCCATAACGCCACCACCCAGTAGCGTTGGCGCCGGCGCCAGAGATACAAGCCGACTAACACCGCCGCGGCGCAGACGACCACCGATGCGTGCAGCGAAGTGATTATCCACATCACTTTCGTCAGCGGAGCTGAGCTGTGAGTATGCAGCCAGTTGCTGAAATGAACGTCGGTGACCGTGAGCGGTTCGCCATCGCGCACATCTTCAGCGATCTCGCCGAGAGTTAGCGTCATCACGATGAAAACCAGCAGCCCCGCGATTAGATGCAGCGCGCGAATCTGTTTCGAGGATCGTTCACTAGTCATGGGAGCTTTGCCTCAAAAGTCATCGACCACGTTAGGTTCGGCTTTGCCGCTTGATGTGCGGCGGCGGCTATGCCCCGCCGACAGCAGCCAGATTAATGCCCGGGCTGCGCCCTTGGTTCGAGCTTAGCTCTTCGGATTTTTGGGCCAAAGGCCGCACCAAGGGCATAGCCCAAGAAATAAAAAGCACGTCTACGGCGGGGCATAGCCACCGCCGCACATCAAGCGGCAAAGCCGAAGCCGCACCAACGGAGAACTCTTGGCACAAAGCCGCATGGATTTTCTTAAGGTTTCTCAATTCGGATCCAACCATCGGGTGTGTGGCGAAAGTTTTCAATCTCAGCCGACGCAAACGATCCGCGCTCGGTCAGCCATTCCAGTCGCTCGATAGAAATGTTTGGACGCTCAATGCGAATGACATTGAACGAGTTTGCTTCACCCCGTCCGCGTTCGGATGTTGCTGTACCTGCCTGGACCACCAGCGCCGAATGTCCCTTAATTTTGTAGCGCCTGGCGCTGTGCGTCGTGTGACTAATATGCAGGTGGCCTGCCAGAAAGACGTCGGCGCCGCAGCTTGCCAGTCGCTCCATCGCCATGCGCGCGCGGCCCACCAGGTTGCGCTCGTCGTGACCTTCAGGAATATCAAACGGATGATGGGTAACGACGATCTTGACCACCTCCGGATCAAGTGAGCAGAGCCGGTCTCGCATCCAGTCAACTTGTTGTTGGTTGATTCGCCCACCTTTAATCGTAAAAGAGCGCGCAGTGTTGACGCCCAGCACCGCGATCTCATCGTCGTAATACAACGGTCGCAAATCGTCTGTAATGTAGCGGCGATATTTGCGCAACGGCTGAGCAAAGCGCGCCAACACATTGTGCAGCGGAACATCATGATTGCCGGGCACCACAATCTGCGGCTTAGGCAATGCATCGAGAAAAGCGCGCGCTGCCTTGAACTGATGCGATCGCGCGCGTTGCGTCAGGTCTCCGGAAACCGCAACCACGTCCGGCGCGATCTGATTGATAGTTTCATTCAATGGACCAACGACCGCGGCATCAACGCGGCCGAAATGAATATCAGAAAGGTGAACTATGGTTCGCATTATTCTTTGCGTGCAATTTGACTGTTTGCCGGCGCCAGGACGCGCAGGCTTCCCGGTAAAACTCGATAGTGAAGTGGCGGCTCCATGATTGTTACCTCGCCATCCAGCGCCACGCGAATGCGTTTGTGTCTGGTCTCGATCCAAATCTCTTTCGTGCACATTGCCAGGAAATCTTTATCCTGACGGAGACCGCCAAAAAGAGCGTGCCATGCCAACCGAACCAGCCCGAGCCGTCCCGTTCGGTTCGTGACGTAAAGACTCAACTCGCCGGCATCAAGACATGTCCGCCCGCCAATGTTCAGCGTTTCCATCTCGTATTCATTGTTGCCTACAAAAACAAACGGCGTCCGGCTGGAGAATTCTTTGCCATCCACGTCCAGGCGAATATTGAGAAACGGATAGCGTCGCAGGACAGCAATCGCAGCCCAAACGTAAGCCGGCCACTTGCCCCATCCCAGTTGCTGCTGCCTCTCGCGTTCGCGAACGATGCTCGGATAAAGTCCAAGGCTCGAATTGTTAACGAAGATGAGGCCATTGACTTCGCCGAGATCGACGTTTGCGACGTGACCTTTGACGATGGTCTTAACTGCGGCCTCAAGCTCGAGCGGAATGTGCAGGTCCTTGGCGAAATGATTCATCGTTCCCAAGGGTAGGACTCCAAGCGTCTTTTTTGTATTAAGAAGTTGTGAAGTGACGGAGTTGATTGTGCCGTCACCACCACCGGCGACAACTATGTCGGCGTCGCCCAGCGCAGCCCGTTTGGCAAGTTTGATTATTTCATGGCCGCTTCGCGCCAGCGCAACATGAGCAACCACACCGTCGCGCGCAAACAGTTCGTTTAGCCTCTCTTTGAGCGCGGCATTCTCTCCAGTGCCAGAGCTGGCGTTGACGATTACTTCAATCTTCACGGGCGTTCATGGTAGTCGAAAGCTTCGAAAACGAGTAGCGGTTGCTTAGCTGACGAAGCAATTCATTGATAGCCCAGGCTTGCACAAAAAGCTGTTTAATGAACAGTCCGCGTGGCGCGGACGGATGACAATAGCCCAGCGATTCATCGCTGGGACGAAAGCCATTCGCGCGTCAGTCCCTGAAACGGACGACTGAAAGTGTTGGAATTTGACATCCCTTTAGCCGTCCGTTTCACGGACTATACTTCGCTTGCCGCCAAGCCCCAGCAGTGAACTGCCGGGCTATTTTCAATCGTCCGCTTTGCGCGGACTGGCAGAATTACTTTTGACCAAGCCCACAAGCCTTCACAATATCTTTCGGCTATACTGCCCAAACCCATGAGCAGACAATCAGCGCATCACCATCAACCCGATCTCTATGCCATCGCTCGGCAAACGATGATCGATGCCGGCTTTGAACCTGATTTCAACCAGGCGGTGCTTGAGGAGGTGGGGGCCGTGAGCGCGGGCGCGCGCGACCTCGCCGCCGCTGCCAACGTCAGGGACTTGCGCGAGCTGCTTTGGTCCTCAATCGACAACACGACGTCACGTGACTTGGATCAGGTTGAGTATGCCGAGCGACTGCCGTCTGGCGACATACGCTTGCTGATCGGTATCGCCGACGTTGATGCTTTCGTTTCGAAAAGTTCGGCCATCGATAAGCACGCGGAACAAAACTGCACTTCTGTTTATACCGGCGTAAAGACTTTCGCGATGTTGCCGGAAGAATTGTCTACCGACCTGACATCGCTGGTTCCTAATGAAGACCGGCGCGTGATCGTGACCGAGATGGTTGTTGGTTCCGATGGCTCGGTGAAAACTTCCGACATCTATCCCGCAAAACTAAGAAACCGCGCCAAGCTCTCCTATGAAATTATTGGCGACTGGCTCGACGGCAAAAGCCCGGTACCGGAAGTTGTGAAGTCTGTGGCTGGACTTGAAGCGCAGTTAAAGTTACAGCAGCAAGCGGCGCAAGCTCTCGGAGAATTACGCAAAGAGCACGGCGCGATTGAATTGGAAACGATCCAGGCAACGCCCGTTGTGGACGAGAGTGGGCGAGTGGTCGAGCTTGAAGTGACTGAGCAAAACGCGGCGCGCGATCTGATCGCAGATTTCATGATTGCGGCCAACGTTGCGATGGCAGAGTTTTTAGAAGATAAGGGTGGTCCATTGCTGCGCCGCGTGGTGCGAACACCGAAGTACTGGTCGCGCATTGTAGAAATGGCGGCTGAAGTTGGAGAACAGTTGCCGGCGACACCCGATTCACGCGCGCTGGCGGAGTTTCTGCAACGGCGCAAGGCCGCGGATCCAATTCACTTTCCGGACCTTTCGCTGGCCGTTGTTAAGTCACTTGGTCCGGGCGAGTATGAAGTGCAAATGCCGGGCGAGGAAGGCGAAGGCCATTTTGGTCTGGCCGTTGATGACTATTCACACTCAACGGCGCCAAATCGCCGTTTCGCCGATTTGGTTACGCAACGATTAGTGAAGGCCGCCATGACGAATCAGTCGCCGCCATACGAAGGGAATGAATTAAAGGAGATAGCCCGGCGCTGTACCGAACGCGGGGACGCCGCGCGCAAGGTGCAGCGAAAGATGCGCAAAGTCGCAGCCGCTTTGTTGTTGCGTAATCAAATCGGGAAAAAGTTCGATGCGATCGTTACTGGCGTATCAGAGAAGGGAACTTATGCGCGCATCATCAGTCCACCGGTTGATGGCCGCGTGATGCGCGGCGAACAGGGCTTGCGCGTTGGCGATAAGACCCTCGTGCGCTTGTTGTCAACCGATCCCGAACGCGGCTTCATCGACTTCGCCCGCGCGTGAAGAACCAGAAGTCAGAAGCCAGAAGTCAGAAGTCAGTCAGAGATCAGAAGCCGGTTGCGGGGCGCTAGCGGTTGCGCCAAGCGGCGAACGATACGCTCCGGAAATGAAAAATGAAAAATGGTGAATTCAACTTACAAGTGCAACCGTAGGATTTGCTTTCGCTCCAGCGGAGCGAGATGTTTATAGCTACGAGCGCACACGCAATGCCTTCGCTCCTTTAGGAGCGAGACCCGTCAGCGGAACAAGTTCGAGCGGGCAAAAGCGATTGCGCTCCGACGGAGCTAAAAGCAAAGAAAAATCGCCAAGCTATAAACATCTCGCCCGAGCGCCAAGGGAAGCTAGTTGTTTCTTACTGGGTGAAAGTCCCAGTCGAGTAAGGTCTAACCAACCACACGTACCGAGTGTTGCAGCCGTTAGGAGGAGCAGTCAAGGCCGAACGAAACGGTTGAAGCGTACACAGGGAATCACGCAGGCCGTAAGGGAGACCGCACTCCCTGAAGCTTGATACAGCCTCGTCAATGTTAAAGAAGCAGGCGGCGATGGTATGGGCGTTCCAGAAGCCAAAACAGAGCAACCGTTAGTGGTAAGGTTGCCGAGGGTCTGCCGGGGACGGACAAGAGCGTGGCACGCGTGAAGAGAAACAGCAAAGAACTTGGGAGACCCAGGTGGTTCCTGCGCGGGCAGGTAGGCGAAGCCGACCACAAGAAGGTGAGCCGAAGGCCATTTGGGAGTCAGATCAGCCCATAGTACTCAGAGACGGGAGAGCCGATCACAAGGGGAAGGGGCTGAGGTGAATACGCAGCCAACAAAGGAAACACTGACCGAGCATGAAGGAACGGACGACAGTGCAAACCTCCCTGTTGGGGATAGCGAAGAAGGCGAAGACTGAGAAGCGGTACCGGTTTCGCAACCTCTACAGAGAACTCGACGAGGAGATGCTGCGAGATAGTTGGCGGCTGATTCGGAAAGACGCGGCCTTAGGCGTTGACCGGGTGAGCGCAGCTGAATATGAAGCAAACCTCGAAGAGAACATCCACCAACTGGTGGAGCGACTGAAGCGGAAGAGTTACCGGGCCAAGCTGGTGAGGCGGCAGTATATACCGAAGGACGCAGGCAAACTGCGACCGCTGGGGATACTAGCCACTGAAGACAAGCTGCTGCAATTGGCAGGGAAGCGGTTGCTCGAAGCAATCTATGAGCAAGACTTACTGCCGTGCAGTTATGGGTATCGACCACGGATGGGAGCACTGGCAGCAGTGGACCAGCTAACGGTGAAGCTGCAGTTCGGGCGCTACCGCTACGTGGTGGAAGCGGACATCAAGGGGTTCTTCGACAACCTCTCGCATGAGTGGTTGATGCGGATGTTGGCGGAACGCATAGATGACCAGGCGATACTACGCTTGATTAAGAAGTGGTTGAAAGCCGGAGTGCTGGATACCGATGGCAAAGTAATAAGACCGGAGGGAGGAACACCGCAAGGTGGAATCATCTCGCCGCTACTGGCCAATGTGTATCTGCACTACGCGCTTGATTTGTGGTTCGTGAAGGTATTCCGGAAAAGCTGTAGAGGTGAAGCATTCCTGATTAGATTCGCAGATGATTTTGTTTGCGGGTTTGAGCGGGAAGAAGATGCGCAGCACTGCTACCGCGAGCTGGAAGAGCGTTTGAGGAAATTCGGGTTGGAACTCGCGGCGGCGAAGACGCGGGTGATACCGTTTAGTCGCTATCGCAGGGGCAAGACCAGCTTCGAGTTTCTGGGCTTCGAGTTTCGTTGGGGTAAGGACCGCCAGGGACGGGAGCGTCTGCAGCGGCGTACCGCGCGAAAGAAGTTTCGCGGCTCACTCAAACGAGCAGCCGAATGGTGCAAGAAGAACCGCCATCAACGGATGGGCGAGCAGTTTAAGCGGTTGAACGCCAAGCTCCGAGGTTACTACAACTACTACGGAGTCAACGGCAACTACGCCAGCTTGAATGAGTTCTATCATCAGTTGAAGCGGCTGCATCTGAAGTGGCTGAATCGACGAAGCCAGTGCCCAAGCTACACCTGGGATGGATATCTGGCTCTGACTCAGCACTTCGCCCTGGCACGACCACATATCGTAGGCCGACCGAAATCCTGTTTGGTGGCTTCGCGCTGTTGAGCCTTCATGCGGCAGCGAGTATTCATGAAGAGCCCGGTGCGGGAAAACTGCACGCCGGGATCTGTGCGGGGGCTGTCGGGTAACTGGCAGTCCTACCGCGATCCCTGGAGCGAAAACAAATTCAACTGTGTACTTGCAAGTTGAATCCACTAAAGGAAAATCAGTGTTCGTTCTGCACTTCCCGCCGTATCTTTTTTCTTAAAGTACTTTCGGTACGCGAAAGTGTCCTGACGCCGCATCGGGTGCTTCGGCCAAAGCAATCTTTTGGCCAAGCGACGGGGCAGTTATGTCGTCCCGCGCTGAATCTGTTGCTTCACCTTCCGGCGTCAGACCGCCGAGTGAAGGTTGCGCGTCCGTCGTGTTGAGCGCATTGAGCTGTTCGACGTAAGCGACGATGTCAGCCATCTGTGGCGCAAATATTTTCAACTCGTCCGGTGTGATTTCCACGTGCGCCAGTTGCGCAACTTTTTCGACGTCTGCTTCAGTTATAGGCATGTTGTAAATTTCGGATTGCGGATTTCCAAGTGTCAATCCGCCGTTCAGAATCTCAAATGAAAGTCAGATTTCAGAGTTCTCCAAACGCCGTATGCAACTCGTCGCCGCTCCGAGAAATGCTCGCCGCAAGTCTGCATCCTGAATTTCGGAAGCAGCCGCGCGCAGTTCAAACGGAATGGCGGAATCTGAATGCTGGCCGGGCGTGCCTTGCGCCCTTCGCGTTTTCGGCAGCGCGTTCGGATCGATACGCAACTCAATCAACTTAACCAATGAATGCCCCAACACTGTGTTCAGCCGAAAGAGCAACTGCGGGCGCATCTGCTCCAACTGCCTTTGCCAAATGTTGTCAGCGACGGCCACGGTCAGTGTCTGGCTTTCAAGTTTTACCGGCACGGCGTGAATGCTGAGTGAATCGCCGACAGCATGCTTCCAGGCGGCGAAACAGGCGGCTTCGGCGACTTCTGCCGAGGGTCCGGCCGCGGATAGAATCGCGGGCAAAGTTTTTATCAGGCTCTCCATTTTAAGATTAGCTTGCGGTCTGTTTCGAAATTCAGCGACTTCAATCTAGAATCGCAACTTTAAATCGAGAATATTAATCGGTTCGCGAGTGTAGCGGAGAATTGTTTGAGGCGACAAGCGAAGACCCGATATTGATTGGGTCCTGGTTTAAATTAATCTCTGTGCGTCCTCTGTGTTCTCTGTGTCTTTGTGGTGAGCAATCGTTGATAAGATTCACCGCAGAGACACAGAGGTTACACAGAGTAAAATTAGGGACAAATCGCCCGATATAGAACCGCATTGGGGTGGCAACTCGAAGAAGATGCAGTTAGAAAAAATTATTCTCGCATCGCGCAGTCCACGCCGTGCAGAGATACTGAGCGCTATTGGCTGGCCATTTGAAGCAGTGGCTGCGGACATTGATGAGTCCGTTCGCGCAGGCGAAGACGCGCTCAGTTATGTAAAGCGTCTCGCGTTGACCAAAGCGCAAACGGTCGCGCGCAAAAGCCCTGGAGGTTTCGTGCTGGGCGCGGACACGACGGTTGTGGTCGATGGTGAGCTGCTGGGCCAACCGCTGGACGACGATGATGCGCGACGGATGCTGAAGTTGCTGAGTGGCAAATGGCACGAAGTGCTGACCGGCGTAGCGCTGTTGCGCGCAGATCAAGTCGAGCAGAGCTTAGTGGACCACGAGACAACGAGTGTGTGTTTTGCTGAAATGTCGGATGCGGAAATCGACTCGTACGTTTCCACCGGCGAGCCGCGCGGCAAGGCGGGCGGTTATGGAATCCAGGGACCCGCCGCGCTGTTTGTTGCAGAGATTGCTGGAGACTATTTTAATATCGTGGGCCTGCCGGTGCGGTTGGTTTATGAGATGGCTCGGAAAATAAAGCAAGAAGTTTAGAGTCCAAGCTTTAGCTTGCTGCTTTCGCGACACGACAAGCTAAAGCTTGGACTCTAAACTTCTTGTCGCCCTCAAAACAGCACCCCGCCGCCATCAACATTGATTGCCTGCCCGTTAATTCCGCGTCCGTCTTCAGAAGCCAGCAGTAACGCCAGCGCCGCCACTTCTTCCGCGGTTACCAGGCGGTTTTGTGGACTCATTTTTTTGAGCGACTCCAGCGCCTGGTCCTTTGTCAGTGAAGTTTTTTGCGTAATGTTCTCGATGCCGCGCGTGGTCATGTCGGTATCAACATAGCCCGGACAGATAGCGTTGACGGTGATCCCATTTTTGGCTACTTCCTGTGAGGCGGAACGAGTTAGACCGAGCACGCCATGTTTCGAAGCCGAGTAGGCGGCGATGTAAGGCGCGCCCGTTTTGCCGGCGATGGAAGCGATGTTGATAATGCGGCCCCAGCCGCGTTCAATCATTCCGGGCATCGCTGCGCGCATGCAGTAAAAAGTGCCATCCAGATTGATTCCCTGAATCCGGCGCCAAAGGTCATCGTCAGTTCTGGTAAGCAATGCGCTTTCTGCGATACCCGCGTTGTTAACGAGGATGTCTGGACCCCGACCAAATGCTTCACTAACTTTGCCAAACATTGCGGTAACGCTATTCACGTTGGAGACGTCGCACGCGATCGCAGTTGCTTGAACCTGAAATTGATCCGTTAGCTCTTTCGCAACGCTTTCCACCTGTTCCATTGTGCGCGCTGCGACTGCGACCTGTGCGCCTTCACTCGCACACGCGAGCGCAATCGCGCGACCAATGCCGCGTCCCCCGCCAGTGATTAGGGCGATACGATCTCTTAGTTTCATCTTATATAAGAGTGCTGAGTGCCTGCACTCGGTTTTGCCCAAAAGTCGGCTTATCAGTCCGCAACGCGGACGAATGATAGCAGCCCAGCAGTTTACTGCTGGGATGAAGAGCTGAAGGATTTGTAGTCCGTGCAGCGGACGGCTGCATGATAACGGCGAGAGACACTACGTTTTTCATCCGTCCGCTTCACGGACTTCGTCTCGGGCTCCTGCCAATCCCAGCGATGAATCGCTGGGCTATTTTCAAGCGTCCGCTAACGCGGACTCGGAGACGCCACTTTTTGTGCAAAGCTTCAGCACTCAGCACTCCAAACTACCGCCCCGTAAATTTTGGCGGCCGCTTCTCAAGAAAAGCTCGCACGCCTTCGGCGCCATCGTCGGAATCGAAGCAGCGCATCTGCGCTTCAGTTTCGTAACGCAGCATTTCTTCCAACTCAGCCGACTGGCTCATGTAAACCGCTTGCTTCGCGGCGCCAATGGCAATTGCCGGCGCTTCGCGCAAACGTTCCGCCAGCTTGCGCGTCTCGGCCTCCAGTTCCGACGGTGCAACTACGAAATTTATCAGTCCCAGGCGCTGCGCTTCTTCGGCGGTGATCGAATCGCCCAGAAAGAACATTTCGCAGGCCTTGTTAGGAGTGACTAGTCGCGGCAAAAAATATGTGCCGCCCCAGTCAGGGTGCAAACCAACCTTTGCAAACGACTGGCTAAACGTCGCATTCGTGGATGCGATCCGTAGGTCGCAGGCCAGCGCGAGATTGAAGCCGGCGCCGAACGCTGGTCCATTTATCGAAGCAATCACCGGTTTGGTCATGTGACGAATTGCGGTAACTACGCGACGCGCCGAGCCCAGCAAACGCGAGAACTCGTCTGCATCCTGGCGCTCTATTAGATCGGCCATGGCGGCGACGTCGCCGCCGGAACAAAACGCGCGGCCGACGCCAGTGATCACAACAACATTAACCGCGCGATCGCTGCCGGCTGCCTCGAGTGCTTCCGCCAGGTCGCGCCGCATGTGTCCGGCCAGCGCATTCAACTTCTCAGGACGGTTGAGCGTAACCGTGGTGATACCGGAATCTTCAGTAATGTCGATTTGTTCGTAGGACATATAAGCAATATGCGTGGCAAAAGCACTCGAGCTTAATAACCTCACAGGTTGGGAAGGATGGTTTACCCCCGCGCGTTGAATGGCCACCCAACCGGAGCGGGGGCAAGCCACCCTTCCCAACTACGAGATTATCTTTCTTGAATCATCCTCTTTGTCATTTGGGGTTAACTAACTTTTTCGCTACTGCAGCCGTCAATGACTTACTTTCCTTTAAAGATTGGCTTGCGCTTTTTCATGTACGCATCCAGTCCCTCTTTAGCATCTTCCGACTGGAATAGTTGTTGTTGCAGCTCGCGCTCAAGCGCCAGCGCTGACTCAAAAGGTATTTCGCTGCCGGTCTGTACGGCGCGTTTGATTCTTCCAACTGCTGCCGAGGCCCTATTCGGCGTAGTGAACTGCCGCGCATAGTCAACAACCTGTTGAGAAAACTGCGCGCCGGTTTCTGCGTCGAGAAGCTGATTCACGATTCCCAATTCCAGCCCGCGCTCGAAATCAAACAATTCACCGGTGGCCATCAATTCGATTGCTTTTGACTTACCCACGAGCCGCGTCAGACGTTGCGTGCCTCCCGTGCCCGGCAGCACACCCAGCGAAACTTCGGGCAGTCCCATCTTGCCTGCGCCGCGGCGCGCGATGCGAATGTCAGCGGCCAGCGCTACTTCCAGACCGCCGCCGACGCAGTGCCCATTGATAGCTGCGATGACAAGCTTTGGCGTCTGTTCGAGCCGCGACAAGGTTTCGTTCGCATGAAGACAGAAAAAATACTTGAAGGTTGGCGTGACGTTCGCAAGCATCTGGATATTGGCGCCGGCCGAGAAAAACTTTTCACCATTGCCGCTGATAACAATTACCTGGACGCTTTCGTCCATGCGCGCCGTCAAGATCGCGCGGTCGAGCGACTGCATCATCTCGTAGCTGTAAGTATTCGCAGGCGGATCGTTGAGCGTTAGAAACGCAATTCCATTTTCGTTGCCGTACTGCACCAGTTCGCTCGAATTTGTTTTCACCTGTGCTTCCGCTTCCGCCATCTTCACTTCTCCTAAAACTTACTTACTTTCGCTTGACCCACGCCAGACACTCATCGGTTGCGCAACCGATTGCGGCGCAAAGTGTAGTGCTTCCCGCGCTGATCCGGCAATGAAGCCCTGCAGGAACAAACGCGTCACATTCTCAACCAGCTCGGAAACTTTGAGTTTACCCTTCGGATCGTACCAGTTGTAAATCCAGTTCATCATGCCAAACAGCGCGTAGGTTGCAACCGTTAGATCGACTTGCGGGCTAATGGTTTCTGTTAGCTGCAAATCTTTCAGAATCCGGCGCGCGAGTTTGGTGTATTTGTCTTTCTTGGTCGAAACTTGCGCATGTAGATCACCCTCCAGCGATTCAGCTTCATGCGACAACACCTTCATCTCGGCCATGTTTGCCGCGAAGAAAGAAAGGTGGTTTTCAATGAAGATACGGAGCCGAGCAAGCGGATCGACTTCCACGCGCAGACGCTCTTCCAGACTTTCGAGTACGCGGCCAAAGCAGTTGTCCTGAATCAGAAATAGCAACTCTTCTTTCGATTTGCAGTAATGATAAAGACCCGCAAGGCTGACGTTGGTAGCGCGCGAGATGTCGCGCATGGTCGTGGAGTGGTAATTCTTCTCAGCAAAAATACGCGCAGCATTGCGCAGAATAAATTCCAGCTTTTGGTCATACTTCGAAAAATCTGTTGATAGGTTAGTGCTCATGTTGATCAGCCGCGGCGGCAAGTGGCCGCACCGCAGTCATTCAACTTACAAAGTCTCACAGGTTGGGAAGGGTGGTTTACCCCCGCCCGTTGAATGGCCGCCAATCGAAGCGGGGG
>JACCVY010000014.1 GCA_013697915.1 Blastocatellia bacterium | reverse complement strand
TGGCCGCTTCGGGGCTGTCGTCGCCCCAGCGAATTTCACGAATCTTGAGATTGCGCTCATGCAGGGCGACGGCTTTTTCGAGCTGACCGATCGATTCGTAGAGTTCGGCCAGATGGTGGTAGACATTGCCGGTCGAAACGGCGTCGGCGCCGAATGCCGTGGGCGCCAGTGCGGCTGCGCGCTCATAGGCCGCGATGGCCTCCGCCGTCTTTTTCTGTTGCTTGAACAGCTCGGCTTTTTTGCACAGCTCCAGGCACTCCTGCTGGACCGGCGTCTGGGCCGCAACCCGTGCGGCCAGGAGCAACAGGACGGCGAGCGGCGCCGACAATCGGTTGCTGCCCCAATGCACTGCCATGGTGATGTCCTTTCGTAAATGCCAACTCTTGATGGCGGCAAGTCGCCTGCCTCAACGGGCCGGCGGATCTTGCGTGCTTGTTTCACGCGGAGAGTCTGAGAATAAATTGAAAATCGACCAATCGTGTCAAGTCGTTCAGGCCGAGGACAGCAAGATCGGCGTAAAGACTACTGCTTTGTCAAACTTGTAATTTAGGGTAGATCGACTTCAGTTTCACCCGCGCGTCATCGACCTTGAACTGCCAGTCGACGCCGCGCTGTCGGTCGTTGCTGTACTCGTGCCAAGCCGTGGTTTCCGCGCGGAGTTCCTCGACGGTCGCAAAGCGACGGCCCGTGATGCATTGCCGCGTCATCGAACTCAATTCGTTCTCGGCGATGTTTAACCAACTGCCGTGCTTGGGCGTGTGACAATACTCCAAGCGCCGGACCAGCGACCTTGCGGCCTCCGGCTCGAAGACCTCGTAGAACGCGCCCTTGGTATGCGTGTTTAGATTGTCGCTGACCAAGATGACCTTTTCGGCGGACGCATATCGATTCCGCAACAAGGCCTCGACTTCCTGGGCCCAGTCGACCTTGGTTCGCCGCTGCCGGACCGACACCTGACGCCAGCCTGAGAGCGGTTCGCAGAACATGAAAATACTTGCCGTTCCGGCCCGCTCGTACTCGTAGTCCACCCGGCGCGGATGCTGTTTCGTGCCGGCGATTGGCTGCCGCGTTTCCTTCAACAGTTGCATCGGCTGCTCGTCCATGCACACCACGGGATACCGGGAATCGTACGGCCGGGCGTACACATCCAGCACTTCCTCCATGCTCGCGGCGAACTCGGCATCGGCTTCCGGCGGGATCACCCAATACTCGATCTTGCGCTTCGTCAGCCCGTTTTTTTTAGCGTCCCGCGCAGGGTCTCGTGGCTGACCGACTCCACGATCTCCAGCGTCACGGTTTGTTCGGCTAACAGTCGCAGCGTCCAATTGGAAAATCCTTTCGGCGGCCGCCCCAACCGCAAAGCGATGATCTTCGCTTCTTGTTTTCCGTCCAGCACCTTTCCGCGAACCCGCTGTTTGGGTTTGCCTTCGAGCGTCGTCTCGAACCCTTCCGTCACCAAACGCTCGCGAATGTTTTCCACCGTTTGCGTTCGGCAGTCGAACGCCTCTGCGATGCGGGCATCGGTCCAGTTGGGGCCATCGGCGTCCGCCTTGAGAAGAACTTGGGCGCGTCGCACTTTTTGCGCCGCGACCCACTTCTGCTTGAGCACCCGATTCAGAATCTCCCGCTCCGCATCCGTGAGTCGAATCACGTACTTCTTTTGCATGGTCCAACCCTCCTTGGTTGGACCGACAATGACCAAACTTTCCTCCAGACGCTATCCCAAATTAGAAGTTTGACAAAGCACTAGAATGACACGGCCGCGATTGGCTTTTCATTCTTGGTTCTCCGTTCATCGTTCACTATTCATCGTTTTCCACCGGCCCAGCTCCGAAGCGAGCCTTGGCGAACAGGTCATCATTTCTTCAGCCGCTTCAACTGGTCTTCGATGACCTTGGCCCGCTGCGGAATGGCCTGACGAAGGCGATTGACCTGGTTCGGGTAGTCCTTGCCGGCGCCGGCGTCGATCTTCGCCAGCTCCGGCTGCACACGATTTTGCAGCTCGTCCAGACGCTTCACGAGCGCGTCGGGGCGGAACGTGGTCTTCATGATTTCGTCCAGCTTGGCGAGGTAGCGTTTCTTGCCTTCAGGAGTTTCGACGAGTGCCCGCGCGATGAAGCCCTGGAAATTCGGGAAGATCGGCCCATTGATGTCGCCGAACATCTGATCGAGGCCGGAGGGAATGAAGG
>JACCVY010000093.1 GCA_013697915.1 Blastocatellia bacterium | reverse complement strand
GCACACGGTTCATAACTTGAATCGCTGCCTCACGACTGCTTATACCCACGTGGACATGGCAACCGAAGATCAATTGCTCTCGCGCTAGTTGCTGATAATCCTGCGCGATACTGATGTAACGATCCTTAGGGGTGAGTTGTTGGTCCTCCCAGTGCGAGAAGGGATGGGCGCCGGCGGCAGCAATGCGACTCCCGTCGCGCTCAGCGGCTGCGATTACTTCACCGCGTAAGCGCACCAGTTCGGCGCGTACT
This sequence comes from Blastocatellia bacterium, assembly GCA_013697915.1. Taxonomy (GTDB): domain Bacteria; phylum Acidobacteriota; class Blastocatellia; order Pyrinomonadales; family Pyrinomonadaceae; genus PSRF01. The sequence goes on along the minus strand of JACCVY010000093.1, from coordinate 5,962 downwards.
TCAGCAAGCGTATGGCAGATCTGCGTCCCGATCTCAATCTGAGAGAGGTAGAGCTCGGACTGCACATCGCTACCTACAGCCTGCTCTGCTTTCAACAAGATGCGCGCTGCCCGCGAACGAAGCTCGCGCGTCTCAGGGTGGACGATCTGATACTCCTCTTCCACTCCGACGGTGAAATCTTCGTCTTCTGACATGCGCGTAGGTCTCCTTCCTTCTTGGCAGCGTACTTCAAGGCAAAACCTAATTTGTGCCTTACCTAAAATATAGGCGTGTTATCAGCAACGATGGCAGGGCCGGGCTTAAGCCAATCGAGTCGGCTCTTTCGGCGGGGGGTCGCCAGAAGGTAGAGGTATATCGGGTTCGCGCACAGGAGCAGGAGGCGATGGCTCTTTGTCAGGAGGTAGCGGCACGGGCGTCGGCTCTCCTGGAAGATCAAGGGGATCGGTTGGTTGAGTTGGTGGTAATTCAGGTTCGGCTTCGGGTTGCGGAGGATCAGTATTTGGATTACGACGCATTTCTTAGCTCCTCAATTCCAATTCTCGTCCGTACACATTAGAAAACGGGACCGGCTGGTCAATTTATTAGACTTTATCTATTGACATTTACGTTGACCGTTCCCTCAGTTTTGCATGTTCAAAAGCGCACCGGGGACATACCCTGTACGCGAGGCGAGGAGCGATCGCAATAACTCGAGCCGGAGTACGGTGCTCCCGGACATTTTGCTCACTCCCCTTGGTAGACAGATGACAGATGGTGCGGTGATCATCCGCCTTCAATACAAGGTGGTAATATTCGTCACCGGAAAAGATCGCGTACACCATTCATCACAATGCCGAGTACTTTGAGGACCGTTAATCAGTTATTTAAAATACTCGCTTGGCCTAGCTCGCACTTCTTTCGAACGGCAAATTGAACTATATCCAACTATCGACTCATCAATGTGAACCTTTGCGAAGTCTTCGTAGGGCTCGCATGAATTGCAGGGTTCGCCTAGCTGGACCACCGAGCCTTTCACTGACCGCAGACGATTCCATCGTGGTGGCGGATACTATGCGATCTACCTCCTCACGAAACTCGTCACACGTCCTCGTGTCAGCAAAGGGCACCGCGACTATGATCTCTTTGGGTTGCTGCCTCCGTAATGCCATTGCTGCCGCGCGCGTCGTTGAACCATTCGTGAGCCCATCATTCACCAGAATAACGGTATGATCACTCACGTCTGGAGCCGGACGCCCTCCGCGATACGCGCGCTCGCGCCGTTTGAGCTTGCGAAGTTCACGCTCCGTCACCGAATCGATCACTTCCTCCGGAATATGTAGATCATTAATCACATCTTCGTAGAGGACGCGGACGCCTCCAGTGGCGAGCGCGCCCATAGCCAAGTCGTCGTCCCAAGGAACACAAAGTTTTCGCACTAAAATGAGGTCGAGAGGTGCACGCAGCGCGCTAGCCACCGCTAAGGCGACCTGGACGCCTCGTCGCAAAGTGAGCACCAACACGTCAGTACGGTCCGCATGGTCGGTGAGCTGTGCCACCAACCGACTTGCGGCTTCAATCGGGTCTATCCTCAGGCTCTGTTCCTCTTGGTGCCTACGACTCGGTTTCTCCTCAGCAGAACTAACGCTGGTCTGCCCCTTAAGACCATCGCCAACGGTAGGCACAGCTTCCTGGTTTGACTCTCGTGCCTCTTTTGCTTTTGCCATGATCATTTACCCGCTTTCCACTCACTACGATTCCGGTTGACTGTCATCCCTGCTCAAAAAGTGGCTTGTCATTTCCATGCCATAACTCGTTCGCTTACGGTCGCGAAGAATAACGGGCGAGAGTCTTCGGAAAGGCACCCACCCTGCCTGGCATCTGGGCAAGGTTTACCTTCTGCTGACCGGTCAAAACATCTCGCGCTTTCATGCCGTAAACAGCTCCATTTAGATCGTTATCAGGACTGATCATGCCGCCTTTGAGAGAGGCTCCAATAAAATACGCCTTTGCTCCGCGAATAGGAAAGAATCCCGGCGTCAAGAGTTACGTTACTTGAAGCGCTTGCCGTGCGTCCGACCGGCCCAGCCGCGATACTAGCCTCGCCTCCGATCTCAAATTTATCCTCCAACAGCCCCTTCAATCCGTCGTCGTTCATAATCAACATCACGTAGTCTGTTTTTTCCGCACCAATTTGAACGCCGAAGCTGCCTCCTCCCAGATTGAAGAAAGCCGGTGCGCTCCAACCCCCGGCGACGCGACTGCTGATCACTCGCTGACCGCCAGTCCCGCCAACGATGAAAGCCGCTTTGACCACTCCCGGGAAAACCGCGATGGCTTCCGCCTTATCTAGCAATTCCTTGGGAATCGCTTTGTCTGGCACGGCCAATTTCATCAAAGACTTTCGCCGCTTCTTCTGAATGCCGCATGGCGTCGTTCATCCTTTTGGCATTTCGAACTTGAGGCGCTCCCTTGGACTCTCTTAGTTCAATCGACCAAGCCGGAATACTCAGGCATAGAACCAATGCTATGCCGAACAGACCGACCACTTCTTGCCTAAAGCTGTTCTTCATGATCGTCTCCTCGGTTAACCGATACTGGTAATCTGTTTGATGCGGGTCCCCACGACTATTCGTGTCGTTCCACATAGACAGCCATTTGTTCATGACTTTAGACGCTTGATAATCCATAGAACCGGCATTCCTGATGTCCACATTTGCAGTTGGCCTCGATTCCAATTAGTGTCTGTTCACAATAATCGCTGCAATTTCCGCCCTCTTCAGGTGCGCCGCATTGGCAAGGCGGGTGCGCCACGTGTCTGATGTATTCTCTGACATCTCCGTTTAGAATCTAACAGCCAGCCTCAGCTCGCGCCTTTACCTTCAAAGGCCTTCTCCTTGTCCCACGGCCACCTTCCGCTTATTCATCACGGGCATCGACAGATCCATTAGTATTAAGTCGGGGCACTCGCTTTTCGCTATCTTTATTGCTTCCAAGCCGTCGCGAGCCTCTATCACGCCATACCCCATGCCGCCGAGAATCACATGTAATAGCTCCCGATTAGCTTCTTGATCATCAACTACCAGGATGACATGACTGTGATTGATTGTTTGGCGCAAGGCCCCTCCCCCCGCTTTGATTCCACGAAGTGGGGCTAAGGCGGGGGGACATCGGCTTCGGTCGTTCCTCGCAGTGGCAGCAAACTACGCCGACAGTCAGGAACAGTCAATGTTCTATGAGTCTCGTCATAGAAAAATTGGTTTCTTGAAACAATACCGACAACTCAAAGCGGGCCGCGATGAAAAGGGCGGGTGCCTAGTTACTTCTACAGTTCACTGTCTGGTCCCGGGCTACAGGTCGGCAACCTTTGATTCTGCAATAAGGCGGGATACTTCGGCAGCGAGCGTATCTCCGTCTGTGGGTTTAACCAGATAACCTTGAGCGCCAGCCAACCGCGCCTGTTCTTTGTCTCTCTCATAGGCTGCGCCGGAATAAAAAAGTATGGGGGTTGTCTTATCAAAGTCGCGCAGCCTTTCACAAAGTCCAGGGCCTGATATACCCGGCAGCCAATTAATGGCTGCCGGCGCTGCTTTTTGAGTCATACAAGGCGCGTGCACAGCTATCACACACGGGTATGCTGTATAAGAAATATATCCCACATTTAACATATATCTGAAACAGGTTCTACACCTGTTTGGTTTAACGTAATTCAGAACCGAGCCAGCTAAACTCTATTCTTCAGCCCTTCTGGAATCATCTGGAATATCTGAAACTGACAGCTCAACTTCAAAGGAGATTTAATCGATGGGATTATTCGATAAGATGTTTGGACGCGGTGCCGAATCAGCCAGCCAACAGCCCCAGGCGGAAAAACGCTTTAATGAGTTAAAGCAAAAGTACCAGACCGTGCTTACAACCGCCGATCAACAGCAGGTGCAATTCCAAAACCTGCATGTACAGGACAACAAGCTCTTCATAAAGGGCACTGCACCGTCAGAAGAGGCCAAGAGCAAGTTTTGGGACCAGGTCAAGCTCGTCAGCCCGAATCAGGATGATATAACCGCTGACATCAGTGTTGATGCGAGCCGTGCGACGGGCGCAGCCGTCGGCGGGGCCAGTGGTGGCGAAACCTACACGGTCAAAGCAGGCGATACGCTCTCGAAGATCAGCAAGCAACAGTATGGAGACGCGAATGAATACATTGGTATCTTCTACGCGAATCGGGACAAGTTAAAAGACCCGGACAAAATTCAGGTCGGACAGCAGTTGACCATCCCGGCAAGGTCCTAACAGAAAGGTCGGCACAGACCTTAACTTTTCAATAAGCAGGCGTAGGCGCTCGCGGCCTCGCCTGCTCTATTACCAACTTTCACGCTTCGGCGTTTCCGAAGCTCTAACACGGAGGTCGCAGCCAATGGATTGGATGAAAGAACTTAGCGGAGTATTGCAGCAATATAACGGAGCCGGAGCGGCGCCGGCCAAGGCAACTGTGAATGATGATTTCGATCAAGTTGCACAGACCACGCCACCAGCAGTACTAGCGGACGGTTTGGCCGCCGCGTTCCGCTCCGATGAGACACCTGAGTTTGGACATATGGCGGCGCAATTATTCAATAATTCCGACGGCCAGCAGCGCGCCGGAATACTCAACACATTGCTCCGCACCGCCGGGCCACTGATTCTTTCGCAGATTTTATCGCGACAGACTCAGTCCGAAGGTGGTGGTGGCCTTTCGAACCTCATCGACCTGTTGAAAGGCGGGAATGAAACAGAGGTGACGCCCGAGCAAGCCGAACAAATTCCCGCCGGCGCAGTCGAGGAGATCGCCGCGCAAGCTGAAAAGAAAGATCCTTCCGTGATCGATCAAGTCAGCCAGTTCTATGCGGAACATCCGACACTGGTGAAAACGTTGGGAGCAGCGGCCTTGACTATAGCGGTCTCCCAGATTGCCAAAAGGCAACAAAGGTAGCTCTGAATTATTCGGCGCAGGTACCCTCGCTTACTTACCTGCGGCGGCTGCACAGCGACTTGTGCTGTAGGCCGATAAGGGTACTGGACTACCTGGTAACCGCATGAGTGGAAAATCGAGCAAGAAAGAAGTATTAACCAATGCTCGCAGGCTCGTTCAGGAGGCCGTTGACGTCGCAACCCGAGCCGGCATCGACCCGTCGCAAGTAGTTGCAGCGCATTGTGCGGATACCACCGCAATCACAGAGAACGGCGCTGACCAGGATCCGGATCAGCTCGAGTGGTGCGGCGTGCCTGTCGTTATTGATAACAACACTCGCGGGCTATTCGAGATGGCGACACCGGACAATGACCCTGCACAGAAGCCTTCCTTCTTGGTGACCGAATCGACCGCCAATCTGGTGCGCCAGGATTTCGAGCGGTATAAGCCATCGCTTGAGCGTATGATCGAGGATTGGCAGGAAGCCAAAAAACTTCTTATTGGACCAGCAAAGGGCCAGTAGCCACTGGTGAGAGTGTTATGACTGAAGACGTGCAAGTTAAACCGGTGAAGACAACCCCCATGGTGCAGCGCTTTATCATTTACGCCGGCGTGCTTCTGGTCATCTTCCTGCTCGGTTTCATCCCGATGTGGCTGAAGGTCCGGACAGCGAACCGGAATCTCGTCGAAACAGAACATCAATTAACGCTGGGCCGGATGCAAAACAATCTTGCCTCAGCAGTAATCGATGCGCGGCGTGGCGATTATGAACCAGCCCGCCAGGCTGCGAGCCAATTCTTCACCTCCTTACGAGAAGAAATCGATAAGGGCGATGCCTCGAACCTTACGAAGGCCCAAAGAGATGGCATGCAGCCCTTGTTCGCCGGCCGCGATGAGGTTATCACCTTGCTTGCCCGCAGTGATCCTGCCTCGGCAGATCGTCTCTCTGATTTGTTTGTTGCGTATCGTAAGGTAATGAACGGTTGAGTGGGTTTGAAAGGATTACTGGTTAGTTCTCTCCCGCATTAAGGCGCAGAC
>JACCVY010000092.1 GCA_013697915.1 Blastocatellia bacterium | reverse complement strand
GGCGGCCGCAGCAGCGTACGTACCGCACTTTACATGGCCACCGTCACTGCCTCGCGTTGGAACCCGGTCATCAAAGACTTCTACCAACAACTCATCAAGCGTCACAAACCGAAGAAAGTTGCCCTGGTGGCCTGCATGCGAAAACTTCTAACTATTGTCAATGTCATGCTCAAAACCAAATCACCATGGAGGGTTGCCCAAAAATCTACTTGACATCAAACACAATTGCTCGCGGTAGCGGGTGGGTAGTAACGGAGGCGCTCAATGCGGAATTCATCATTCAAGAGGAAACAGCGACCCACCCGCTACCGCGAGCTGGTACTGACCTCATATCGTGGATTTCAGAGGAGGTAAACATGAAACTCTTTACGCTGTTTGCATTAATCGGCTTGTCACTATTGCTTCTTTCGAGTGCGTCGCAAATCAACTGTGACGTGTCAGCACAAGATGCAAAGAAACCACCAGAAACAATCATCCTGGCGAAGGAATCGAAGCTGGGCCAGGTCACCTTCCATCATCTCGATCATATTACGAAAAATCGCAGCGCTGATGGAACGAAACCGATCGCCTGCGTTGAATGCCATCACACCGCGCAACCTGCGGCTGAAGCATTGAAGCATCCGCCCCACAAAACAGTCTGGCCGGCCGACCGCACGACTACTCTAACCGCGGAACTGTTGGAAAAGGATCCGACCGCTCCCGCAGTAAATATTTGCACTGACTGTCATGCGCGCGCGGAGACAAAGCCGAAACTCTTACCGGAAATTCCTAAACTAAAGTTTGAGGGGAGCGACGAGCCGACGATTCTGACCAACCAGCAGGCGTTTCATCGCAACTGCGGCGCCTGTCATGATGCTGTCGTGAAAGCCAGACCGGACCTGACTCCGCCTCCGCCGACCTCCAAAAAATGCGTAGCGTGTCACAAGAAAATCGCTGCGTAAACTGGAGTTTTTGCCTTGGGAAATTTTCCGAGTAGTTGCGCAAAAGACCGCAATGAAAAGGCCGAAGCCATCGTTTTCCCCAGCACTTACGGCGGCACGGTCATTGCGCTGAACCAAAGGCATGACGTTCTTAAACTCAGCATTAGAAAGTTTCTTAAGGAAGGTTGACGCAATAATGAGGTTTACAATTATGCGCCTGATGAGCTTGGCTGTTGCCGCATTGGGCCTCTCGCTGTTCGCGGCATTGCTGCTGGCGCCGGTGCCTGTGCGGGCTACCGCAGATGATCAATTCGACGCCGCCGGTACCTATAAAACAAAGTGTATTGCCTGTCATGGCCCTGCCGCCGACAAGCGTTTCGATAAAGCTCTACCAGATGATCAACTCGTCGAAATCGTGATGAAAGGCAAGAAGCCTGAGAAGCCGCCGAACATGCCGGCTTACAACGAAAAAGGTGTAACTGCGGAACAAGCAAAGAGTCTGGTCGACTACATGAAGTCGATTAAACAATAAGTTTGCTATCGCTCCCCTGATAATCAAATGTTTGATGAGCCTGAGTAAGTAGGCAAGTGCCTGCTTACGCAGGCTATTGGCGATCAATCTCTAGACAAATATTCCGGATGCAGGGGAGATAAGCCTTTGAGCAACGAAGCGGAATCCGTTCCCGTAATGCCTACGCTGTTTCGCAACTATATAAGCTTCGCGGGCGCAGTTCTCGTGGTCGCCAGCCTCGCGAGCATCCTTCTGCTCTTCTTAATCGAGCTCACGAAAACCGCTGAAAATCCTTACCTCGGCATCGTCACTTACGCAATCCTACCCGCGTTTCTGATTCTGGGCCTGGCCATAATCGTGGCCGGCATGTTGATTGAGCGGCGCCGGCGCAGACGCTGGCCGGAATCTGAAATTGCCGCGTATCCCCAAGTCGACTTAAACGATCCGCGGCAGCGCCGCATCGCGTTTTCTTTAATAGGCGTGTCTTTCATTTTTATCGGTATGAGCGCCTTCGGAAGCTATCGCGCTTACGAGTATAGCGAGTCGGTGGAGTTCTGTGGACGGACCTGTCACGCAGTAATGAAGCCCGAGTACGTAGCTTTTCAGGCGACCTCGCATGCCAGAATTCGTTGCGTCGACTGCCACGTGGGATCTGGCGCACAGTCGTATGCGCGTTCGAAACTGAACGGCGCTCGTCAGCTCTACTCGTTGGCCTTTAGTAAGTACTCAAGACCAATCAATACACCGGTTAACAACATGCGTCCGGCAAATGAAACTTGCGAGCAGTGCCATTGGCCCTCGAAGTTTTATGGTGCTCTGCTCAAGACTTTTAATCATTACGGCTATGACGAACAGAATTCCTTGCGGCAGACGCGCATGCTAATAAACGTGGGTGGCGGCAATCCGGATAGTGGACCCGTTGCCGGAATTCACTGGCACATGAACCTTGGCAACGAGATTTCCTACATCGCAACCGACACTCACCGGCAGCTGATTCCCTGGGTTCGCATGAAGGACCGTCAGGGAAACGTGACGGAATACTACGATCGCACTCGACCACTAGGCGCCGAGCAAATCGCAACTGCTGAAAAGCGGCGAATGGACTGCATCGATTGCCACAATCGACCGGCCCACGTTTATTTGCCGCCCGATGTGGCCGTTGATCAAGCTTTTGTCGCAGGTAGATTGGATCCGTCGTTACCTTATCTTAAACGCCAGGCAGTCGAAATTCTCAGCAAGCAATACGCTACGACACCGGACGCGTTGAAACAGATCGATGCCGGCTTGAATGACTTTTACCGCAATTACTACGCCGACGTGTATGCGCAAAAGCAGGATTTGATTAAAGGGGCCGTCACTGAAGTTCAACGCATTTTTCAGACTTACTTTTTCCCGGAGATGAAAACCGATTGGCAAACACATCCAAATAACCTCGGACATCTTTATTTCCCTGGTTGCTTTCGCTGCCATGATGGGGAACATGTCAGCAACGCCGGCAAAGTCATTACAAATAATTGCACTGTCTGCCACACGGTAATCTATGACTCGCTAAACCCTGCAGCATCAGTAAAGACCGGGCCATTCCAGCATCCTGTTGATTTGGGGGGCCTGGCAGACCGCAAATGCGAAAGCTGCCACAAAGCTAATCAGCCCTTCAAGCATCCGGTGAACCTTGGCGACATTTCGATGTTTCAGTGTGTTCAGTGCCATGCGAGGAAGGACACACAAACAGATCAGAAGTGAACCGGCGTCTGGCTGAAAATTCTCCCACGCTGCGCAAAAGCTCGCAAGGCGCTGGTAGCGTCCGCTAGATGCAAAGAGTTTTCTCGGGCTTTACCACCAGGGAAAGTCGGCATGTGAATTGCGGTTAGTCGTCACATATTCTAAGGGATAGCGTGGATTGCACCACTGGAACGCATTCGGGTGAGTCTCAAAATTCATGGGCGAACACAACGTAGCAGAATTTGACCAAGAAAAGTCACAAGTCTTCATGAAGGCTGTGCTCGATGATCTGCGCGCACTCGCTTTCATGCTTGAACGCGGCCTGGTGGAAAGCGGCGTCGGACGCATTGGCGCCGAACAGGAGATGTTCCTGGTCGATCATGACCTACGGCCCTCGCCCATCTCCCAGAAAGTTTTGCAGCATGCCAACGAGCTTCGCCTGACAACCGAGATTGCCAGATTCAATCTCGAAGCTAATCTTACGCCTCTACTGCTAACCGGCGATTGCTTTAGCCAGATGCATAGTGAGCTTAACGAGCTGGTCTCATTAACGAGGGCGAGCGCAAAGACGCTGAACTCGGATGTGTTGCTTGCCGGCATTCTGCCTACCTTACAGAAATCAGATCTAACTCTGGATAATCTGACGCCTGTAGCTCGTTATCACGAGTTGGATCGTGGCGTGATTCGGTTGCGAGGCGGGCCGCTTTCGATTCATATCAAAGGCCTGGACGAACTGCAAATAACGCACGACAACATCATGATGGAATCGTGCAACACTAGTTTTCAGATTCACTTTCAAACAAATCCCGCGGAATTCGCAGCGCACTACAACATGGCCCAGGCGATCACCGCTCCTGTGCTGGCGGTCGCTGTTAATTCTCCACTGCTGTTTGGAAACCGCCTCTGGCAGGAAACGCGTGTCGCGCTGTTTCAACATTCAACTGATGCCCGTTCCCGTCCGCAGCTTGCGCGTAGTCATCCCACCCGGGTCAGCTTTGGCGAGAATTGGCTCGAGCATTCTGTAGTCGCGCTTTTCCACGAACAGATTTCTCGCTTCCGGCCGATCATGATCACGCAACCCGATGAAGATCCTTTTCAGGTCCTGGCGCGTGGTGAGATTCCCAAATTGGCCGCTCTGCTCATGCACAACAGCACCGTCTGGCGCTGGAACCGGGCGTGTTACGGGGTTTTGAATGGAGTCGCTCACCTACGCATTGAAAATCGAGCGCTGCCCTCGGGACCAACGACTATCGATGAAATTGCCAACACCGCATTTTTTGCCGGGTTGATGTTGGCGTTGCCTCAAGAGTACGGCGACATTTCCAAACGCATGTCATTTGACGACGCCAAATCAAACTTTTTCCGCGCTGCCCGGCATGGGCTCGATGCGCAGTTCCATTGGCTCGACGGTCAACCAGTTTCTGCACCGTCGCTGGTACTCGATCAACTACTTCCCCTGGCGCGACAGGGATTAGAGCAAGCCGGGGTGGAAACCGTGGCGATTCATAAATACCTCGGCATCATCGAAGAACGCGCGCACAACCGTCAGACCGGCGCACGCTGGACATTGAAATCGCTGGCGGGCATGGACCAGTCAGTACCGAAAGAAGTTCGTCTACGACAACTGACAGCGACGATGCTCGCTTCCCAAAAGAAAGGACACCCCGTGCATACCTGGCCGGAGATCAAGAAATCTGAGTCGATGGGTTGGGAGCAGGGATATCGGACTGTGGGCCAGTTCATGTCAACGGATCTGTTTACGGTCCAACCGACAGATCTGCTTGATCTTGCAGCCAGCGTAATGGACTGGCGGCACATCAGGCACGTGCCGGTTGAAAATGAAGAGGGAAAACTAGTAGGCCTGATAACTCACCGCAATTTGCTTCGTTTGGTTAGTGCTGGGAATCATGAGAAAAGCATCAACGTCATGACTGTTCGCGAGGTAATGGTCCCTAACCCGGTGACTGTCCCGCCATCGACTCCGACGCTGGAAGCGATAAAGATTATGCGTGAACAACGAATTGGTTGTTTGCTGGTAGTGGACAGTGGTCAATTGGTGGGCATAGTAACCTCCTATGATTTTCTCGACGCTTCAGCACAACTCTTTCAACAACATCTTGCGGCCGTTAGTGAACCGGTGAAGACTCTCGTCTTGAAGCAGACCGGCTAGTCTGGAATCGTGGAAGCGCTGCTGTGTGAATTGAGGCGGACTCGACCAACACCTCGGCAGCCGTTCGGACGAAATTGCACGGGAACCACGGGAACCATTCTACGAGGTTCCGGTCTCGGCGACTCTCGTCAAATAGGTTGGGGTTCGTGACTCTCTTATAATTCAGGTCGCTCCAATTCACCGACCCGGCAACAACTGGAAAGTGGGGAAAACCGTTCTGAAGAACAGCAAGCAGAAAATTCTCGTGGTTGACGACGAGAAGATGATTCGCTGGTCGCTCGGCGAGGCGTTGCGCGGCTGGGGATATCAACCGGTGGAAGCCGACACGGCCTCGGCCGGCCTGGCTTTGTTTGACGCCGAAGCGCCTACGGCGGTGCTACTGGATATTAATTTGCCCGACGGCTCAGGTCTGGATGTCCTGCGACAGATTCGCCGGCGCCAATCAGACGCAGTTGTGATCATGATCACCGCCAACGTGCTCGTCGACGAAACAATCGCGGCGTTGCGGGGTGGCGCCTACGATTTTATTGGCAAGCCGATCAACCTCGAAGAATTGCAGGTTGCGATTCGTAACGGCATCGAGGCGAGCCGATTACGCAAAGAGATAAATCTGTTTAGACGTGAGCGTCTGCAGCAGTTCAGTTTTGACCAAATCATCGGCCAGTCCGCTGCGATGCGCGAGATGCTGGACCTGGCGCACAAAGTTGCCGAAAGCGAAGTCTCGTCCGTTTTGCTGCAAGGTGAATCAGGAACGGGAAAAGATCTTGTTGCCAAGGCCGTTCACTATCATTCTTCGCGTGCCAACGCTCCGTTTGTCGCAATTAACTGCGCTGCCCTCCCCGGCACCCTAATCGAAAGCGAATTGTTTGGTTATGAGAAAGGCGCATTCACCGACGCCAAAGCGCGCAAAGAGGGACTGTTTGAGCAGGCTGAAGGCGGCACGCTCTTTCTTGATGAGATCGGCGAGTTGGAGCTAAGTCTACAAGCAAAACTTTTGCGCGTGCTGGAGGAAGGTTCCTTTCGCCGCGTTGGTGGCTTAAAGGATTTGCCGTTGGATGTGCGGGTCATTGCTGCCTCGAATCGCGATTTGCGAACAGAGGGCGAAGCCGGTCGGTTCCGCGCCGATTTGTTCTACCGCTTATCAGTAATCCAGATCGACATTCCGCCCTTGCGCGAACGTGGCGAAGATGTGCAGTTGCTGGCCGAGTATTACCTCGCCAGCTTCAAGGAACGCCTGCGAAAAAATATCGACAGTATTTCTGAGGAAGCATTGGAAACATTTCGTAATTATGAGTGGCCCGGCAATGTGCGCGAGCTGCGCAATGTCATCGAGCGCGCGATGATTCTGGAAGACGGTGATGAAATCTCCAGCAAATATCTGCCACGAAATTTGACTGAGGACGCGCAGCTGCCGGTGGGCTCGCTCGCAGATGGAGCACAACAGCCGACAAATTTCCGCTTGCCTGCCAAAGGCGTTTCGCTTGAAGACGTGGAGATGTCGCTCGTGCGACAGGCGATCGGAAGAAGTGACGGCAATCAGACCAAAGCCGCCGAATTGCTTGGAATTTCGCGCGATCAACTCCGCTATCGGCTGAAGAAACTTGAAGAGCTCCAGGCCCTGGCAAAAGGCTGACTAAGCAATTCGGACGGTATCCGTCGACAAATCCTTGCGCCAGCCAGGGCAAAGCTTTTCGAACGTTAAGTAAGTCCTTTATAATCCTCCTTGAATGCCTGACCCCGCGCTTAAATATTTCGATGAAGCAGCGCTTGCTGACGCCGGTGAGCTGGAGCGCTCGCTTAAAGAAGTCGTTGACATCAAGTTTGCGCTCGATCAATCCACCATCGTAGCCATCACGGACCAGCGCGGCATTATTAACTATGTCAATGATGAGTTCTGTCGCATCTCAAAGTATTCACGTGAAGAGTTGCTTGGTCAGGACCATCGCATCATCAATTCCGGCTTTCACCCTAAAGAATTCATATGCGACCTTTGGACTACCATCGCCAGCGGGAAAGTGTGGAAAGGTGAACTGAAAAATCGCGCCAGCGACGGCACGATTTATTGGGTTGATACCACCATCGTTCCCTTTCTCGATGCCGACGGCAAGCCATACCAATACGTTGCGATTCGTCACGACATCACACAGCGTAAACTGGCGGAAGACGAAATCAGCCGTCAGGCCGCGCTGCTGGACGAAGCGCACGACGCGATTATGGTGCGCGATCTCGACGAGACGATCGTTTATTGGAACAAGGGCGCGGAAATCATTTATGGCTGGACCGCCGCTGAAGCCGTAGGGAAAACTGCGCAGACGTTGTTGTTTGAGGAGTTGCCGCCAGAGTTTGAAGAGGCGCAGCGTCACCTCGAAACGACCGGCCACTGGCGTGGGGAACTTACCCAGACAACAAAAGAGGGACGCACCCTGATCGCCGAATGTCGCTGGACGTTAGTGCGTGATGCAACCGGAGCTCCACATCAAAAGCTTGTCGTCAACACGGACATCACCGAAGAAAAAAGGCTTCAAAAGGAGCTCCAGCAAGCAGCGCAATTGGCCCTGGTGGGTGAACTGGCGGCCGGACTGGCGCATGAAATCAAGAATCCGCTGGCTGGTATTCAGGGCGTTGTCGATATCCTTTTGCGCCGCCGAGGCGCGAACGATCCTGACAGCGAAGCGCTGAAGGGAGTTCGCAGCGAGGTTGATCGGATCGATCAGACAGTCCGCGCGCTGCTGGATCGTGCGCGGCCACGCGTTTTGTCGACCAAATCGAGTTCTCTCACTGAAGTTGTGCGGCGCGCCGTAAATGTCGCGCGCGCCCAGGTTTTTGGCCCCTCCGATGGCGGCCGTACCGCCGTTCACTTTGATGCTCCGAGTGAACCAATCATTGTCTCGATTGATGCCGCGCAGCTCGAAGATGCGGTACTCAATCTGATCATCAATGCGATAGAAGCTTCTGAGCACAACGGCTCGGTCAACGTACGTCTCTTCTGCTCAACGCCGGCTGAAACAAACGACGAACTTGATGAGGTGGTGATCGAAGTTTCTGACACTGGCCGCGGTATCAGCGAAGAAAACCTTCCGCGCATATTCCATCCTTTCTTCACTACTACTAAAGGCGGCACCGGCCTGGGCTTGCCTGCGGTTCGTCGCATCGCTCGCGCCCACGGTGGACGGGTCGAAGTCAAGTCGGTTTTAGGCGCCGGCTCGACTTTTAAGCTGCACCTGCCACGAACTGATTCACAGTTATTGTAAAGTTCCTCAAACAGTCATACTGCAAGCGAACCCGCGCCGATTCATTGAGCAAAGTTGCGCACAATTGCGCGAAAGCTCGCACGCCATTTCATCTTCCACGCTTCATCGACCGTGTTCTGCGCCATTACTTGCTGGCACAACCATTGCCCTTGGTTTAGACAGAGGTTGCATTTGATATGAGAGCAATGGCTGAAGAAGAAGTCCTGGAATTGCTGAGTTCCGCCAAGGTGGGCCGGCTAGGTTGCATCTATAACGGCGAACCGTACGTTGTGCCGATCAATTACTTCTTTGAGGCCGGAACAGTCTACAGTCATTCCCTGCCCGGCCAAAAGATTGACGCGCTGCGCGCGCATCCTCGGGCGTGCCTGCAAGTCGATTTAATAGAGGATGATTTTAATTGGCGCAGTGCCATTGCGCACGGCACCTTCGAAGAAATTCGCGTCCCGAGCGAGCGGCGGGACATACTCAAGAATCTGCTTTCACGCTTTCCACTTCTGACTCCGGTGGAAGCAGTGATGGCCCAGGACGCCAGCGCTCTGGACAACATAGTTTTTCGCCTCCGCATCGACCGCATGACCGGCATGGCTGAAGGCCAGAGCAATAGCGACCTCAATGTGAGAATGGACTAGCCACCGTAAAATCTCTCACTGTCATGGAACACGAACATACGATCGAGGCAATTGGCAATCGGCTTGCCGCCGGACCGCGCCACAACTATTTGCGCGACTGGATCTACGGGGGTATCGATGGATCGGTAACGACCTTTGCGGTTGTTACCGGCGTCGTTGGCGCTCAGCTTTCACCAATAATCATTGTCATCATGGGTTTTGCCAACTTGCTGGCGGATGGTTTTTCGATGGCCGCAAGCAACTTTCTCGGGACGAAAGCCGAGCACGATGACATCCAAAGACTCGCAGCAATTGAACGTCGTCACATCGAACTCGCGCCCGAGGGTGAGCGAGAAGAAGTTCGCCAAATTTTTGCCCGGAAAGGATTTGCCGGAGCAGATCTGGATCGCGTGGTGGAATTGATAACCTCCGATCCCGAGCGCTGGGTGCAAACAATGCTGACGGATGAATACGGTCTGCCGCAAGAAGCGCGCTCTCCGTGGCTGGCGGCTACCAGCACCTTCAGCGCGTTTCTTGTTTGCGGCCTGGCGCCGTTACTGCCGTTCCTGATGGGCATCAAAAACGCAATCGCGCTTTCAGCATTCCTCACCGGCGCCGTGTTCTTCTTGATTGGTTCGGTAAAGAGTCGTTGGTCCAGTGCTTCATGGTTGCGTTCAGGTCTTTCAACCTTACTGGTTGGCGGGATTGCCGCGGGACTGTCCTACCTTGTGGGCTTGCTGCTGAAGAATCTCGCATCGTGAAATCTTAAGTTAGCTTCCCTAGTGATCGGAAAAATCAAATGGAAAAAATGAGGGCAAACATTTTCTACGGAAAGAATGATATCCGCGTGGAAGAAGTCGAACGGCCGCACGCCGGTGTCGGCGAAGCGGTCATACGAATCACGCTGACGACAATTTGCGGAACAGATCTGCACATCCTCCGCGGTGAGTATCCGGTTAAGCCGGGTTTGATCATTGGGCACGAGCCGGTTGGAGTAATTGCAGAACTGGGCGCCGGGGTCATCGGATACGCCATCGGCGATCGTGTTCTGGTGGGCGCGATCACGCCCTGTGGTCAGTGTCGCGCGTGCCTGTCAGGTCAACTTTCGCAATGCGGGCACGGCGGAGGCTACGAAGCAATTGGTGGCTGGCGCTTTGGCAACACCATCAACGGCGCGCAGGCTGAGTATCTACTGGTGCCGAACGCGCAGGCAAATCTAGCGAAGATTCCTGATGAATTGTCTGACGAACAAGTCGTGCTGCTTGCGGACATCGCTTCCACCGGTTTCGGCGGCGCCGAGTCGGGCAGTATTTGTATCGGCGACGCTGTTGTCGTGTTTGCGCAAGGGCCGATTGGTTTGTGCGCCACGGCGGGAGCAAAGCTAATGGGCGCGACCTTGGTCATTGGCATTGACGGCGATGATAGCCGGTTGGCTATGGGTAAACGAATGGGCGCGGATGTCACGCTGGATTACCGCGCGGTCGATGTCCCTGCGGAAGTGCAACGATTAACTGGCGGCGGCGCAGACGTAGCAATAGAGGCGCTAGGCACGCAAGAAACTTTCGAGAGCGCCTTGCGCTGTTTGCGGCCCGGCGGAACACTCTCGAGCCTGGGCGTTTACTCGGGCAAGTTGCAGATACCTTACGAAGCATTCGCTGCCGGCCTCGGGGATCAACGAATCGTTACGACGCTATGCCCCGGCGGTAAAGAACGGATGAGAAGATTGATGGAAGTGGTCAAACATGGTCGCGTTGATTTCACTCCGCTGCTCACACACACCTTTCCACTGGAAAATATTTCCGATGCTTATGAGTTGTTCGGCGGGCGCACAGATGGGGTGTTGAAGGTGGCGATTAAGCCTTGAGATAGTCTTCCCTTAGGCTGCCAACTGTGCGTCCTCGACGCTCTCCCTATCCCTTTCGACTACGACGGAGGCCATCTTCCGCAATGTCTCCACAAAAGATAAAAAAGATACCGAGAGCGCCTCTTTCGCACTGTTGCGAAAACTTTACCAAAAGTTGCGAGAAAGCGCGCATTTATCCGGCGAGGTGTGCTGGCGAGTACTGCTTTAGCTAGCGGAAAGCGTCCGGCAAACAGGTATGACTGTTGCAGTGAAGCTCTTGCGATTGAGTTGA
Source organism: Blastocatellia bacterium (assembly GCA_013697915.1). Taxonomy (GTDB): domain Bacteria; phylum Acidobacteriota; class Blastocatellia; order Pyrinomonadales; family Pyrinomonadaceae; genus PSRF01. Next base: position 18,053 of record JACCVY010000092.1, on the reverse strand, counting down.
TTCGCCAGCCATCCTAAGGAGGCAACCGCAGATGTATTCGGAAACAGGTCCTGAAGAGAACGGAATCACACGCCGGAGATTTTGCAACCGTGTGCTTTTGACATCAACGGCCTTGGCATTGGCGGCGAAGGGCCTGCGGGCCCAAGGTGTGAAGCGGCATGACCTGCTGCTTGAGTCTCCGCCGATGAAGATCGATGGCGCCGAAAGCATCATGCCGGGTTCGTTCTTGTATTTCAGTTACCCGACTTCGAACGATGCGGCGGTCCTAATGCGTGCTCCAGACGGCCAATACGTCGCGTACGGTCGAAAGTGCGCTCACCTTGGATGCTCGGTTGACTTTAGCGGCGCGCGCCGCAGCCTAATTTGTCCCTGTCACCAGGGAGCCTACGACGCGCGGACGGGTTTTGTGCTTTTTGGTCCGCGGTTGCGTCCTCTCGATCCAATCGTCCTGCAAATGCGAACCGGCGGACAGGTATGGGCGGTAGGAAAGACGATTGGTAACAGCAATCCCAACGCGTAAGCGATTAAGGTAAACCGCTGGCGACGACCGCTTAGTTAGTTACCAGCAAATTTTTTTAGGAGGTTGAAATGAAAAACAGGAAACGCAATTTTCTAGCATTACTAATCACGGTGTTGGTCTGCGTCATTGCCGGATTGAGTACCAGCGCGAATGCTCAGACGCTAAAGGGCGGAGCGACCTTCATTAATGACACCTCGATTCTGCAACCGCTCTATAGCGAGTACAAGGGTGTCCGTCTTGGCATGACCGCGCCGGAGACTCGCGCCAAACTCGGCACGCCGGCGCTTAAGCACGTCGACCAGGACTATTACGTGTTCTCGGACAACGAGACCGCACAAATTGGCTACGATACCGAACACAAAGTCGTCACCATTTCAGTGGACTACCTTGGTGGAATTGGCGCCCCTGACTACAAAGCGATCGTAGGGGGTGAGTTGGCAATATCGGCAAGTGGGTCCCTTTACCGGATGGTGCGTTACGAAAGTTTGGGCTTCTGGGTATCTTATAACCTAACCAATGGTCCGATGCCGATGGTCACGATAACGATTCAGAGGTTCTGACCAATGAATTAGCTGCTGAGATCTTGTCAGCAAGTGGAATTTTGACGGGGCCGGAGGTCCGTGCGGCTGTTTTCAAAGCGTGGCAGCACGGCCATCGGAAGGAGAATAAAATGGAGACCGTTGCCAGTAGGGATCATGACAGTGCCGCATTAACTTTTGTGCGTTTGGCCGCCAAAACCGCGGGAGGAAAAGGCCTAGCGGAAGATCTGTTGGATATAGGAAAGCGAAAAACGCAGCGAGCGATTCGCAAAGGGTTAGATACTGGCGAAGATTATTTTGACGAAGCCAGGTATTACATCAAACGTCATCCGTGGAGGGGCTTTGGGATCGCTGCCGGTATTGGCGCTTTTGCTGGTCTGATAATCGGATTGTGCACGCGCCCTAGGCAACGGGTAAAGCCAAACCTGGCTGTCTATTGATCATCGTCTAAGCATGTATGGCAAACTCGCCTGAAGGCTTCGTAGGATAGCAGCTGTACTTCGGAAGAGAGATAGCCATCCTTAACCGGCTCGTCGCGCAGCAAGTCCGTACTGAGATATTTTTTGTTGTCGTCGGGAAAAACAGTCGTGACGTTGGCATCGCCGCCCAATTCATTCTGCACCATCAGTGCGCCGAGAAAGTTGGCGCCTGATGAAATGCCTACGGCCAGGCCGAGGCTGGCCGCAAGTTTCTGGGCCATCAGAATGGAATCGCCATCACTCACGCTCACCACGGAATCCAATTCCGCAAGCTTTAAGATCGAGGGAATGAACTCATCTGAGATTCCCTGGATGCGATGATGTCCAACTTTATGCCCGGTTGACAGGGTGGGAGATTCAGCCGGTTGCAACGCGTGGATTTTGATAGCTGGATTACGTTGCCGAAGAAATCTTCCGACACCCATGATTGTGCCGCCGGTGCCAACGCCGGCGACAAACGCATCCGGCCTGATCGAATTAAAAAATAGCTGCCACCAGATTTCGGGTCCAGTGGTTTTTTCATGCGCTACGACGTTGGCTTTATTTGCAAATTGTGCCGGCAAAAAGACGTGCGGTTCGCGCTGCGCCCAGTCTTCACTCATGCGGATGCTGCCGAGAAATCCACCCTGTTCGCGACTAACTGGAACAACTTTAGCTCCCAGACTCTTGATTAGTGCGATGCGCTCCTTACTCATCCAATCAGGCATAAAGATAACAACCTGATGGCCCAGCGCCCGTCCAATCGCGGCGAACGAGATGCCGGTGTTCCCGCTGGTCGCTTCCGCAATAGTGTCGCCGGCCTGGATGCGTCCCTCTTTGTAAGCCTGCTTAAGAATATGAAAAGCCATCCGGTCCTTGATGCTGCCGGTCATGTTCATATGTTCGGCTTTCGCGTAGATGACTCGTTCCTGGCCCCGTAGCGAAAAGCGAATAGCGAGTAACGGCGTGTTGCCGACCATGTGGCGCAACTGCTTGCAACGAGCCAGCGAATTACGCAACGAAATGCCTGGCTGAGGCGAGGCAGGCAGGCGCTCGATAATAGTCGGACTAAGTTTGCTTACATTTTGCATAGGGTCTAATGAACCGAACCTGTTCCAAATAGTTTTTCGAGAGCTCGTTCCTCCGCAACGCTTCGCTCACAGCCAATGCATAGTGCTGCTGCGGGTTCCGCCTTAAGACGCTTACTCTCGATTTCTTGCGCACATTCCGCGCAGCGCCCGTAGCGACCTTCGATCAGCCGGTCCTGGGCATCAGTAATGTCTTTTAGCCGCGCCTGCAACTGGCTGCGATTTCGCCATCTGATTGCGCGCGTGTACTCCTCTGAAGCCTCGCTTTCCAGCAGCCGCCCGGCATCGCACTGACTTAGTCGTCCTTCTGAAAGCAACTCTCGGTTCACCTCTTCCCTCTCCTCCTGCAACGATTCCCATACCTCGCCAGGGCTCGTCCCAAATGGTGAGTTTCCCGGACCTGCTACGCTCTCTAGCAACATGACTTCCATAATCCACCTCAACCAGCAGTTTGGTTTTCCCCACCCAAGCCGGTCCCAGCGACAATGAGCAATAATTGTTCCCCGCTCACTGGCGATCGGTATCGGATAGATTTGCCTGATTTAACTGGCTGAAGCCCGACGCGAAGTAGGCAGGCGCTTCCGTGTGCGGAATATCCCCAAGTTATACGTGGATTACTTCCCAGTTTGGTGTTCTTGTGCCAACCAAAAAGCCCGGTTTGAGTCCGGCACGGTCGTTGCTCAAACCAACTCCGGAGGCAGTAAGAAACCTGGAAAATTCTATGACCATTAAACGCATTCTATGTCCCACTGATCTGACAGCCGAGTCGGATGAAGCACTGCGTTACGCGCTGGCCCTGGCGCGGGCATATGACGCTAGGCTGATTGCTTATCATTGCGAACGTGCCAACGGTCCGGAGCTGTTACAGAGTGAGGTAAAGACCGACTTCGAGCAATCTCTCTTTCGCTATCTCGGTCCCGCCGAATTGGCAGCGATCGATTGGCAGCGGGTCGTTGAGCAAGGCAACGATCCCGGCACGGCAATTACCGAGTACGCTGCCAATCACTGCGTGGATTTGATAGTGATGCGCTCCCGTCGCCGGCCGCATCGTGCGGCGCTGCTGGGTTCCACCGCCGAAGCTGTCTGCCGCAGCGCTCCTTGTTCAGTACTGGTCATGCACAGCAATCAGCGCGACTGGGTTAATGACTCAAGTCACGAAATTACAATCAAACGCATGTTGGTTGCTTATGATTTTTCGGACTACTCCGAGCTGGCGTTGAAACAGGGATTGTCGTTCGCCCAGGAATACCAGGCCGAACTACACCTGCTGCACGTGCTGCCACCGTCGTCGCTCGAGCAGTCGGAAGTCTCGTGGCATCCGCTGGGGAAAGAAAACGCTTATCACAAATCCGCGCGTCGCTTGCAGAACGCTGTGCCGGCCGAAGCTCATCTTTGGTGTGAGATCAAACACTCGGTGGTTGAAGGGCAAGCCTACCGCGAGATTCTCAATTACGCGGAGAAAAATGCTATTGAGCTTATTTGCATTGGTGCTCACGGCGCTGGCTTCGCCAGTCGTACCCTTTTTGGTTCGAACGTCGATCGCGTACTGCGCCAGGCACCTTGTCCGGTGTTAGTGACACGCCTGCTCAAGCCCACTATCGCATCGCCTGTAGTGACTGAAGTACAAGTGGCGGCGATGTTGTGAAAGAACAAACCTCGTTTCTCAACGGAGGTGCAAAATGAAAATTCTGTTACCGGTTGACGGCTCATCTTTCAGCGACGCAGCAGTCGCTGAAGTTGGCGCGCGGCCCTGGCCGGCCCCGACTGAAGTGAAAATCGTAACAGCATTCCAGGCACCGATTACGCCAACACCTGAGGTCTGGACCATCTCGGACGAATATTACCCAGAGCTGGAACAGGCCGCACGAGAACAAGCGCAAGGGATAGTGAATGCAGCCGTCGCCAAGCTCGGCGGCGGGCTGGCTCATTCAGTTAGTCTGACCGGCGAAGTTCTGAATGGCCCGCCCCGCGAAGTGATTCTCGATGAAGCCGAGCGCTGGAATGCCGATTTGATTGTCATGGGATCGCACGGCTATGGCGCGTGGCAGCGTTTGCTATTGGGCTCAGTTTCGCAGGCGGTTGTTTCGCACGCGCACTGTTCCGTAGAGGTCGTTCATGGTCCCAAAGGTAGCAACGACGCAAAGGCGGCGTGATGGCAAAGGTAATAATCCTCGGCGGCGGGTTCGGCGGCCTAGAAAAACCCGCGCAACGCTGACGTTACGCGGGTTTGTTAACTAGGGGTTTGCCGGGTTTAGGGCTTCTTCTTGTCGTCTCGCCGGTTTCCCTGGCTGTTGTTGCTGTTGCTCGGCGGGGGCCTTTCACCTTTCGGTTGGACGACAACCCTGTTGTCCTCTTTAGGTGGGCGCTTGTCGCCATTCTTTTGAGCAAAGACGCTTCCTCCACCGGCGAGAATCAGCCCGCCGATTGCCAACGCCAGGAATTTTTGTCTTAAGTCGAACATCTTATTTCCGTCCTCCTCATGCATTTCTAAAGCGCGCATGGGAGTGAGAAGAGACGCGCCGCCCATCATCGAGCAAGAACGGTGCCAGAAATCAAAGCCGCATGATACTGTCTGGACCTGGCCCTGAATCAACTGTTGACGCACCGTATCGCACCGTGTCGCACCGTATCGTGCAGCAAACTCTTCAATCTTCTGGCCTGTTTTGGCCCTTAACGCCGCACGGTCACGCTTAGAGTGCCGACGTTTCCGCTGCTGTCAAAAGCCCTCAAGCTGACGGTATGCTCGCCGGAAGCCAGAGCCGGAAGGGCCACGGAATATCGTTCGTGCCCGCTGTCGGCGATACCATCATCCGGGAACAAAGGACTCCACGCGCCACCATCAACGCTGAAATCTGCCCGCTTGATTTTGCCGGTGGCGTCGTCAACATCGAAAACGGTTGCAGCATTACCAGCGGGTTGCCCAGCCGAAACACGCACAACCGGGGGCGTGTTATCAATATCTACCGGCTCGCTCAATCGCTCGCCACTCAATGCTTCTCCAGCTGCATTTTCCGGCGCATCCGAAGCTGTAATCTTAATGATGTAGCGACCATCGGCCAGTGTTGCTCCATCGATTGTGTAAAAGTTGTCGCGCAACTTATCTTTCAGCAGTCGAAAGGTCGTTTCGTTCAGCGCGCGGTAATAAATTGCGTACTCCAGCGTGTCGCCGTTTCGATCCTCGGCCTGCCATTGAAACGAGCGCGCGCCACGTTGAAAGATGCGTCGCGGCGGCACCTGGGCCACGGCTCCGAACAGCGACGGATCGAGGCCGGACGATTCGATGTTGGGGTCAACCTGGATCTGGGCTGCCTGTTGCAAGCCCACGCCAAAAGGCAACGAAGTGATAGACAAGACTTCGGGAGCGACGTTTCTTGGCAAGTATGCCAGTGTGGCGTCTTCCATCCACGCGGCGACGCCGGCCCCTCCGCCGCGCAGCGTCGCGCGCCACTGGATGAAGCGCGCACGCGGGCTGGTCACTTGAGTTCCGTCGGCGTTGCGATACGCAGGACTCCATTCGCTCCAGGTTGTGTCAGGACGCTCGCCATTCCCGCTGCGCGTTTGTAGTTCGACGTTGCCCGCACCACGCCACCATATGCGGCCCCACGTCGCTGTTAGTTTTGCGTCGCGCACAGCAGATTCATAAGAGCCCTCGCCGACCGTTTCCCTGCCAAAGCGAAACAGTTTCCCCTGATTACTTGAGGCTGCATACATTTGACCGGCTCTGGTCAGGAAAGAAGATATTTGACCTTCAGTCGACTGCAAAAGAAGAGTGTCGCGGCCGTCATTGGTAACGGAATAGATTCGTCCTTTGTCGGCAGTGCCAATCAATACGCTGCCCTGCGTCAACGCGGGCGCGATCGCGAATGCGGTGACCGAAGTTGAACTCCACACTACATCCGTCGCGCCATCCGGCAGTATGCGAAACACCACGCTGCGAGCACTTGTAATGTCGGTACGGCTCCGCGCCGCAGTTGCTGCTGATTGAATCGGATTGCCGCTTTCATCAATTGCGGTGATGGTTACCGATGTCGCGGGTATGCCGCCGCCATCGCTCGATTGAGGTACGGCCACCGTAGTTGATTGCTGACGGCTGGTCGCAGCGCTATCGCTGAGAGCTAGCGCGTAGACCGAGCCATCCGCTGCCGGCGCCAGCGCGTGAATCTCGCGCAACGGCGCGTCAAACAAAGCAAATGCTTTTCCCTCGGGAGATATGCGCAACACCAACCCGCCCGGATCAGTTCCGGCAATCAAATCTCCCTGCGGCGTAACTGCCAGCGACATTACATGGGTTTGATTGGTTGATAGCAACAGCGACGATTCAAGTTTCGCGCCGGCAGTGCGAACTCGGTAGAGTTTGCCGCTGTCGCCGGTGCCGACCGCGAGCGATCCGTCATTTAAGATCGCCAGCGACCAGATGTACTTGTCGACCGGATCGAAAAAAACTTCTGCGTGTCCATCGGCAGTAATGCGGTAGACCTTGCCGTCGGGAGAACTGCCGGCATAGATCGAACCGTCACGCCCGGCCGCCAAAGCAGTGATGTCGAGTTCTGCCGCATCGTACAACAAAGCACCGCGGCCGTCGGGGCCTACGCGAAAAATTTTTCCGTCATGGCCTGTACCGAGATAGATGTTTCCCTGGCTATCGATCGCAGTGGACCACACAAAAGCCTGCTCGCTGTTGAATAATTCAGCTATGTTTGGCGCCAGCGCCAGGATGCCGGTATCGCTGATGGAAATACCGCGGGCATCACCCTTCAAAAGTTCAGCGCGGCTGCCCGTTTGCCAAATCACAGGCTGACCGGCGTAACTCGGCTGCGCTGATACGAAAGGGAAAAGCGTTAACGCAAGGGCTGCTGAATAATTTTTTAGTTTTGCTGTCAACATATATGCTGGTTCTAGTTTCCGATGTATTTTGCGTAAAGCGATCGAGCAATCTTCACTTCGCTGGTGCCGCTAATGATCGATCGCGCGTCCTGAAAAACTGTCATTTCATATTCGCCGGTGCGAAAGCGCAAGAGGTAGTCGTTGAATTTCACTTCGCCGGTGGCCTTAAGCCGGGCAGCCAGTTGCGCAAAATCAAGCCGCGTTGTTTGCGCCGGCGAAATCTGCACCGCATTGCGTCCGCATAAGACGGCTGAAAAATCACCGGCGGCAGCTTCAAGCGTTTCAAATCGCCCAAGCGAACAAGTAATACAACCGGGTGCCGGCGGACCGGGATTGATCTTTCGCCATTCATTTCGCCAAACATCGAACTGCATCAACGATCGGTGCAGACTTTCATTCTGGCCGGTTAGTAACTTCAACGCCTCCGCGACCTGAACAGCCGCGACAATACTGATGATCGACATGATGACGCCGGCGGTATCGCAGGTCGGCGCGCTGGCAGCGGGCGGCGCTTCTTCAAAAACACAACGCAGACAGGCAGTTTGATGCGGCCGAATGGTCATTGTTACGCCATAAGAACCAACCGCTGCTCCATAAATCCAATCGATTTCGTGCTTGACGCAGGCGTCGTTGATCAAATAGCGCGTGGCAAAATTATCCGTGCCGTCAAGCACCACATCGCAGCTCTTCAATAATCGTTCAATGTTTGACTTATTGACGTCTGTGATTTCGGGCTCAACGGCAATGCCGGCAGCAAACTCGCGAATATGATTGGCGGCCGCGATTGCTTTTGGCATCCGCTCTAGAGCGTCGCGCTCCGTAAACATCGTCTGCCGTTGCAAATTGGAGGCTTCAACGAAATCACGATCGACAATCCTCAAGTTCCCAACTCCGGCGCGCGCCAGGCTTTCCGCTTGCGCTGAACCGAGCGCACCGCAACCGACAATCAGCACGCGAGAGCGCAACAGGCGCGCCTGTCCTTCCTCACCGATGCCACGAAATAGGATTTGCCTGCTGTAACGTTCGTCCATTAAATCCAAGTCATTGATCGGAGTTACTCAGCGCTTTTAACGCGGCGGTTTGCATAACGTCGATGTTCGCAGACTCGCCAGTCCAAAGTTGAAATTGCTGGACGGCCTGAGCTAACAGCATCGGCAAACCTGCCAGTGTTTCGCAGCCGGCCACCTGCGCCTCTCGCAGAAATTGCGTCACTTGAGGATTGTAAACCAAGTCGTAAGCCAGACGCGCTCCGCGGAGCTGTTGCGCAACAGCAGGCGTCTCCAGTTCGCCCAAACCTTTTGTGCCGAGCGGCGTCGCGTTGACGACCACATCAAACTCTGCGAAAACGGCGCCCTGCAGTTCCCTGCACTCAGTGGACCAGCGGTCAGCGAGCTCCTTCGCCTTTCGCCCATCGCGCGCGAAAATGGCAACCCGCGCGTTTTCCTGGTTCAGGCTGTACAAAGCCGCGCTGGCGGCGCCACCTGCGCCAATGATCGCTACGCGCGCGTTTTGGAGCGAACCCAACCGATTTTTAAGCTGCGCAATAAACGCGCTCGCGTCAGTGTTGTAGCCGCACAAGCGATCAGCCTCAACCACGACGGTGTTGACCGCCCCTATTTCCCGCGCGCCCGGTTCAATCCAATCGAGCTCAGCAAGGACATCACTTTTATGAGGTGCAGTGATGCTCAAGCCGCGCAGGCGCCAATCTATCTCGCGTGTGCGCGGGTGGACCATTCGTTTAAAAAATGCCTTGAGATCGCGAACCTCAAAAGGAATGTAAACAGCGTCCGTTCCCCAACTCGCGAAAGCGGCGTTATGAATTTGTGGCGAGATGGAATGGGCAACCGGGCTGCCGACCAAACCGCTGATCACGGTTTCGCGAGTAAGCTTCTCGACGCGATAGACGTTAATCAGTTCTTCAACGCTGATCTGGCCCGCAGCCGTGGCTCGTTCCTTTACCAGTGAGCCATAAGTCAAGAAAGCGCCGCGCGCTGGTCCAAGAATGCGCGTCGCCAGGCCCGCGGCACCCATGCCGATGGCGATAAGTTCGCGGCCATCGCGCCTTGCGCGCTCAAGCAAATCAAATATCGGCAAACAATCAACTGCGTCATTAACGCGAACGGCGATTTTCAGCACCCGCGCAGGCGTCGCAGCTAACTGCTCAAATATTTGGCTAAGATCCTCCGGCAGCTCGTCTTGATTGTGGTACGAGCAAATCACGCGCGACCAATCGACTGCCACCGCATCCCGAGATAGCTGCTCAGCAATATCAAGTTCAAGGTCCACGAACTTTGCAGAAAGGTCCAAGCCTTTGTCGCGCCAAAAGCGCAAGCGCGTTTCAAAGTCGGCATCAGATCTTCCGCCTTCCTGCGCGCCGCGGAACGTGACGATTGTGGGTTGCGGACAAGTGGCGATGAGTTCACGCAGTGCATCGAAATTCTGCAAGACTTCGGAAGCGAAACAATCCAGTCGAATCTCGATCAGACGTTTGTGTTTACTGGCGCCGCGCAGGGCTCGTGCAACAGACGGCCAGTCGCTTTCGCAAATGGAGATACAAACTGGCGGCATTGTTGAAAGCATCAGACAAACTTAAGGCGATGCCGTTACCTTGTCTGATTGACAGGGGGCATCGCCCACATAAGAAACAGTTTCAAACTACTAATGCTATTCGGACACGTCGCTCGAGGCGTCGAGGTGCTTTGTCGGAGCCTCGGCCCCCAAGTGTCGAGTCGTTCCTTCTGTAACGCTGGGAGGTGTTGACATTAATTCACCAGTGCTGCGCGCAGGAAAAACTTCAACGCGAGATGACGGCATCGCGGGCTGGCTAAAATTCGTGCCGCGCACCGCTCGTTTCTCTTGTTCCTTCACCCGAATGTATTGAGCGATGCCACTGCCCATCATGGAAAACGCGGGGATCATCATCCAGAACCACCAGCCTCGACCCATCGGGTAAAAGGAAAGCGCGATCGAGACGAGCAGAAAAGCCAGGCCCATAAATGCACTCTTGAACGCGCGGTCCAATGTCACCTCGCGTCCATACTTTTTGCGAAAACGTCTGCCAAAATCGAATTCGTCGCCTTGTGCCTGGGGCAACTGCCCCGACAGCGCGTGCGAAATCAGGCTGATATTCGCGCCACAGGAGCGGCAATAGCTCGCGCCTTCCAGGTTTTGGGTTGCACATTTAGGACAAAACATTCTGGCCTCCGATCATTTCACGCGCTGACCCAGGCCCTATCAGTCAACGCGCCTTTCACTTCTTTTCCGACCGCTGTCGTAATGCCTCATAAAGAATCACCCCCGCGGCGACGGAAACGTTCAACGATTCTATCCTGCCGCGCACAGGAATACGAACTAAGATGTCGCAACGTTCCTGCACCAGACGATGCAACCCCGTAGCCTCGTTTCCCAGGAATAAAGCACTGGGCACGGTCCAATCCCATTCTGTGTAGTTCGCAGATGCGTCGCCGGTTGCCCCGACGACCCAGATGTTGAGTTGTTTTAGTCGCTCGATGAGTTGGACCAGATTAGTGACCCTTGCCACCGCCACGTGCTCAAGCGCGCCGGCAGCAGCTTTCGCAACCGTCGCTGTTAACCCAACGGCGCGCCGCTCCGGAATGAATACGCCGTCAACTCCGGCGCACTCGGCAGTTCGCAGAATCGCGCCGAGGTTACGTGGATCCTCAATCGCATCCAGGCCGAGCACCAGCGGCTGGCGCGCTGTCTTCATCATTGCCGCAAGTCGTTCGATAAGTTCTTCGGCGTCGTAATAACCTGATGCCGCCGTTCGCGCCATCACACCTTGATGCGTCAATCCCGGCAACAAGCGGTCAAGCACCAGGCGTGGCGCGCGCTGAACCGGAACGCGGCCAAGCTTCGCCAGCTCGAGCAACTCCTTCAAGCGCTCATGCCGCGCGCCTTCAGCAATTGTGATTTGCTGTAACGGACGATGGCCCGAACGCAGAGCTTCAAGCACGGGTATCAGTCCATAGATTGCATGGTCCACTTCCGAGGACGCCATCGCGCCATGCTCGCTGTCCGTAGGCGACGCCGATTGGAATGCATTTCCATCGCGACGCGATTTGTGCGACTTAGGCATTGGTGTCAGTCAGTTGCTGGTGCGTACACAAAAAGTAACGAAGCCGCGAGTAACGAGAAAACTGCGACTCGTTGCTGGTCTCCGTGACGGTGCCGAGGCTATATTTTCCTGGCCGGCCTCGCCGCCAGCCCGTTGACTCATTTTGTTGTTCGGATCTCCAAACCGGCTCCAGCGCTTTTCGCACCGCGTTGTAGGTTTGATCGTAGATAATCCCGGGGACGCGTTCGCGCACGACTTCGACGAGAGTCGACATGTTCTCTGCGGCGATCAACCGTTTCTTTTCCGCCAAACAAGAAAAGTCGAAACTGCCGGAAGCAATCCGATATGGCGCGGCTGCGTTACTAGCGAACAACTCGATAACGTTTTCATCAGCAAAGAATTGATCAGCTTCAAGCACGCGGTTTTCGCTGCGTTTTCTTTCTTCCTGCAACTCCACCCGCTTGCGCATAAGGCGTCCAGAGACTATCAGAACAAAATCGTCCCACGGTATTTTTTGCGGCTGCGCCTGCGGTGATTGATAGGCATGCAGACCCTCGTCACGAAATTCCAGGGCACGTAGCTTAAGTGACGGGTCCAGACCAAGCGACGCATCGGCAACTATCAGACTTGCCAACTGCGCGGTTCTCATTCGCTGCTGGATAAGTTCTGCATCCTCTTTATTGCTCGAGCGCGCCAGCGGGAGCGGTATCTCAGAAGCTACGATGCGTTGCACCTCCTCTTTTTCCAATCGCAGAAAATTAGCTATCTCGGCAAGGCAGCTCTCGGTAAGATTTGCAGCCGGAGGCGTAAGGATGTTGTTATATCCGTGCTCCCATTTCTCCAAAGGCCGCAATGCCGGCTTTTGCAAAACGTGGGCCGCTGACTGTGCCGACAGGGCAGAGCCGCAGTAAAGGCAATTGGCCCGGGTCGGTGGATTTGCTCGCAAGCACGATTCACAACGGACCATCTGCTCCGGAGTAAATGAACGCACCGGCAATTCTGGTGCTGGCCCGTCGTTGGGCATGGGAATGTTTTCGTTATCGTTGGGCAACTGCTTCTCCAGCGTTTTGGATTATACGACGCCAATAGCTGGTTCGAAACGCGGGATAAGGACCGCATTCAATTGATGACTTCGCAACGAGTACCCAGGGCGTTTGTCTTTCTCGTACTGGTTATGGCCGCGCAAGCCTGCGCTCCAACGGTGCCGCCAAATGCGGCTGGTCCGCGCGGGAACCTGGCACCTTATCCCGTTCTGCTGGCAGCGGACAATCATCGAGAAGACGCAGCGATTGCGGCGATCAATCACTTGATGAGTACCGCTCCGGACGGCGCAGCTGCCCCATCTTTACAACCAGTAACCGCAACTATCGAAAGTCTGCCAAAGAACACCGCGACTGGGTTGTATCTACCCAAGCTTGGCGCAAATCCAACGATGAACGAGGAAGAAACTCGTGAGTCGCTGCGGCGTTTCATCAGAGATTGGCAGGGACCAATTGGCGCAGACCCTGCAAAGCTCTCGTTGGTTGAAAGAGTAGATCAACCGGATGGTTCAAAAGTCGCGCGGTATGAACAACGCGCGTTTCGCTATCCTGTTCGTGGAAACTACGGCAGGCTCGAAATTCGTTTCACGCCAGAACGCCGGGTACTGGACATCATAAGCACCTGTATTCCCGACGCAGACAAAATACAAACAGCACTCGCCGCAGTAACTATCAAGCTCAAGTCCGAGGACGCGGTAAAGCTGCTGGCTACAAACGATATCTCGTATTCCAATACCAGCGGAACGTCGCTCACCTTCCGGCCGACCGCAAACAACAAGCTGGAGCCTCATGAACTGGTCACCTACATCACGGCCTCCGACAGCCCGGCAAAAACCTTGGCGTTTCAAGTAGCCTGGGAGATTGGTGTTAGCGGTGCTCCCATCCAGATGGTGTACGTCGACGCCATCACCGGACGAGTGGTTGGCACTCGGTAATCACGGAGCCTTTCACCATCCTCTGCTTGACCAATTAGAAACAACAAAGCATCCTAGAAACGATTCTAAATTCTTATTGGAAGTAGTTATCAGATGAATAATTTTGATCCGGCGAACAACGTCTCATGGCAGTTGGGCCATCGCGGCAGGGTCGCGGTTTTCATTGATGGCAACAATCTTTTCCATGCCGCGCGTTTTCACAACATCGACATCGACTACAACAAATTGCTGCGCGTGTTGCTGGGCGACGGACGTTTGTTGCGAGCCTTCTTTTACACTGGCGTTGATGTGGGCGCCGAACGACAGCAGGGGTTTCTACTCTGGATGCGCCGCAATGGCTTTCGAGTCATTCAGAAGGAGTTGAAAACGTTCTATGACGGCAGCCGCAAGGCGAACCTCGATGTTGAGATCGCGGTCGATATGCTTTCCCTGGCGGGTCGGTACGATACCGCAGTTCTGGTTTCGGGTGACGAAGATTTTGTTTACGCGGTCAATGCTGTGGCTTACAAAGGATGTCGCGTAGAGATTGCGGGCTTTCGTTCCAATACAGCACCGAAACTGATCGACGTCGCCGATTACTTTATTGATTTGGGCGATATAGCCGATCGAGTGCGCAAGGATGTTGTTCATGGCGCGCGCTACGACGAGCGTGAAATTCTTGAACAACAGCCGACGCACTATCTGCATGAAACGATTGACATTCAGGAAACAAACGAGGATGGGTTTGAGACGGCGATGCACGTCGTTTTAGAGACAACCCTTCAAGGAGATGACACTGAATTTGCAGATGCTGGCGAATTCATTCGCGTTACTGACGAGCAGTAAGGTTACACATTGAGCGATATGAAGCTATTTACCGTTGAGGAAGCGAATGCCCTGCTGCCTTCAGTACGGCAGCTTCTAAAGCGACTGCAGCGTTTTCGCCGCAACTTATCTGCGTATAAAGCAGAAGTCAGGCAAGCCGCGGAGCAAGCCGAGCAGGGCGGCGGGGGGATTCCCGGCGGATTACTCTACGCGCGTTTGCTGACCAATTTCGCAGGCGAGATGAGCAATCTTGAAACGATGGGCGTGCAATTAAAGGATTTTGAACGCGGCCTGGTGGATTTTCCTTCTTTGCGCGATGGCCGCGTCGTCTTGCTGTGTTGGCAGCTGGACGAAGGCGACGAGCTTGAGTGGTGGCATGATATGGATGCCGGGTTCGGCGGTCGGACGCCGCTCTGAAAAGTTTTCCACAACCCTACCCAGCCAACGACCAGTTCCTCACGATCGGGACAACTCTAACGCCTGGTATATTTTCTGGTTGACCAGTTAAAGTATTCCCTGATACTATTCGCGCCGAACTGCGCGGGAACCACTTTGACCGATTCTTCCGCGCGGCTGAGCTTAGATTCCCCAGGAGGCGAGCTTGCTATGAAATGTCCCGAGTGCGGCGCAAACCTCAAGAAGATTTCCCCAAAGTGCACAGAATGCGGTGCCCAGCTGAAGCAGAAGGCTGAGTTGGCGTTATCTCCGCAATCGAGCGTGGTGCAATCCGCACCGTCCGTTTCAGTCAAGCAAGCAAAAGCGCCGAAGCAAACTCCATCGTTGATTGAGTTTCCCGGAATCAACCGAAACGCGCTGCCTGAATGGCGCAAAGAACTGAGCGACCGCGTCCGAGAAAAGCACGAGCGCCGAGCCCGCGAAGCCGTGCTCGAGGCCCAGGGTCCGGTAACGATTGCGGTAGACACCACGGCGGCAGCGCCCGCAATTCTGGAACTGCTTCCGCAAACTGAAATGCCGCCGCTGAATCCGATCGTCGAAGCCGCCTTGAAACGAATAGAGCGTGCCCATCTAACATCTTCATCTTTTTCGCATGGCAACGCCGCGCTAGCGACTGCTGTAGCCTACGAAGAACAACGAGGCTTTGCCGAGGCGGACGCAGGGTCATTGCTTGACTCTTCGAGTGTCGAGTCAGATATTGAAACGACCGCCGAAGCAAGTCCAGAAAAAGTCCACAACCTTTCCGTCGTTCCGAATCCTACGGTGATTCAAGAAGAGGCCAGTGTAGTGATCACGAAACCGCGGAGGTTGCTCGGAGACGCTAACGATCCGGCGCTTAACTATCTTGACACCGTGCCTACCACCGTGTTCGTAGAAAGACGGGAGTACGTTGCAGCTTCGGCCGTGCGACGTGCGTTGGCTGCGTTTGTCGATCTGGCGATTTTGTTTGCTCTTTCTTTACCGCTGCTCGCGCTGAATAGTTTGACCCGATTGGACTGGCAGGACTGGCGTCCGATCGCATTTTCAGTAGCTAGTTGTGCGTTGGTTGGCTTTCTCTACCTGACGATTGTTACTGCTTTTACGGGTCGTACCCTGGGAATGCGTCTGTGTTCGTTGCGCGTGGTAGATGCGCGCAACGGTTTGATTCCTACCGGTAGTCAATCGGCTGCGCGCTCCTTCATCTATCTGTTGTCGTTGTTATCCGCCGGCATCTTATCGCTATATGTTTTTGTCGATTCGGAAAACAACACGCTTCATGATCGCTTCACGCGCACCGCGGTAATTCGGGCGTAGATCTGCCACCCCAGCGGGGCTGCCCGGCTGGAGACCCCGGTCGATTCTTAAGGATAGAATAGCCCTGCTCTGCCCTTCGGAGAGCAGGGCTTTTTAATTAAAGACAAACCGATCAGTAACGCATGCACCAGGAAACGCTGAAAACAATTGTGGCGGAATTCGACGATCTACTTCCCGGAAAATCTCTGGGAAGGGTATTCCACCTGTCACCCGCCTCTTTGGCAATTGATTTCCACCTAAGACAATCCGGTTTGCTGTTTATCAGCGCCGAGCCTGCCGCGCCGCGCCTTTATCTCATGAAGCGCAGCATTCGCGAGCTCGAGCGCAAAGCAATTTCCCCTTCGCCATTTGTGCAGGCACTACAAGCTGCGCTCGGCGACGCGGCTGTGTCTTCAGTTACCAAAGACGACGTCGAACGCATCGTTCGTTTTCATTTCACGGCGCCGCCGGCAACCGTTGCGTGGCCACTGACGACGATGGTAGCGCAGTTGACCGGCCGCTCTGCGAACCTATTCCTTCTGGATGGCGACCAACGGATCGTTCATGCGTTGCGGCGGCCGCTGGGTGAAGGTCAACAGGTAAACGAGCAATACAAACCGCCGCCGCAATCAGCCGCCAGAATTTCTCATGAGCCAATTATTCCGCTCGGTAGTTTTCAAACAATGTCCGAAGCCGCGGAGGAACACTATCGACAGCTCGAGGCCGAAGACGAGTTCAAAAATGCGGCCTCAAAACTTAAAGAACAGGTTCGCCGGGAAATAAGCAGGCGCGAGAAGCTACGTTCAAACCTGCAAAAAGATCTCGTGAACCACGGCGATGCCGACGCGCATAAGCTACTGGGTGATCTGCTGTTGGCAAATATCGCGAATGCCAAACGTGCGGGCGACCGGGTGACGGTTACGGATTATTACTCTGAAGGCCAACCTGACATTGAGTTAACGATCGACGGAAACAAATCTCTCCAGGAGGCAGCTGCAGAAGCCTTTTCGCGTTATGGCAAGGCAAAACGAGCCGTTGGCGAAATCAAAGAGAGGCTGACCCGGGTTGATCGAGAACTTGACGAACTGAAAGAAAAGCAGACAAAGCTGGAGGAAGCAATCGCAAGCGGCGACGCAGCCATTTTAATTAGCTTTGCCGAAGGCAAACAAAAGACAGTTGCTCGCGCGAAAGCGAAAGAGTCAAAAAGCATTCCCGGCACGCGGCGTTATCGATCTTCGGATGGTTATGAAGTTATTGTCGGCAAGACTGCGCGTGATAACGATAATCTTACTTTTCGCGTGGCGCGCCCCAACGACCTTTGGCTGCACGCCGGCGATTACCCGGGCTCACATGTCATTGTAAGAAATGTAAACCGTCGTGAGTTTCCGCAGCGGACTGTGATTGAAGCCGCGCAACTGGCGGCAAAGTTTAGCCAGGCCAGCCACGACTCAAAGGTAATCATTCACTACACGCGGCGAAAATTTCTCTCGAAGCCCAAAGGCTCGGCGCCGGGTTTGGTGCGCATGTCGACCTTTAAAACGATTGCCGTGGAACCGGCGGAGAATATCGAGCGAATAATGTGATAGCGAACTACTTGTAGCGGTAGGTGATTCTGCCTCGCGACAAATCATACGGAGACATCTCAACGCTCACGCGATCGCCAACGAGGATGCGAATGCGGTGCTTGCGCATCTTGCCCGAAATCGCCGCCAGCACCACGTGCTGTGAACCTTCGAGCTGAACTTTGAAAAATGCGTTGGGCTGTTTGTCAATAATCGTGCCCTCCGCCGGAATTAGATCATCTTTAGCCAAATAGTTTCTCCTTTGCCTCAACGAGGCACGATGAGTAGGAACTTAAGCGGTGAGCATGAGGCCGGGAAATTTCTCCAGCCTCACTGCTCATCACTAATTTACGCCACGCCTAGGTGATTACCACCTGGGCTCGCGATTGCCGCCGCCACCGCCGCCGCCGCCGTAGCCGC
>JACCVY010000036.1 GCA_013697915.1 Blastocatellia bacterium | reverse complement strand
CGCGACAGCGCGCCATCTTCCTGGCATGCTTGATACCAGGCCATGAACTTCTCAAAAAGATCGGGTCGGTGTTTGCCAATCTCAGAGAAGCGTTGCAGTTCACCTTCTTCGTAGTAAGCCATTAAGATATCTCCTGCGAGAGTTTCGGGTCGCGAATTGGCGCGTAGAGCCTGCACAAAGCCTGTGGATTAACACCCATCCAATAGAGCACCTGAAGGAACATCCATCTAGCGAACGTCAGCAAAAAGCTTCGATGCTCAAAGCGACGCGACGAGGTAACCACACACGCGCGTAGATGAGCCAGTCGCCCGTACCGGCGCAGGCGCCGTACCAAATCCAAGTCCTCAAAGATCGGAAAAGGCTTGAAGCCGCCCACTCGTTCGTAAGTTTCACGCTTTACAAAGATCGCTGAGTCGCCGTAGCAAAGTCCGAACCTTCGCAGTTGTCGATAGAACCAAGCTAAAAATCGCGCCGAGAGTCGACGGCTATCGAAATCAACATTGAAGCTGCCGCCAACTACATGCGGATCACTTAGCGACTGGGCGATTAGTTCAAGAGCATTATTCGGCGGAAGAGTGTCCGCATGGAGGAACCACAGCACCTCTCCTTGACTCGCGCCTGCGCCTGCATGCATCTGTGCACCACGACCGCGCTCAGCCATGATCAATCGCGCTCCCCGTTCGCGAACGATCTCAACCGTTTTATCGGAGCTGCCTCCATCAACGACGATTACTTCAACCGGTTCGGGTATCTCCGCCAGTGCATTGAGGATCCGATCGATTGAACTCGCCTCGTTGAAAGTGGGAATAATAATAGAGAACACCGGCCAGGTCGCCGGATTCGGCTTTGCGTTCTTGGCGTCCATCTTGGATTGTACCGCTTGAATCACCCTAACCTCTGCTCGCCTCTAACAGCAGTTCGTGCCCGGCTCACAACACGCCGCGCCTGACAAATCGGTCGCGTAGTAATCGAGTCCCTTTGTCTCGCGTGGGTGCCGTACCGCCGCACGTTTACAATCGAAAGCAGCAGCTTCTTCCAAAGGAACTAGTGCGAACGGCTCAACTGGAACAACGTCGCGCGCATAGGGCTCGCGATTGTAAAGCTGAAATGTCTTGTCGCACACAGCCATTCTCTTGCCGCGCTCCAGGATGTGACCATCGTCATCGATTACCTTGCGCCAGGGACCGCGGTAGATCACCGCCTGCTTGCGCTCCCAGCAAGGCCCCTGCTTTCCCTTATGTGCAACTACCGTGATGGAACGAAATTCAATGCCCTGAATCGTCCGCCAGGGCTTTTCGTCACGCTTGACTATTTCCATGCCGTAGAAACCGGCGCGATCGAATGCGTCAAGGAAAGCATCTTCACGATATGCGCCGGCGATGCAGCCCGACCACAACTCAGGATCTTGCTTCAATTCTTCCAGTACATCTTCATCGCTCACGATATCGCTGATTGCGACGCGTCCGCCGCGGCGCACCACGCGAAACATCTCGCTGAAGAGCTGCTCTTTGTCTTCGGAACGGACCAGATTCAAAACGCAGTTTGAGAGCACGACATCGATCGACTCGTCAGGTACAAGCGGGCGCTCCTTTTTGATCGACGAGTGATAGGAATTAAAGTGCGCGAGGTCTGCCGCCGAACTTACAGGATTCTCCGCCAGGTAAGAATCAACAAGCGCCAGATCGAGTTGCAAATCTTGTATACGCCCTTTGCGGAACTCGACGTTCTGATAACCAATACGTTTGCCGATTTCGAATCGGTATTTTTCAGCTAACGTGAGCATCTCTTCGTTAGCGTCAATGCCAATCACCAGGCCCTTTGGCCCAACAATCTGCGCGGCGATGTAGCAAATCTTTCCCGCACCGGAACCGAGATCGAGCACAACGTCCCCTTCGCGCACAAGTACTGAAGGATCTCCGCAACCATAGTCGCGCTCTTTGATCTCATCAGGAATCACGGCCAGAAGCTTTGAGTCGTATTGAACCGGACAGCAAAGCTCCGGCTCGCGATTCTGCGCCGCTCGGCCGTATCTTTCATTAACCGCTCGCTCGACATCGATCACGGTACTCATGATTCGATCCTTCCTTTACACGGGCTGGATTGTGATCAGCTACCTTACCGTCTACAGAGGGCTACGTATGTAAGGCAGATTACATGACCGAGAATGGTTCTTCGATACTACGCGGCGGGTGTCAAACGGCAAAACCCGTCCATGGTTAATTAGTCGGTGGCCCAGAAGCTAAAGCCTACGTTCTCAAGTGGCAGCCGGCGTGAATCCAATCCTGGTTGCCTTCGGCATAGTCCCGCCCTCAAGGATCGGGAGTTCAAGCCTCTCCCCCGCTACCAATCTTTTCCGAAACCGGAACGAGGATGGGGCTAAGATGGTAACGCTCTGTAGTGATACTAAGCCAGCCGAAGCGTTACTCTGACGACCGCTAGGCAGCTAAATACTGATTTGTATGACTTGGTGGGATTAAGTAGGACGGGGTTCACGGGACTTAAAATCCGCTATCACTAGTCAGCCCTTCTTGGCCGAACGAAAGATGAGTCAATGGATCGAAGCTTGGCTTTCAGCAGCTAATCCGTGTGACAAACTTGTGACAAGACCACAGGGAGAACCGAATCAAGGCGTACTCGGGAATCGAAAGGGCCGCGCGCCTGAAGCTTGATCGACTTGAAGCTGGCGTATCGTTGAAAGACCTTGCCGCATTGCGCGGCAACCTTTTTGAGGTTCTCAAAGGGGATCGTAAAGGCCAGTACAGTATACGCATCAACGATCAATGGCGTGTGTGCTTCGAATGGCCCGAGAAAATTACCAGGGCCTACCAACGAGGATTTGTCAACTATCACTAGGAGAATACTTATGCCGGTGACAGCTATACATCCAGGAGAACACCTGGCCGAAGAAATCGAAGCTCTCAACATGAGTGCTGCCGAGCTCGCTCGCCAGTTAAAGGTGCCGACTAACCGCATCACAGAGATTCTAAACGGGTAGCGCGCCATTACAGGCGACACGGCGCTACGCCTTGGTCACTACTTCGGCACGAGTGCTGAATTCTGGTTGAATTTGCAGAGTCTTTACGAACTGCGTCTGGCGGAAAAGAAAAAGCGTGGAAATCGATCAAGGTTCTACCGACTCTCAAGAAGCGGGCGCAGACTCACGCTTAAGCCTTCACCGTGAAGATCTCTCGCGCTTTAGATTGCATCGAGCGGAAGGCTTCCTAACCCCGGTAACCTGATCCTTGTAAATCAAACGAGCAGTCCACTCTTGCCGAGTGCCCCTCAGTCGCTTGCGAATTCTCGTTTAGTATTGCATCTAGAGGATTTCTTTTCCTCTTTCCGATCGTTCAAAACGAGCCCGACAAAACCAGGACAGAAGGAAGCATTTTTTACAGTTTAGTGGGACGCAGATGGGACAAAGATTCGAGGCTTTACGAAATGCGCGAATTCCTAAACAAAAACAACTGCGCGTTGGGGACTGGATCCCTTAGACCCCTACCTTGTACATCAGCTCAATTTTTTGAGAGTCTGCCAAAAGTCTGCCAAACTGTGCCGTGAACGATGAAGGGAGGACAAGAGTAACGAAATAACCGAATAAAAATGGTAGGCGCGTGGGGATTTGAACCCCAGATCTCTGCCGTGTCGAGGCCGTCCCTGGGTCACCTCGGACAGCGCGCAATCTTTGCTCACGCGTTGAATATTCACCAATGCGGCTTGAGAAGTCACTCAACCTTCACGGATTGAATAAAGCGTAAGCGTAGTCTGCCAAAAGTCTGCCAAATTACGTTTACCCGATCATGACGCGCGTGTGAGTCTTTTCGGGCTTTCGTTCCTTTGCTGAAATGCGAACTTCCACGCTGTGACCCAGGCGATTTAGGATTGCGAATAAACGGTCCGCTGAGAAGCCTGAAAGCCGGCCACGCAGAAGATGCGATACTTTGGGCTGGTCCAGGCCAGTCCGCTCAGCGGTCTGAGCTTGGGTCCAACCCTTCTTCTCGATCAATTGAGCAATCTTAGTTGCTAACTTTGCTTTCAATAGGCGTTCTTCCGCGTCTCGGAAACCAAGATCGGCAAATACGTTGCCACTTCCGGGATCCACCTTCTCAGCGTTCCCTCTCGATTTGCGAGCCTTGGTAGCGTTGACTTGTTTTTTCATTTGTCACGTCCTTGGGACGTTGGCCGCGTTTTGTAATCCTGTTCCGCCAACCGCGGGCCATCCTCGCGTTAGAGCGGCAGATGCTTAACGACATTCTCCCATTCATGCACTTCGCTGCAGGATACGATGATTTCAAGATCACCAATCACCTGGCTCACGGGCAAACGACGAGAAACAATGATGACACCGGCAATGCCTTCCTCGCTGTCGATCCTTGTCGCTGCGTGATAAGGCATCGTGCGCCGATCATGGGTGACGACAATGCGCTTCTGCTCGGCCGCCCAAGCTAGTAAATCCGGATCAGATGCATCACTGAGACCTGCTTGATGAGCGGTTATGACGTCTAAGTTCGGAACGCGAAGCAACAGGCCGCGAAGGATGACTTGATCGAGATCTTGATCAATAAGCAACCGAAGCATGACCGCGCAGTCTACCCTATTGGCGTTGCATCGCCGTTCTGTTGCCTGGACGTCCACCGGCCCAACATACGAGAGCGTAGTTCGGCGATCTCGGCCTGGTAGTCAGGATTAGACTCCAGTTGCTCTTGAAGAGCATCGGCTGCTGTTTCCTGCTCCTGCAGATACTCTTCAATTTCTTGGCGATGTGTGAGGTAATAAGCAATACTTGAGTAGACATCGCCGAGGCTGAGAGAAGGAAAGCTCTGGACAATTTGCTCGGCTGTCGCTCCCAGTTTGAAATGATGAACGATGGAGTCCAGACTAACTCGCGAGCCTTTGATGCGAATAGTCCCATGCTCGGTGATAACAAGCGGCATGCTGATGGTTTCTTCCAAGGCAACCATAATGGTTTTGATTATACCTGATGGAGCTTCTAATCCGAAGATAAGTGCTGCGACGACAGATCGAGAGCCACCACCGTCTTTTGTAGTCTCCTTTTCACCGGGGGTTTGATTAGTGGACACTGACGAGGTTCTGAAGGCTGAACTCCCTAAGGCGATAGCGGAGTGTGAGCACCTGCGCGAAGAGAACGCGCGGCTTAAGCTTCGTGTTTGGCGAGGCTCCCGATCATGATCCGCGCCCTGAGCAGTTCACGAAGAATCCTTCAGTCCAGACTTTCGCCGCTTGAAGTCTGCCAAATCCTTTTTGGAGTGGGAATCTTGTGTGAAGGCAATTTTTGAGAGTCTGCCAAAAGTCTGCCAAACTTTGTCGTGAACGATGAGGGGAGGAGAAAAGTACCGAAATCTCTCAATAAAAATGGTAGGCGCGTGGGGATTTGAACCCCAGACCCCTACCGTGTCAA
>JACCVY010000006.1 GCA_013697915.1 Blastocatellia bacterium | reverse complement strand
CGCGGGCTTCATCGGTGTAAGCGTGACCGCGCCCGGCGAAGGCGCGCTCTTTATATTGTCGCAGCTCGCGGCGCCATTTCGAGATCGTGTTGTCGCTGATTTGATATTCGCGGGCTACTTGCGCCTGAGTCTTGCCGGCCTCGATCTCGCGAATGACTTGGAGTTTGAACTCGCGCGTGAATGTGCGCCGTTTGAGCACCGCCGTCTTGGCGGCCACTGCCCCCTTCTTGGTCATTGTTAAGCCCCCTTCCCCGTAGGGATATGTGCTTAACTTTTTGTGTCAGTCAAGGGTGCAGTTCATCCATTTCTTTTATCCTTGCTCCATTAAGACCTAAAGCTTTTAAGCTTTCTCGCGTCAAAGGACTTTGTCATATAGTTGCACGTCCCAAAAGAGCGCGATATGTCCGATAGCGCAAATACAATGATCGTGCCACGTACATACTTCGAAAGAACCCTCGAAGATTGCTCTCATTTTGCGTAAGGACTTCGGTTTAGCGGTTGGGATTCTCGTTGCTGACAATTTTCGGCAGCAACATGATGACGCTTTCGGGCAATATTGGACGAATGGTTTGGAAGGATTGGCTAACTGATATCAGGGTTCGCCGGCGCTTGCGGCAAATTCGGATTCGTCATCTTCACGACGACGCGGCTCCGGATCGGAAGAGCGGCGCCGCGGCGTTGAATCAGAATTACGACGCTCGTCGCGCATCTGCGCCGTCAACCCGCGGACGCCGTGCTTGTCGAGTAAATGCCGCAGCGACCGAACCGAAAGGCCGAGCAGTTCGGCGGCGTTAGTTTGATTCCCAACTTTGCGGCGCAGTGCTTCGAGCACATAGGTCTTCTCGAGCTGGTCCAAATGGGCAGTGAGGTTTACACCCTCTTCGGGAAATTCAAAACTTTCAGCGATGCGATAAGGATTGTAGTTCGAAATTTTTTCCGGCAGCCGCTCTGATTGAATAGCGTCGGTTGTCTCAAGCGCCACCGCCCGTTCGATTGCGTGCTCCAGT
This sequence comes from Blastocatellia bacterium, assembly GCA_013697915.1. Classification (GTDB taxonomy): domain Bacteria; phylum Acidobacteriota; class Blastocatellia; order Pyrinomonadales; family Pyrinomonadaceae; genus PSRF01. Next base: position 91,284 of record JACCVY010000006.1, on the reverse strand, counting down.
TCGCGGACGTTGCCCGGCCAAATATAACTCTCGAGCAAACGCACGGCATTCTCGCTTATCGATAATTCCCGTCCTGTGTCGGTGCAAAACTTCCCGATAAAATGCTCTGCCAAGCCGCGAATGTCTTCCGTTCTTTCGCGTAAGGAGGGAAGCTCAATTGGAATAACTGAGATCCGGTAAAAGAGGTCTTCGCGAAAAGTTCCATCCTTGACCATGCTGCCAAGATCGCGATTAGTGGCAGCGATGACTCGTGTGTCAACCGTGGTTTCATCAGTCGCGCCCACCGGCCGCAGCTTTCTTTCTTGCAGCACGCGCAGCAATTTCACCTGCATCGCCGGAGACATCTCGCCAATCTCGTCGAGGAAAATAGTGCCGGTGTTGGCTGCCTCAAAAAGCCCTTTCCGATTAGTGTTTGCGCCGGTGAACGAGCCTTTTACATAACCGAACAATTCCGACTCGAGCAGGGTCTCGGTAAAGGCGCCGCAGTTAATTGAAACGAAGGGCTTCTCGGCCCGCGGGCTGAGGTCATGAATTGCGCGAGCAACCAGTTCTTTTCCGGTCCCCGATTCGCCGGTGACCAGAACGGTCGAAGGCACCTGCGCAACCGTCTCAATCATCTGGTAGAGCGCCTGCATTTTCGGAGAACTGCCAATGATGTTGTTGAGCTTGCCACGCGTGCGCTGTCCCTGAATCAGAACTTTGTTCTCTTCAAGCAGCGCTTCTTTCTCTTTAACCAGCGAAACTTTCTGCAGGGCGCGCGTAACTGTTTCCTTCAACACCTCGTTGTCAAAAGGTTTCTGCACAAAGTCGTAGGCACCAAGCAGGAAGGCTTCCCTTGCAGTGTCGACGTTGGCAAAAGCCGTCATTAGAACCACTTCAATATTCGGAAAAAGCTCACGGGCTGATCGCAGCAACTCAATGCCGTTCATGTCCGGCATGCGCACGTCAGAAATAACCAGATCAGACGGCGTTGTGCGCAGGAGCTCCATCGCCTGCCGCCCGTTTTCAGCGGCTCGAACGAGATGGCCTTCACGCTGGAAGAGATGCGTCAAGAATTGCCGCATGCCCAGTTCATCATCGACGATTAGCAGGTTAGCCATGCTGAAAAGATAGAAGTCAGAAGTCAGAAAAAACCAGGGCGAAAGTCCCGCCTTCAGTCGCCTTCGCTTGCCGGGAGTTCAATCGTTATTGTCGTCCCGTGTCCCTCGCGACTACGTACATTGATTGTACCACCATGATCGCGAATGATTTGATAAACGATTGAAAGACCGAGCCCGGTGCCTCCGGTAGTTGAAGAAAACGGCTCAAAAAGATGTTCGACCTGTTCTGGGGCCATGCCGCGTCCGGTATCGGAAAAAGTAATCCGCAACCGGTCGTTGGAATTTTCGTGCACAGTTGCGCGTAAGATGCCGCCCGCCGGCATTGCCTGAAGCGCGTTGCGAGAAAGATTCCAGAAGACCTGTTGCAGCTGTTCGGAATCGGCATTTACCAAAGCCGGGTCTGCTGGAACTTGTTCTTCGATCAAATGGCCCTGATTGATCTCGGCACTGTGACGCAACAGCATGAATGTTTGTTGCAACAGTTCGCCTACATTGACCCTGGTTTGAATTATTGAACGCGGCCGCGCATAGCTCAAAAAATCGCTGATGATCCGGTTGAGCCGATCAGACTCGCGCAAGATAATTTCCATTAACTCTGTTTGCGAGGAGTCGCTGGACATGTCTGCGCGCAACATCTGAATTGAACCGCGCATTGCCGCTAATGGGTTCCGGATCTCGTGAGCTATCGACGCCGCCATGCGACCAATCGCAGCCAAGCGGTCCTGACGCCGAGAGGTCTCTTCAAGCGCGCGAATTTGCGTGAGATCCTGAAACGTAATAACTGTGCCAGTCGTATCGCCCGCCTCGGAAAAGAGCGGCGAGATCGTAAAGCCCAGGCGCAACCTCAGGCCGTCAGCCGTCAGGCAGTCTGCTTCAAACCGAGGGCTGGCCTGCGTGCTGTGAATTTCGAGCGAGCTGGCAATGATTTTCTTAATCTCTCCAAAGAAGATGGACGCATCCTGACCGCGTACGTCCAGTTGCTTGTAGCCGGTGATCTCCTCGGCCGCCGCATTGAAGGTGTAAATACGCCCTTCAAGATCGGTCGTGACGACGCCGGACCGAATCGACTCCACAATTCTTTCGTGCAGCGCGCGCAGATTCGCAAGCGACTGGGTTGCGGCAATCAAGCGCACATCTGAACGCGACTGACGTTCAGCCAAGCGTGCCGACAACAAGCCGACCACCAGGAACGCCAAATCAAACAGCCCTACCGTCTGGGCTGTTTGTGAACTCCCGACCTCCAGCACCATGCGTGCGGAATGTGTGCCATAGCCGGCGAGTACGGCCAGTGCGCTGGAGGTAAAAGCGACTGCGCAACCAAGCGAGGTGACAATGGCCCCGCGTGGCCCAAGAAACAAACTCGAAGCCGCGATGATGACGATGTAGAGCGCGATATAAGGAGAATGAATAACGTCTGTGGTCCAGTTGAGCCAGCTTACCAGAATGATGTCCAGCGCAAATTGCAGGCGGGCCTGGAAGGAAAGGGTGCGCGAAATTCGATGCGCTAGGGAGTAGACTACGGTAAGACCGCACACGGTCAACAGCGCCGGCAGTATCTGTGTCCAGGCTGCGTCAGTGCGTCCGGAAATCCAAATTATCCGCGCCAGTACCAGAAGTATCGCGACGGCCAGACGGCCAAAAATCAGCCACCATAATTTGCGGCCCAACGAAGACTTCCCTGCTGTTGCCTCTTCCGGGTTTCCCACTGGGCGGAAAGCCTACCACAGAGCGCTGAACGAACGGACAACGTTTTTCCTTGGAAGCGCTTCCGCATCTCACCAAAGAAAAGGGGAGACTCGATCGAGCCTCCCCAAGTAATCACGAGCTGCTGAACGGTTTAGTGAGCCGTGGCAAGCTTTCCGATCAGCGTGAATAGTGGCAGGTACATCGCAATCACGATTGAACCGATGGTGACGCCCAGGAAACCAATCAGGAGAGGTTCCATTAGCGTCAGCAGGTTTGCGATGGCGGCATCAACTTCCTGTTCGTAAAAGTCCGCGATCTTGCCGAGCATCGCATCGAGTGCGCCTGTCTGCTCACCAATGCCTACCATCTGGGCCACCATGTGCGGAAAGACATCGGTGGCCTTGAGCGGGTCCACAAAATTTTCACCGCGTTCCACGCCCATGCGCACGCTGTGGATGGCCTCCTCGATGATTACGTTTCCAGCAGTGCGAGCGGTAATATCAAGCGACTGAAGAATGGGCACTCCGGAAGAGAGCAACGTCGACAGGGTTCGAGAGAATCGCGCAACTGCGATTTTGCGCATGATGTCTCCCAGAATTGGCAGCTTTAGAGTCAGGCGATCAATGATCTTGCGTCCGTTGTCGGTTTTATAATAAGAACGAAACGCGATCACAAACGCGATAATGCCAACCAGGATGGCGAGTCCACCCCAGCCGGCAAGAAAACTACTGATGCCGACCACGATTCGTGTGGGCAGGGGAAGTTGTTCGCCTGGTCCCAGCAAGCCTAGAAAAATATTCTGAAACTGTGGAATTACGACGACCATGATTACGGCCACTGCAGCGACCGCCAACAGTATGACCGCCGCCGGATAGATCATCGCGGAAATCACGTCGCGTTTCAGTTTGACAATCTTTTCGATGAAGGTCGAAAGGCGCTGCAAAATCAAGTCGAGAATACCGCCTGTTTCACCTGCTTCGACCATGTTGGAGTAGAGTTGATCGAAAACGCGCGGGTGGCGCGCCATCGCTCCTGACAGAGTCGAGCCTTCCTCAACATCCTGGCGCACTTGCAGAAGGATCTGCTGAAAGTATTTGTTGTCCTGCTGTTGGGCCAGAATCTCCAGACACTGGACCAGCGGCAAACCGGCGTCGATCATCACTGAAAACTGACGCGTGAAGATAGAAAGATCCTTGGCCTTAACTTTCTTTCGGCCGCCGATCTTCGGAATTCCTATCTCGCGGCCTTTTTCCTTGACGGACGTGAGCGTCACCTGCTCGCGACGCAGGATCTGTCGCAGCGCATCGCGGTTGTCGGCAACTCGTTCACCGACAATAGTCTCATTTAGTTTGTTGCGGCCTTTGAATACGTAAGTAGGCATAGCGTTGAAGCTCCAGGAAAGGCAGTTTATCTAACCGCTGGTCTAGTTCCGATTGGTCGACCCTGCGCGTAGGGACTCGGATGTAGTTTATTTCCATTGCCGGTATTAAGTCCCGACCCGCGTTCGATCAGCTCTTTCAACTCATCGACGTTTGACGATCGTTGCAAGGCTGTATCCATGCTGATTGAGCGCTTGTGATAGAGAGTCGCGAGCGCTTGATTAAAGGTCTGCATACCATACTTGTCCTGACCGGTTTGCATCATCGAATAGATTTGATGGACTTTGTCTTCGCGAATCAGGTTTCGGATGGCGGTGTTGGGAACCAATATCTCAAGCGCCATGGCTCGGCCGGTCCCTTCGGCGCGCGGCAGCAGCGCTTGGCAAAGAATGCCTTCAAGCACGAGCGAAAGCTGGGCGCGAATCTGTGATTGCTGATCCGACGGGAAAACATCGATGATGCGGTTGATGGTGGATGCAGCCGAATTAGTGTGCAAGGTAGCCAGTGTGAGATGTCCAGTTTCTGCGATGCGCAGCGCCGACTCAATCGTTTCCAAGTCGCGCATTTCACCGACCAGGACAATATCCGGATCCTGACGCAAAGCAGTGCGCAGTGCGGCTGCAAACCCATGAGTATCGGCGTTGACTTCCCTCTGGTTCACCAGACAATTCTTGTGGTTATGCAGAAACTCGATTGGGTCTTCGATCGTCAAAATATGCTCGTGTCGATCGCGATTGATCTTGTCGATCATTGAAGCCAACGTGGTTGATTTACCGGAGCCGGTCGGTCCCGTGACCAGAATCAAACCGCGCGGTTTATCGCAAAGCTGTTTGACGACAGGCGGCAGGCCAAGGTCTTCGAATGCTTTGATTTCGTAAGGAATGGCTCGGAACACGGCGCCGACCGCGCCTCTCTGATTGAAGAGGTTGGCGCGAAAGCGAGAGAGGCCCTTCACACCAAAAGAAAAATCGAGCTCGAGGTTCTCTTCAAAACGATGTTTCTGGGCGTCGGTGAGCACCGAGTAGGCGAGCTGCTTAGTATCGGCGGCAGTCATCTCGCGATAGCCTTCCAGCGATCGAAGATGTCCATCAACGCGGACTTGAGGCGCCGAGCCTGTGGTGATGTGCAAATCCGAACCGCCCAGTTCCGACAGCTTGCGCAGCAGTTCCGAGAGGGTGATTTGCGGGGTTGAATCGTTCAATGGCATTAGCGGCAGCTCCTGAAGTGAAGTCGGTGTAGTTAGTTGCAGCAGCCCTGGCAGACTTACCGTTTGTCCGTTGCGTTAGCTTTTTCGCGCAACGAGGAAAGGAACTTTTCACCTTCGGCAGCCAATCGATCTGAATACTGCACTGGCGTATTCAGGCTCAGGCTGTAAATTTTTCCGTCGATCTCGGCGAAGTAGAAGTTCCACGCTTTCTCCGGCGAACGTCCGTCGCTGGGAGTTTGTGCGATAACTACGAAAACGCGCGCGCCATTAACCTGGCGCTGGTAATCGTTTACTACCCAGCCACCAGCTTTGATCATTTTTTCGATCACCGTGCGGCGCAAATCAGCGAAGGTTACACCCGCGAGCATGCTTCGCTCTTCTCGTTGCGTAAGGTAAGCAGGATTTGGGCGGCTGCGAGCAATAACAGAAAGTGTGGCCTGGCTCGGAGCCGGCGCAGTGCTTTCGCTCTTGAATTTGATTTCCCCGTTGTTGGCGACGGCAGGTTTATCCCAGCCGGCAGGTAGCTTTGGCAGCGCGGCGGTCGGCAGCAGACTATTTGTTGGCAGCATCAGAACCGGGCCAAGCGGGGCATTGCGGTGGGCCATTGCCGCGGCGCGGCGCATCCGCAAACGGGCGCGATGACGTCGCCACCATGCGCGCGAATGGCGTCGATAGCGCCGGTGATGATTTGACACGGAACTCTGGCGAATGCCGTGCGCCGTCGAACTGGCAAAAGGCAGCATTACGCCTACTGAAATCAGCATCAGAAGTGAGAGCGCTACTGTTCGCAACATAATTCTTCCTTCTTTCTAGGCCACTGTCTCGCGAACAACTTCGTCGAGCGTGGTTAAGCCGGCACGAACCTTAGTCAGTCCGGATTCGCGCAAGGTGATCATTCCGTCTTCAATCGCTTTCTTTCTCAATTCGAGCGAGGAAGCGCCGATTAGGATCAGCTCGCGTATGTCATCATTAACTTCCATTACTTCATAAAGACCAATGCGACCTTTGTAACCCGTGTTGTTGCAAGTCGAACAACCCTTGCCTTTATACGTCTTGAGGTTCTTGGCATCTTCGGCGGAGAAACCAACTTCCATGAGGGCTTCCGGCGGGGTGGGGTGCTCACGCTTGCAGTCCTTACAAACGCGGCGAATAAGGCGTTGGGCTTGTATGAGGTTGACGCTGGTGGCGACGAGGAAAGGCTCGATACCCATGTTCATCAGCCGGGAAATGGTGGAGGGAGCATCATTCGTGTGCAGTGTGGAAAGCACTAGATGGCCGGTCAATGCTGCTTTGATAGCAATTTCTGCGGTTTCAAAGTCGCGAATTTCTCCGACCAGGATGATGTTGGGATCCTGACGCAGGAAAGAACGAAGAGCGGCCGCAAAGTTCAGACCGATCTGCTCTTTCATTTGCACCTGGTTTATTCCCATCAAATTGAATTCGACAGGATCCTCGGCCGTCATAATGTTCGTCTGAACCGTGTTGAGGGATTGCAGTGCGGAATAAAGCGTATTTGTCTTACCACTGCCTGTCGGCCCGGTTACCAGCACCATACCGTAAGGCTTGGATATGTTGCGCTGAAATTTCACCAGCGATCCAGGCTCGAAACCCAGCTTGGTCATGTCAAGCATCAGGTTTTCTTTATCCAACAGACGAAGCACAACTTTTTCGCCAAACAAGGTGGGCAGTGTGGAAACGCGAAAGTCGAGTTCGCGCGAACGCGCATCAACCTTCACTTTGATTTTGATGCGACCATCCTGAGGTAGACGCTTTTCAGAGATGTCCAGTTTCGCCATGATCTTGACGCGCGAAATCAGAGCATCACGCATCTTCAGTGGTGGACGCATTACATCGTAAAGAACACCGTCAATACGGAAGCGGATGCGCAGTTCCTTTTCGTAAGGTTCGACGTGGATGTCTGATGCTCCGCGACGAAGCGCATCGACCAGCAGCACATTTACTAATCTGACAACCGGAGCGTCCTCGCTGATCCGAGAGAGTGTAGAGAGATCGATCTCTTCGTTGTCTTCGAGTACTTCGACGTCCTCGGTGCGATCAGTATCAAAGTCGATGGTGTCCAGAGAAACGAGGTCGGCGTGAGTGATGCCGCCGTTGGCGCTTTTAGCACTTGCCCCTTCGAACACTACTTCATCGACGCCGATAGCCGACAATTCAATTTCTTTGGAGGTGCCGTAGTAACGGGCGATTGCGTGTTGGATACTTGCTTCCGCGACTACCACTGGCTCGACGTTAAGCCCGGTCATGAACTTGACGTCATCCATGGCAAACACGTTGGTGGGATCCACCATAGCCAGCGTTAGGCTGGCGCCTACGCGAGATAGAGGTAGCACAGAATACTTCTGCGCCACTTCCTGCGGTATGAGGTGCAGGACCTGTTCGTCGATTTGGAAGAGTTCCAGGTTGACGGAAGGAATGCCGTACTGCCGCGACAGAACAGCCGTGATCATGTCGTCAGAGACGAGGCCGAGTTTGACAAGATTATAGCCCAAACGACCGCCGTGCTCGCGTTGGTAGTCCAGTGCTTCACGCAGATGCTGCGGGCTGATGAGATTCTCCCGAACGAGAATTTCGCCTAGTTTAGCGGACATTTGTACCCCGATGCTGAGATATCCAAGAAATGGTTTGACGGGACGGGCCGCCGAATTCTGCTCAAAAAGTCTAGTGCAGGGCTGGGGTTGGGACTGACAGCGGACGGCGCTAAACACCGTTGGTCAAAGATAGTACAAGTTGACTCCTGCACTGTCAAGACCGAAATTTTCAAGAAATAAGCTCAAATTGCGCCCTTCAGTTGGTTCGGAGTGAAGGCGTGCAGCCGAAACGAGCAGCAAAAAGCCGTGAGGGGTTGAAGGTCCCGGTCACGGCTTTTATCTAAGCGTCGGACAGTTATCAGGGACGACGACGGCGGGTAGGACTCGTAGTTTTGTCCGGCACAACCTTTTCGGTGTTCTTCAGCTCAGCCAGAATTGCTTTGGCATCAGCCTTGAATTTGTGCGTGTCCGGAGCAACGTCCACGTAGTGCTGAAGGTAGTTTGCTGCGTTCTGATATTTTGCTTTGTCGCCACTGGCGAACAGCGATAGTCCGGCGCCCAAATTCGCATCAGGGTTGTCGGGCTGCGCTTCGAGAATCGTGTGAAACTCAGCATATGACTTATCGACGGCTCCTGCGTCCAAAAGCATCTGCGCAGCATCCAGTTGTGCCTTAGCTTTCTTCACCGGATCAGGCTCCGCTGCGATGTAATCCTTGAAAGCTGCTAAACCGGCATCGGCTTGAGTTGAATCAACTTTTGTGACCAGAAGACGCATTGCTTCCGCATTCGTGCTGAACGCGGCAATTTTATTTCCATTGTAACGTGCCAACTCTGCGGGCTCGGCAGGAACCGGCAGCGCTTTGATCAATGTCGCAGCTTTCGCGCTGGCCTCGGCGGCAGCTTTAAAATCGCTTTTTGCGGCCTCAAGGCTGGAGTTTTTTGCGGCATCGTCTGTTGCGGAAATGCCCGCGTTGTACTTTTCCACACCACGCGCTTTGTACGCTGCGGCTTCGTTCGTCAAAAGCGCGGACTGCCCTGCATCGGCTGCAAGACCTTCCTGATATTGTTTAATCGCTTCATCGTAGTTTTTTGCCAACAGCGCCGCGTTTCCCGCTTTGAACGTTCGGTCGATGATTACGTTGGCATTCTTAGCCTTCTCGTTGGAAGCAGCAATTTCCGCAACCTCGCGCGCGATTTCCGCTTGCTTGGCCTTGTCCACCGCACTCGGTTGGGCAGCGCCACCACCACTCCCGGACTTTTGCGCCATCGCTGCCTTCATCTGCTCCAGAGTCAATCGGGCGCCGTCACCAGGCGTTAAGGTGAACGGGTAATCAATCTCGCGACCCGCTTTAACGTTTGGGATCCAATCCGGGCTCGCTCCCGCTAGACTAGCTGCCACTATGTAGGTTCCCTGGAAAGGCAATCCGGCGAATACAAATTCACCTTTCTTATCTGTCTTAGTTTCGTATTTTCCGGGAATGTCTGTTCGGAAAACATCAATCTGAGCGCCGGCGGCGGGCACTGTCGTTCCGTCAGCTTGCTTCATGGCCACATGGCCGCGAAGTTGGCCAGCCTGTGCTGCTGCTAAAACCGCAGTCGCAACAAAAAGCACCACAAGGGCGACCGAGGCGAATAGATATCTGCGAAACATTAAGGCTTCCTCCAAAAAGTTTACTAAGAATTTTGAGATATCGGGAGAGTCCATAGGATGCTCGGAACCAACTCCCGGTTGTAACATTGAAACTGAAACGAGCGGCCTAAAGTTAATAAGCAAACCTCGCGCTGTCAAGCACATATGGAATCGGGTCAGAAACGCCGGCGGCACGAAATGCCCGCAGGCGCAAAGCACAGGAATCACACTCACCGCAAGCTCTATCCGAACGTGCATAACACGACCAGGTAAGCTCGAGCGGCGCGTTTAACTCTTGTCCAAGTCGCACAATCTCGGATTTATTCATGGCAATCACTGGAGTTCTGATTTCGACCTTCGTCAAAGGCTTTGTCCCTATTTCAATTGTTCTTTGGAATGCTTCGTAAAATTCCGGGCGACAGTCCGGGTAACCGGAAGAATCTTCGGCGACAGCGCCGATGTAGATATAGCGGCCACCGATTACTTCCGCCCAACTGGTAGCCACGGACAGCAGGTGAGCATTGCGAAACGGCACATAGCTGGTGGGAATCGACTGGCTTTGAAGATTTGCCGGAGCGATCGCAAGACCAATGTCAGTTAACGAGGAGCCACCAATTTGAGCGAGATGGACCAATGAAACAACGAGACGCTCATTAATTCCATAGTATTCGGCCAGCGCTTCAAAGGCTTGTAGCTCCCGGGCCTCAGTTCGCTGCCCATACGAAATGTGAAGAAATGCAAGCCGCGGAACATCGCGATGAGCAATGGCCGCCGTTACGCACGAATCCATGCCACCCGACACAAGACAAACCGCCAACTCGGCTTGCTCATCATTGGATTCGGCTGGGCCGCGGTAAGCGATGTCGTCGTGTCCACCCATTAAACGCTTCGGGCCTCAGGTCCCCAGATGTATTTGTGCAACTGCAGTTGCATACGAACTTCCAGTCCGCTGCCAGCCACTGATTCAGCCAACTCCTGCAAATCGATCAGACCCCACGCCGGCGAGATCAGCACAGCCTTAGTCCGTTGGATCAGGTTGTGCTCTTTGATGATCTCTTGCGCGTACACCCAGTCTTCAAAATCAGCAATCACAAACTTAACCTCGTCTTTGTCTGCTCGTAACCGCTCAAGGTTGGGCCAGTGGTTTCGCTCTGCTTCGCCTGACGCCGGACACTTCACGTCGAGAATGATTTTGGCTCTTGGGTCCACGCTCTCGGTTGAAAAGTATCCGCCGGTCTCCACCAGCACTTCATAATCTGCCGCACACAACGCTTCAATTAATTCCAGGCCCGGCTGCTGTGCCAATGGTTCGCCGCCGGTTACTTCGACCAGACTACAACCGAACAGCTTGACCTGGTCCATCACTTGAGCCAGCGAGATGTGTTCGCCTCCACTGAAGGTGTATTCACTGTCACACCACACACAACGCATCGGGCAACCGGTTAGTCTGATGAAGGTGCAGGGGCGGCCGGCGTAAGTAGATTCGCCCTGGATTGAACGAAATATTTCGGTGACTCTTAACATTGAAAAATCAATTTGCGGGATTATTGCACGGCTTAACTTGCGAAATTCAATCTAGCGCAGGCTCTAAACGGTGTCAAAGTTGATAACTTAAAATGCGGTCGTCGGCAACGCGCAGGGCTTGAAGTCATCCAACCTTTTGGCGCGCCGCGTCGAGTACAACGTGTTAGCATTGGCAAAACCTGGTCAGGTCCCCCCGTGAATCGAAAAGTTGAAGAAATCGAGAAGACTTTAGCGGCCAACGCGGCGCGCCTCTTAGCGCGCGCCAGCGATACCTATGCGATTTCTGGGGAGACGCTGGTACCAAGGATTCGCGCGGCGCTTGAGAAATATCTTTTGCGGGACAACGCCGACTCATCGCTTGCCGAGGTTAATGAGTTCGTTGACAAACTCCAGGCGGACGATCTTTGCCTGATTGTGGCTTGCGAACAAGGCAACGAAAAAGCCTGGACCGATCTGGTCGCACGTTTCGGATCGACTGTGCGCTCGGCGGCCCGTTCAGTTAGTGCCAACGAGGAAGGTGCCGAAGATTTGGCACAATCGATTTGGGCCGAACTTCACGGACTGAGAATTCGCGAAGATGGCAAGCCGGCAAGCAAGCTGACCTACTATTCCGGCCGCGGCTCATTGGCTGGCTGGCTGCGCGCGGTAGTCGGACAACTAGCCGTCGACCAGCATCGAAAGCAATCGCGCCTGGTGCAAACTGAGGATGATGCTGATTTCGATCGTTTGCTGCAGAAGGAAGGTCCTTCCTGGAGTGGTCATGCCGAAAGGTTTAACCCGGAGGTAGAAGTTTCTGAAAAACGCGCCAGTGCTGATTTACAAAAAGCGTTAGCGGCTTCGATCGGCCACCTCTCGGATGAGGACCGATTATTAGTAAAGCTTTACTATTTTGATGGACTTAAGTTGCGCGAAGCCGGTGCCATTCTTGGCGTGCATGAAGCCACCGCCAGCCGTCGCCTGACGAGAATCCATGCGGATTTGCGCACTAATGTTGAAGACTCGCTAAAGGAAGAACATGGTTGGACACGCCCGGAAACTGAGCGGGCCTTTTCCGACATTGCGTTGCATTTAGAGGCAGATATTGAGCCCATGCTGGTGAGCGAAACAATGGTTGAAAGTGAAAGGGAGATGACGGGGTAGGTGCAGAGCACAGCGCAAGTAGTTACTACTTACGACGTTCTACCAACGGCATAGTTTGATGAAGACGACTGACCAAAACCAGATGGACCTGTTGTTGCGCGCGCTGGGTCGCGACGCTTCAGCGCGTTCGCCACTCGCATCGCCGCCGCAGTCCGGGCAGGAGATTGGCGCGCATCTCGATGCGGATGAACTGAACTGCTACGCCGAAGGCATTGTGTCTGGTGCTGAGCGAGCGCGATACAACAAGCATCTCGCCGATTGCGATATTTGTCGTCGAATTGTGACTGGGCTGGTTCCGGCGGCGGCTGTCACTCGTCGCCGGGAGGTGGCGGAGCAGAACCTGGGATGGAACTTGCGCGAGAAACTAGCCGCACTGTTGGCTCCTTCAGTGCTGCGATTCGCGGTGCCGGCCCTGGCGCTGACTGCAATCATCGCCATTGCTATCGTTGCCTTGCGCCGGCAAGAGCAGACGAACTTTGTAGCACAAAATCAAACGCAGACGTCGCCCGCGATTTCCGGTGGTGGCGAGAATCAGAACTCAACGACTGAGAACGTTCCCCAATCTGCCATGTCGCCGGCACAGCCGTCGTCGGCCGAGTCAAAAGAAAAAAATCTTTCGCGGTCAGCCGGCACCATCCAACCGCCGGCGGTTGCGCCAAGCACGAGCTCGACCACGGATCGGGCGGCGAAAGGTCTCGTGAAACCCGGCCAGGCTACCGGCGTGGCAGAATCAAAACCGTTTGCTACGGAACCTACTGAGGCCGCTGCCCCACCGCCGCCGCCGCGTCCTGCATTAGCTGATGCCAGCAAAACTGCGGAAGCGCGCAAGCAAGAGGAAGATGCTGACATGGAAAAGCGGCGTCGCGACCTCAACTATTCTCGAGCGCGTGACGAAAATGAGGTAGCACGTGCTGGGCCTGCGAAGGGTGGTCCTTCACGCAATAATTCGCAGAACGTCGGCGGGCTTTCTTCGGGGATGTCTCGCACAGCAAACAAAGATCAGAAAGCCGCAGGCAACGCGGTTGAGACCCGCAGAGTTTCCGGACGGCTGTTTCGTCGGGAAGGAAACGCCTGGATTGATTCAGACTACGCTGCAGGTAGAGCGAGAGTGAATGTCAAACGCGACTCGGAACAGTTTCGCGCCTTGATTGCGGACGAGCCGGCACTTGGTTCGATCGCTGAACAACTGGGTGGCGAGGTGATCGTTGTTTGGAAGGGCACTACCTATCGCATTCACTGACACTGCAAGTATGACGACCTTTTTTTGTCTCCGCAGAAAACTTCCCTGAAAGCTTCGAACAGCACGGCAACTTCATTCCACTGCGCACAAGGTGGTAAATTGGCCGCCTAATTGTCTGTCACCAGGAGCGAGAACTAATGCCAAGTCGTCTGCTTGTAAGCACAATCATTTCGTTGTTTCTTTCCTGTTTTCTGCTCGCTGCAAATTCAGTCGAGGCGCAAACCAAACAATCGCGCGCCGCTCGAGCAAAATCTGCGAGAACCGACAACCGTCAGATCGCGCAAATTGTTCGTGAGGTTGATGCGCGAAATATTGAAAGAACTATCCGCAAGCTCGTCTCGTTTGGCACGCGCAACACGCTCTCCGAACAAAGCGATCCCAATCGCGGTGTCGGCGCCGCGCGCGATTGGTTGTTTGCCGAGTTTTCAAAAGTGGCGGAGCAATCGGGTGGGCGAATGACGGTGGAGAAGCAAGCGTTCCTGCAACTACAAGCGGCGCGCGTTCCAGAACCAACGACGATCACGAACATCGTAGCAACCCTGAAGGGGACCCAGCCTGAATCCGAAGCACGAACCTACGTCGTCAGCGGACACTACGATTCAATGTGTACCAGTCCGACCGACGCGAAATGCGACGCGCCCGGCGCAAACGACGATGCCTCGGGCACAGCCGCAGTTCTGGAGATGGCACGCGTCATGGCGAAATACAAATTTGACGCGACGATTATCTTCATGGCCGTTGCCGGCGAAGAACAAGGATTGTTGGGTTCGACCTATTTCGCCGAGCAGGCAAAACAAAAACACGTCGATGTAGAAGCGATGTTTACTAACGACATTATCGGTAGTTCGCTTGGCGGTAACGGCGTCCACGATCCCATGACGGTGCGAGTTTTTTCCGAAGGCGTTCCCTCCAACGAAAGCCCCGAAGAGGCGACTACGCGCCGCGGCGTTGGCGGTGAAAATGATTCAGCGGCGCGGCAGTTGGCCCGCTTCATTAAGGAGACGGGCCAGCGTTATGTGCCCGGCATGCGCGTGATGATGGTCTATCGCCGCGATCGTTACCTGCGTGGCGGCGATCACATTCCGTTTCTCGAACGCGGCTTTGCGGCAGTTCGTTTCACTGAGCCGAATGAAGATTATCGACATCAACACCAGAACGTGCGGATCGAAAACGCCGTGCAATATGGCGACTTGCCGCAGTATGACGACTTTAACTACATCGCAAATGTTGCGCGCGTGAATGCAGCAGCGCTGGCCGCGCTGGCACTGGCGCCGGCCCGTCCAAAAAATGCCGCTGTGGTAACGACGCGGTTGACCAACGATACCGATTTGAAGTGGGAAGCTAACAAAGAACCCGACCTGGCTGGTTACGAGATTGTTTGGCGCGAGACGACGTCGCCCGTTTGGACCAACGCGCGTTCAGTCGGCAACGTCACAAGTTACACAATGAAGAGAATGTCCAAGGACAACTTCTTCTTTGCCGTGCGGGCTGTGGACAGAGCGGGGAATCGCAGTCCAGTTAGCTTTCCGAAACCTGTTCGTTAGTCAAGACGATTTACTCAACCGCAGACCGGGGTCAAGCGTCTAAAGACCGGATGCGCTAATAAGCCTCAATTAGTTGGAGAAAATGCCTGCCCGGCGGTGAACCTATGAATTTTCTAAACTCTAAATCCGACACGCACTGGCGAAAGCGAGTCACGCTTGCACTTCTAATTACGACCGCGATTGTTAGTGGCAGTTTGCCCGTTACAGAAGCGCAACGAACGACTACAGCACGGCTGAATGAAGATCAGCGCGTTCTTCACGTTCTGAACCGGCTGGGCTTTGGCGCCCGGCCGGGTGATATAGAGCGTGTCAAAGCGATAGGACTCGAGCAATACATCAACCAGCAGCTGTCGCCGGACAAGATTAACGATGAAGTTGCCAACGCGAAGCTCAAAAATCTTTCGACGCTGAATATGTCGACCGCGGAACTTTACGAAAAGTTTCCGCAGCCAGGTCAATTACTGAGACAGCTCGAGCGGCGTGGCGAGTTGCCGGCGGGACTTGCGGCCGCACGCGACAACCGCACGCAGGTGCAGGCGGCAGCACCGGCCCTAGCGGGGGATGCGAAAACCGGCAACGCATCCGCGATGAATGGCAACCCAAACAGCGCGACGACAAGGCAGGTGGATGCCGCAGCCGCAAACAATCCAGCAGCCAACGGTAATCCGATGGACAACGAAAAGTATCGCCAGGCTTTGCGCGAATACTATGCCCAGAACGGATTGCAACTGCCGCAACGGATCACGGCCGAATTGCAGGCGTCGAGAATTCTGCGCGCTGTTTACAGCGAACGCCAGTTGCAGGAAGTGATGGACGATTTTTGGACCAACCATTTTAACGTCTTTGCCGGAAAGGGCGCCGATCGCTGGTTATTGACTGCCTACGACCGCGATACGATTCGTCCCAACGCGATGGGCAAGTTTTCTGACTTGTTGCTGGCGACCGCGCAAAGTCCGGCGATGCTTTTCTATCTTGATAACTTCCAAAGCGTTAATCCTAACGCGCCGACTGGTCCAGGTTATTTCGGAAATCAGCGCCCGGGAGCGCAACGTAATCCGCTGGCTCAACTGCTGCACGGCGGCGCGCAGAATCGGCCATCACCGAGGATGACAAACGATCCGCGGCAACAGCGGCCGCAGCAGCAAGCCCGTCGCGGCATTAACGAAAACTACGCGCGCGAGTTAATGGAGCTGCATACGCTGGGTGTCGATGGCGGTTACACGCAGAAAGACGTGCAGGAGGTAGCACGCTGCTTTACGGGTTGGACCATCTTTGCACCACGGGGCGGCGCCGCAGCCGCGCAGGCCATGGCGAACAGCCCGCGCGCCGATATGCTGCGCGAAAACGCCGGCAGATTTTTCTTCAATCCGCGCGTGCACGACGATGGTGAAAAGATCGTGCTGGGTCACAAGATTCCCGCGGGCGGCGGCTTCAAAGATGGCCTGCTGGTGCTCGACATTCTGTCGCACCAGCCGGCAACGGCGAAATTCATAGCTACAAAACTTGTACGCCATTTCGTTTCTGATACTCCGCCGCCGCAGCTTGTCGATCGCGTAGCCGCAACGTTTCTGAAAAGCAATGGCGATATTCGCGAAACCTTGCGTGCCATTTTCTTTTCGCCTGAGTTCAATGCGCCGGAGGCTTACCGCGCAAAAGTTAAGCGGCCTTTTGAATTGGCGATTAGCGCGATCCGCACGCTTGGGGGCGAAACCAACGGTGGACCAGGTTTGCATCAATGGATTGCGCGCATGGGCGAGCCGCTCTACGGATTTCAAACCCCGAATGGCTATTCAGACGCGGCTGAAAGTTGGGTGAACACAGGCGGGCTGCTCGAGCGTTTGAATTTTGGTTTGACGCTGGCCAGCAATCGCATTCCCGGCACGCGCGTCGATCTCAAACGCTATTTGGATAGCAACAATTCCGCTGTGCCTGACAAGTCGAAAATGATGGAGCGCTTTCTTAGTTTGATTGTCGCGGGCGATATGTCGTCCAGGACTAAAGCGACTCTGCTAAAGCAGATGGACGATCAGACGGCGCTGGTTGTGCCGGCGGCGTTGCCGGCCAGGCCGAACATGAATGATCCGGCGCAAGGCGAAATGATGGCTCAGCGTCCAGGGCGACAGCAGCAGTTGGCGCGTGTGGATGCGAACATCACGGATCCAGTGACCAGAATGGTTGGCTTGATCCTGGGTTCGCCGGAGTTTCAGAGACAGTAAAAGAAGGTGTCAGGTGTCAGGTATCAGGTGTCGGAAAAGGACAACCGGCACCTGACACCCGGCACCTGAAACCTGGAGTTGAGTTATGGACAGAAGATTCTTTATCAAATCAAGTGGCGTGGCGCTGGCAAGTTTTGGCTTGATGAATGCAGCTCCGTCGTTTTTGCAACGCACCGTCTTTGGGCAAACGAGGGAGCGATTAACCGGGGGCCGGCGCAAGACGCTGATCGCGATTTTTCAGCGCGGCGCGGTTGATGGTTTGAACATGGTCGTTCCGTATGGCGAAAGCTCGTACTACGATCTGCGACCTTCGATTGCGATTCCGAAACCTGCAGCCGGCAATGCTGAGGCGGCGATTAACCTCGACGGCTTTTTTGGCCTTCATCCGTCGCTCATGCCTTTCAAATCGCTGTGGGATTCAAAGCGTTTGGCGATCGTCCACGCGGCCGGGTCGCCGGACAACACTCGTTCACACTTCGACGCGCAGGACTATATGGAGTCAGCCACGCCCGGCGTGAAGTCAACGCCCGACGGCTGGCTGAATCGTTACCTGCAAAGCAAACGCGATCCGGACAACAGTCTTTTCCGCGCCGTCTCAATGACGCAAACGACACCGCGGGTGATGCAGGGAAAAGCCCCGACGCTGGCGATTTCCAATCTCGCGGATTTCACCATACGTGCGGGGCAGAACTCAGCGAATGTGCAAGGCGGCTTTGAAGCGATTTACGATCAGACTGTCAACGACGTGTTGGGCGGCACCGGCAAAGAGACTTTTGAAGCAGTCAACTATCTGAAGAAAGTTAATCCCAGTCAGTATCAACCGCAGAATGGCGCGCAGTATCCGCGCACGCCGTTTGGCAATTCGTTGTTACAGATTGCGCAGTTGATTAAGGCGGGCGTTGGTTTGGAAATCGCGTTCACCGACATTGGTGGTTGGGATACCCACGTCAACGAAGGCAGCGCGCGTGGCCAGTTGGGAAATCTGCTGCAACAGTTCAGCAATGGCATCAACGCGCTGTACACGGATCTGGGCCAGCGCATGGACGATGTTGTGATTCTGACGATGTCGGAATTTGGCCGCACCGTAAAAGAGAATGGAAACCGTGGCACGGACCACGGCCACGCGAACGCGATGTTCGTTGTCGGCAACAGTGTGCGCGGCGGCAAAGTTTACGGGCAGTGGCCGGGACTGAAGAACGATCAGCTTTATGAAGGACGAGATTTAGCTTTGACCACAGACTTTCGCGACGTTTTTGCGGAGGTTGCAAGGAAACACCTCGGCACCCCAAACGTGCAGCAAGTGTTTCCCGGTTATGCTGTGAACGAAGCGAAGTTCAAGGGGTTTCTTGCGTAGAAACAAGTGCTGAGTGCTGAGTGCTGAGTACTGAGTTGTGATTTCTGAAGTTGACCAACACGAGACTCAGTACCTAGCCCCTATCTCAGTACTCAGCACTCAGCACTTCCTCGGTCCTACCATCGCAGCCTGCCAAAGCGATTAATGATGTAAAGCATTACCACCGCGATCAGTGAAACGATCACCGCGAGTGTGAAAGCTTCGTTGTCGCGCCCAGCCTGGACCGCGTCGTAGATGGCCACTGAAGCTGTTTGCGTGCGCCCCGGAATATTTCCCGCAATCATAATCGTTACGCCAAAGTCGCCCAGCGCGCGCGCAAATGCGAGCGCAGTGGCGGCTAGCACGCCCCGCGCTGCGAGCGGCACGGTTACCCGAAAGAAGATCCTGCGGCTGTTAAGTCCCAGCGTTCGCGCTGCCGCTTCCAGCTCCAGGTTCACGCTTTCAAATGCAGCGCGCAGACTTTTTGTGACCAACGGCAAAGCATGAATCGTCGCGGCAATGATCGCCGCGGTGACAGTGAATGTAAGACGGATGCCGAGGCGGTGATAAAGAAACCCGCCCACTGCCGAGCGTGTCCCCAGCAGCACCAGCAGGTAATAACCAAGCACTGTCGGCGGCAACACCAGCGGCAACGTGATCAGCGAGTCGATTAGGTTACGTCCGGGAAACCGTTTGCGCGCCAGCAGCCAGGCGAGCGCGGAGCCGGCAACCAGCGCAATCAACGTCGCCGCGCTGGCAACGGCAAACGACAACTTGATGGGGAACCAATCAATCACGGGAGAATAAACCTCGGAAACCCCAAAGACAGCAAAGATAAGATCAAGAGGCGTCATGTTAGCCCAGAGTGTCGGTGCAAGAGAATGCTAGTGGATCAGTTTGATCTCCGATAACTTTAGCTTGTCGTAACGCCGCCACAAACTAAAGTTTATCGGACATGTGCCGCGAACTGACCTGGCACCATGAGAATGGTGGTCTGGTTAACATCCTCATCTTAACGTTACAATCCCGCTGCACTGCCGACATCCCTAATTCAACACTCGCGCCGGAAGGCTATCCCAATGATTGACTTCAGCATTTCTCCCGAACTCGCAGCCGTCCAGAAACGGGCCATCGCCTTCATGGACGAGTTTGTTTATCCAAACGAAAACAAGCTGATCGAGGATGAAGGCCTGCCAGCCGATCTCGAAAGAGAACTGCAAGAGAAAGTAAAGGCACTTGAACTTTGGGCGCCGCATCTGCCGCGCGAGTGGGGTGGCATGGGAATCGGTTTCATCGGTCAGGCGCTAGTCAACGAGATTGCGGGCCGATCGGTGATCGCGCCGCGCTTGTTTGGTAACGCCGCGCCCGATGCGGGCAACGCCGAGCTGTTGCTGATCGCAGCCACGCCCGAACAGAAGGAGAAATACTTGCGCCCGCTTGCAACCGGCGAAATGCGTTCATGTTTCGCGATGACCGAACCGGAAGTTTCCGGCTCTGATCCAACGGGCCTGCGCACAACCGCCACTCGAGACGGAGATGATTGGGTTATCAACGGCCATAAATGGTTTACCAGCGGCGCGATCGGTTCAGCGTTCGCAATTGCGATGGCGGTCACTGATCCGTCCGCCGACGCACATCACCGCGCCAGCATGATTCTGGTTCCGACGGACACACCGGGTTTCAATATCGTGCGCTCCGTACCGGTGATGGGCTCAGGTGGCGTGGGCGGCCATTGCGAAGTCCGCTTCGAAAACTGCCGCGTGCCTGTTACCAATTTGCTCGGTGAAACAGGCCAGGGTTTTAAGTTGGCCCAGGCGCGACTTGGACCAGGTCGCATACAGCACTGCATGCGCTGGATCGGCGCAGCGCAACGAAGTTTCGACATGATGTGCGCTTACGCGCTCCGGCGGCAATCGTTTGGCGAGCCACTGGCGAAAAAGCAAACAGTGCAAAACTGGATTGCCGACTCGGCTGCCGAACTCAACGCAGCCCGGCTGATGACACTCCATGCTGCGTGGAAACTGGATCGCGGTGACGACGCGCGGATCGAGATCTCGCTAATCAAATTTTTCGGCGCGCGCGTTTTGCATGATGTGGTTGACCGCGCGATCCAGGTCCACGGCGCGCTCGGTTATTCCAAAGACACGCCGCTGGAAATGTTCTACCGCGATGCGCGCGCGGCGCGAATTTACGACGGGCCTGACGAGGTGCACCGGCAGGTGGTGGCGCAACGAATACTCAAAACTTTCGCGCGCGAGAGTTCCAAAGACTTGAAAGACTGAACGCATCGCGAGTTGTTCAACGTTTTCACTGGGACCGCAGGCGTCTCGCCCGCTTCCGTCGAATACCACTAACTCCAGGTTGACAAACTCAACCTTGACTTGAGTGAACGGGTTGCTTGAGGCGGGCGAGACGCCCGCGGTCCCAGTTAAGAGATTGATTCATTCAACTAGACGTTATGGCAGCGAGCAAAGACAGCACTGCGGTAAGAGCCGGGGAGGAGTTGGACCTGGCGGCGCTTGGCGCCTATTTGCGTGAGCATTTGATTGGGATCGATCCGGCCGGGCCGATAAAGATCGAACAATTCCCGGGCGGACACTCAAATCTCACTTATCTAATTCGTTATGGCGAGCAGGAATTCGTGCTGCGTCGTCCGCCAGTTGGCCCAGTTGCTCCGACGGCCCATGACATGCCGCGCGAATACAAGCTACTGTCAGTCATCAATCCCCATTTTCCGCTCGCTCCGAAACCGGTTTTGCTTTGCGAAGAGGCGTCGGTCATTGGCGTACCTTTCTACTTAATGGAACGTCGCCGCGGTTTCATTGTGCGTTTCAAAGTGCCAGAACAAATTGGCGATAACCTGGAATTGCGCAAGCATCTCAGCGAGGCCGTGGTTGACACTCTGGTTGCGCTTCACGCCGTTGATATCCACGCGACGGGCATAGTGAACATCGGCAAGCCGGAAGGGCTGGTGGCCCGCCAGGTCCACGGTTGGGCAAAACGATGGCACGGTTCCCGGACCGGCGAACTCGCTGAGATGGACCAGGTGATTCAATGGCTGGTAGATAGAATTCCGCCCGAGTCTGTGGGCGCGACGATAGTTCACAACGATTTCAAACTCGACAATCTGATGCTTGACGCCGACGATCCGGCGCGGGTAGTTGCGCTGCTTGATTGGGAGATGTGTACGGTCGGCGACCCACTAATTGATGTGGGATTGCTTCTTACTTATTGGACAATGCGCGGAAGAAATGGCGAAAGCGGGCCTGCGGCTCGAAACAGTTCTTTGTGGGCGGTAACCAATGGACCGGGCTGGCTGACGCGAGAGGAAATAATCGAACGATATGCGGCCAGGACCGGGCGCGATCTTACGCGCATCATGTTTTACGAAACGTTTGCCCGGTTCAAGGTTGCGGTTATCATCCAGCAAATCTATTTTCGCTACGTGCAAGGGCAGACGCGCGACGAACGCTTTCGTAATTTCGACGGCTTGGTGCGCGAGTTGGCCCACGAGGCGCTAGAGTTGGCAGAACGCTCAGAAAATTTGAATGAACATAGTGGCGGCGTAACGAAGAGCGGGGGCAAGCCCACCTTCCCAACCTGAGAGACGGTATAACTAACTACACAGATCTCTGATTGAAAGTCTTTCCACATAATGAATCAGAGTTGACGTTCAATCAGCTCTTGGTTGGGAAGGTGGGTTTACCCCCGCTCTTTGTTACTTTGAATTAGGCTGCCAAAAAAAATCAGTATGCTTAGACCCCAGATCTTGCACTTCGATTCGCTGCCGTCGACAAATCTCGAGGCCGCAAAACGCGCCGCTGACGGTGCGGCTGAAGGGTTATGTGTGGTGGCCGGCGAACAGACCGCCGGGCGGGGACGCAGGCAGCGCCAGTGGGTCTCGCCACTCGGAGCCGGTTTGTATTTCAGTATCATTCTGCGTCCACAACTTGATCAGAGCTTGTGGCCGCTGCTGACTCTGATGGCGGCGCTTGCTGCGCATGATGCTTTGCTGGCAGCGTGTTCTCTGGAGACGGACATCAAGTGGCCCAATGACATTTTGGTTGACGAGAAAAAACTCTGCGGCATTTTGGCGGAAACGGTAGACACACCATCCGGCCGAGCGGTTATCGTTGGCATTGGGATCAACCTGACGCAGAATGCCTTTCCACCCGAACTCGAAACGATGGCCACGTCCGTTGAGGCTGCGACCAGCGCAAGGCCGGAGTTGGCAAATCTTCTGGAAGCATTGGTTCGCGAGCTGGCAACACATTACGATGTCCTGAATGGACCGGGTGGAAACGCGGAGATTATTCGCAGGTGGTGTATGCACTCATCTTATTGCGAGGGCAAACTGATCCGCGTCACTGATGGAAGTGAAACTTTGGTTGGCACAACTCGTGGACTTGAACGCGATGGCGCATTACGTGTAGAAACTGATGACGCGGAAATTAAAGTCTTGCGGGCAGGTGATGTATCCAGCGTACGGCCGCGGTAACACTCGATGATCAAGCGCAAACGCATTTTAATAACTACGTTTGGCTCCTATGGCGACATGCATCCTTACATGGCGATCGCCGCCGAGTTACGCGCGCGCGGTCACCAGCCGGTTATCGCCAGCAGCGAACTGTACCGCGAGAAAATACGGACAGCAGGTTTTGAATTCGTCCCTGTGCGGCCCCATATCGCACCGCCGCAGGCACAGGACGCGGAGATGATGGCCAAGGTCATGAATCCGCGATCGGGAAGTGGCTTCCTCTTAAACGAAATGCTTTTCCCCTTTGTGCGGGAAGGCTATGAAGATTTGTTAGCAGCGGTTGACGGCGCCGATCTTTTGTTAACGCACCCGATTTCGTTTGCCGGCCCCCTCATTGCTCAGACGACTGGCATTCCCTGGGTTTCGAGTGTGTTGGCACCGGTATCCTTTTTCTCCGCTTACGATCCGCCAAGGCCTCCGTTCTGGCAATGGATGCGGCATATGAACATTCTCGGCCCGCGCTTTATGGCTGCGTTCCTCAATCAGTTTAAAAACTTCTACAAGAACGAAGAGTACGAGCAGTTTCGCAAGGAGCTTGGTTTACCTGATCGCGGCAGTCCGATATTTGAAGGAGCACATTCGCCTTCGCTGGTGCTTGCGCTCTTTTCGCGGCTGTTCGCGCAGCCGCAACCGGATTGGCCACCGCAGGCCCGCGTTACTGGATTCGCATTCTACGGCGGCGACCACGAACGCGAGATGCCCGCGGAGTTGACGAGTTTTCTCGACGACGGTGCGGCTCCGATTGTTTTCACGCTTGGCACCTCGGCAGTCTGGGTTGCGCAGGACTTTTATCGTGAAAGCATCGCAGCTGCAAAACTGCTTGGCCGTCGCGCCGTGTTACTGACCGGCGACGAGCGCAACCGAGTAGAGACCTTGCCGCCAGGAATGATCGCGGTCAATTACGCGCCTTTCGAAGAGTTGCTTCCACGCGCCTGCGCGATGGTGCATCACGGTGGCGTGGGTACGACTTCGGAAGGCTTGCGTGCCGGCATTCCCACGCTGATCGTGCCATTCGCGTTTGATCAACCCGATAATGCGGCTCATGCCGCGCGGCTTGGTGTCAGCCGCACCTTGCCGCGCACAAAATATCGGGCCGCGCGCGTTGCCAGGGAACTCGACATTCTTTTAACCAAAGCTGACTATAAAAACAGGGCGCACGAGATCGGTCGATTGCTGCGACAGGAAAACGGCGCCGCCGCCGCTTGCGATCTCATTGAAGAGTTCTTATGCGAAGAACAGGACGTCTTGGTCCCGCAGCTTGAGGAACCCGCTTATGCTTCTGGTGATTGACGCCGGAAACACGAACACTTCGCTGGGAGTGTTCAATCAAACAGAACTCGTGGCCCACTGGCGCTTGACCACGGCGCGTTCGCGGACGGTGGACGAGTATGGCGTGCACGCTCGGAATTTGTTTGAGCTTGCGGGCCTGGACGTCAAGGCGATCAATGCGATTGCTATTGCTTCAGTTGTCCCGCCCCTGAACTACACCCTGAAGACAATGGCGGAGACTTATTTTCACCTGACTCCGTTTTTTATAGATCACTCCGTAGACACGGGCCTGCGCATTCTTTATGAACCAGCCGCCGATGTCGGCGCCGATCGAATTGTCGATGCGGTAGCAGCGGTTACGAAATATGGCGCACCATGCATCGTTGTTGATTTCGGAACCGCGACGACGTTCAATGCAATCAATGAACGGGGCGAGTACATGGGCGGTGTCATCACGCCCGGCATCATGATTTCTTCTGATGCGCTGTTTGAACGCACTGCAAAACTGCCGCGAGTGGACATCAGACGGCCGGGCACCGTCATTGGTTCGTCAACAATCGCGGCGATGCAGTCTGGTCTGTATCACGGCTTCGTTGGTCTGGTAGATGGCGTGCTCAAAAAAATGATTGAAGAGATTGGTAACACGCCGCGAGCCCCCCGAGTAATTGCAACCGGCGGTCTGGCATCCCTGATCGCCACCGGGTCCGAGTTTATTGAATTGGTTGACGAGACCTTGACCTTGGAAGGTTTGCGCTTGATCTACGAACGAACCCATCCGGCTATCACTAATTGAATTATTTTAATTACTTCACAGAAATTGAAGATGCGTTTGTCCGTCGCCGGGGTAAGCATCTGCTTCTCAGCCCAATGGACTGGGCCCTGATCGAAAGCTGGAAAGAGATGAAGGTGCCGCTCCACGTTGCGTTGCGCGGCATTGAAAAGTCTTTCGACTCGTGGGAATCAAGGCCGCGCCAGCGCACGATAAAGAGCTTGCTTTATTGTCAGGAAGAGGTTGAAGCTCAATACGCCGAATGGCTGGATGCGCACGTTGGGACCGCTGCCGAAAGCGAAAGCGACGGCGGCGTTGCGGGCGAACGAGATACGGCGGGCTTACCATTTCCGCGCGCAGATATTCTTGAACATCTCGAGCGCTGTCGATCTGGTTTGTCTGCGACCGCAGTGAAGCGAAGCCAAACTACTGCCGATGATCTGGTTGATGCTTTGCAACGAGCGGCGGCACAACTGGCGGATCTGCAAACTGATTTCGCGGCCGCGACTTTGCCTAACGCGCAGAAGCTGGAACAATCGCTGACCGGCGTAGAACGCATGCTGAGCGACGCAATTCTTTCCGTCGCTGGTTCTGAGGAACTTGACGCGCTGACGAAAGAAGTGGAAAAACAGTTGAAGCCTTACCGTAAACAAATGGAGCCGGCAGTTTACTTACAGACAAGAGACAATCTGCTGCTGAAACGTCTGCGAGAAACTTTTGGCGTTCCGCGGCTGAGTTTGTTTTATATCTAGTTCATGAAGTTCTGAAATCAGGACAGCGTCGCAACACTGATGGGCCCTACCGACGTCCAAGACAAAAATCTCGTTGAGATTGAACGGCTGCTGCCGGGCGGATTCGGCCTGGCGCATGCTGAGGGCTTGACGCTGTTCGTGGCGCTTGCCGCGCCGGGTGACATACTGCGCGTAAAAATTGAGCGCAAGCGCGGCTCGGTCGGCTTCGCATCGATCATTGAAGTTGTTAAGCCTTCAACCGTCCGCGTCGAGCCGCCATGTCCCTATTTTGGCTTGTGCGGTGGCTGCGATTTTCAACAGCTTGACTACGAAGCACAGCTTGCGGCGAAAGTTGAGATCATTCGGGACTGCCTTCATCGCATTGCACGCATTGAAACGCTGCCGGACATTGTGATGGTTCCTTCTCCCGCACAATGGCAATATCGCTCGCGTGCAAACTGGCAATTTGATCCCAAAGCCAAACGGCTTGGCTATTTTGCCCGGGGCTCTCATGACGTTTGCGACGTTGAGGTTTGCGCAGTGCTGAGGCCGGAGTTGCAGCAGACGCTGGAGCGTTTGCGCGAGCAGATGCGCGAAGGAACGCTTTCGAAAAAGTTGACCGACATCGAAGCAGTTGCCGGCGACGAGGACGTTTCACTCGCCTCAGCCACCACGCACTTTCGCTCGAAAGAAGTCAGCCGCCACATCGGCAACGAGACTTATTACTTTGGCGCTGAGGCATTCTTTCAAATCAATCACGAGCTGCTCGAATTGTTGTTGGGCGAAGCGGTCGGAGAAGAGCATGGGAAGACGGCGATTGATCTTTATTCAGGCGTTGGGTTGTTCACATTGCCACTCGCGCGGCGATTTAATCAAGTCACGGCGGTGGAGGCGAACTCGCGCGCAGTTGATTACGCGCAGCGCAACCTGGATGCGGCCGAACTCGATAACGTCGAGATTGCCAACATGAGTGTGGCCGAGTGGTTGAAACACTGGCTTGGTTTTGAGCGGCCTGAGTTCTTGTTGCTCGATCCGCCGCGCAGCGGCGCCGAAGGCGGCGTGATTGAAGGAATTTTGAAGGTCGCTCCGCAAAAGATTTGTTATGTGTCGTGCGACCCGGCCACACTCGCGCGCGATCTCAACAAGCTGCTGGAAGGCGGTTATTCGCTTGACTCAATCGTTGGTTTTGATATGTTCCCGCAGACACATCACGTGGAGACAGTAGCTCGTTTGTCGCACAGCGAGTTCTAGGTTGAGGATCTCAAATTTTAGATTTGAAATCTCAGATCCGGCAATCACCCTGCCGCTTTTAATCAAATCAGACAATGTCTACTCGCAGTCCTGCGGTTGCGGTGGCGGCCTTTCCTTTGGCGCAGCTCGCCTGTGCTTTCGCGCTCGGCATTCTCGCAGCCACCAGCCTGACCAACTCAACCTGGTCATCCCAAACCAATTCCATTTGGTTACCCCGGACCAATTTGGTTTGGTTGCTTATCTTCTGCGGCGCGTTGGTCTCAGGTGCGCTTGCGGCTTTGCTTAAACACAAACTGCGATTGGCGACCACGCTTGTATTATTCGTCACCGCGTTCCTCGGTTCGGCCTTCGCAATCGTTGAGCAAAGCAGCATCCCTCCTCATCAAATTCGGCGCTTGTTAGAAGAAGGAGTGATCAAGGTTGGCGAGCCGGTTGAATTAACGGGAGTGTTGGAACAAGAGCCGGAACTGGCGCCGGAACGTTTGTTCCTTCGTCTAAAAGTAAGACGACTTCGAGTGAGAAACACCGAGACGCAAGCGTCAGGCGTGGTCATGTTATCGGCGCGCGTGGCGCAAAAAAACAGTGAACAGAATTTCGCCGCACTCGACCTGCACTATGGAGCGTCGTTGCGCTTGATGACGAGGTTGGAGCGCGCCGATACCTTTCGCAATCCCGGCGTGGCCTCGTTCACCGAATATTTGGATCGACAGGGCTACGACGCAACGGCTCTGGTGAAGAGTCCGCTTTTGATCGAGCGCCAGGAGAATGAACGGGTGTTTCTGCCTTTAGCTTGGCTGTACGAATGGCGCCGCAAAGTTCAACTCGCAATCGATTCTCACTTTTCAAAAGAAACCGCGGGCGTGCTGGATGCGGCCATACTGGGCAACCGTTATTTCCTGTCGCAATCAACTTCCGCGCGCTTCCGCGAGGGCGGCACGTTCCACGTACTCGTGATCAGTGGACTGCACATAACTTTCTTGGGCGGGATCGTTTTCCTGATTGCGAGACGCTTCACCCGGAATCGCGCAGTGCAGTTCGCTTTGTCGGCGGCTGTCTTGTGGTCATATGCGCTAGCGGTCGGCGCTGAAGCGTCTGTCGTGCGCGCGGCGTTGATGTTTACGGTCATCGTGCTCGCGCCGTTAGTTTCGCGGCACGCATCTTCATTGAACGCGCTAGGCGGCTCGGCGCTGGCGCTGCTCGCCTGGCGGCCGAGCGATCTGCTCGATCCCTCTTTTCAGTTAACGTTCGCGTCAGTGGCGGCAATTGTTTTGTTGTCGTGGCCGCTTCTGCAAAAACTCTCGGCCATTGGCGCTTGGCGACCAACCCGCGAGACTCCTTATCCGCCGTCATGCGCGCTGTGGTTGAGAAGTTTGTGCGAAAGTGTTTTTTGGAGTGAACTGCAATGGCGGGCTGAACTGGAGCAAAACAACTACAGCTATAAACTTCTTAAAACGTCGGCAGCAAAAGTTCTGGAACGATTGCATTTGCAACGGCCATTGCGTTACGCGTTTTCGACGATTGTTGTCTCGGCCAGCGTGCAGATTGTCTTGCTGCCGCTGCTCATTGTTTATTTTCATCGCCTGTCATTTGCTTCATTGATATTGAATATCGGTGTGAGCTTGATGATGGCGGCGATGGCAATTGCTGCCGTGGTTGCTTTGCTGGTGGCGCAAGTCAGCGCGCTCCTTGCTGGTCCATTTATCAGCTTAACAAATGGCCTGAATTGGTTAACCGTTCACAGCGTCGATCCGTTCGCGAGAGCCGGCATTGCCTCAATTCGTTTGCCCGAATACAGCGGCTGGGCCGCGATGATTTACGCTTTGTATTACTTGCCACTGGTTGGTTTGGTTCACCTCCTCTGGCGCTGGCAACCCCTACGCCTTTCAAGTTCTAAGAAGCGATCTGTTCGATTGCACTTGTCTCCTGCTTTTATCGCTCAGCTGTTGGCGGTTGCTGTAGTTGTCTTTCATCCATGGAGTGCGCCGCGGCCTGACGGAAATCTTCATGTTGATTTTCTCGATGTGGGCCAGGGTGATTCAGCACTAGTCACGTTTCCGGACGGCGCCACCCTGCTGGTTGATGGCGGCGGCCGACCTGGTCCTTTTCAGAGAGATGCAGACTCGGACGGCGAAGAGAGTTTTGAGCGCGACACGCGCAGCATCGGTGAAGCAGTTGTTTCAGAGTTTCTCTGGCAACGCGGTCTCGATCATGTGGATTACATTTTGGCAACGCACGCCGACGCAGATCACATTGATGGCTTGAATGACATCTCCCGAAATTTCCGTGTGCGCGCTGCGCTAGTGGCACGGACGCCAAAAAACGATCCAGAGTTCGCACGTTTTTCAGCGACTGCGCTGGCCCAACGAATTCCCATCCAGACAATCGCCGGTGGCGACCAGTTACGTTTTGGCGACGTGAGCATAAATGTTCTTTGGCCTCCGCCGGTGCAGAGTAATGATCTGCCGTCGCAAAACAATGACTCGATCGTTCTACGCATAATCTGTGGCCGGCGATCATTTTTACTAACCGGAGATATCGAGGCGCGCGCCGAAGAAGCCCTGGCGCCGTTAGGGGAAATCCGCGCGGACGTCGTCAAGGTCGCACATCATGGCAGCAAGACCTCATCAACCCCGAGATTCATTGCTGCCGCCCAGCCCCGTTACGCAGTGATCTCAGTGGGGCAAACCTCAATGTTTGGTCATCCCAGTCCGGATGTCGTCAAACGATGGGAGCAGGCGGGCGCGGAAGTGTTGAGAACAGGCAACAGCGGTACCATCACGTTCACGACAAATGGGACGGACCTAAAATTGGAAACTTTCGTGAAGCAGAAGTGAACCGCCCGGTGAAATCTACAAAAATTGTTCGGTGTCGTCGGGAGTGTACAGATCGATCGTTGTGCTGCCGGGTTTGTATGTATGAAGGACGCCGAGTGGCGGTGCGTAGACGTGAATGGTGATGAGGTCTTGTTCGCTCACATCAGGATTGCCAAGCTGATGAATGTCGGGAATGTCTGAACCGGTAACTGATCCTGGAGCGTAGTCCCGGGCTGACTTGTACTCCAGCCCTTTCTCCGCGTCGTAGTTGAAGAGCGTTTCCCACAATCTTCCTTCCTGAACCTTAACGCCACCGTGCGAGCCGTTATGATCGTGAATGGGAGTGCGATGGCCGGGACGCCAGCAGAGCACCAGCATCTCGACAAACTCGTTGCGGCAAACGCGATGACGCCAGTAGTTGCCCTCCTTAAAACCAATGTAAGGCTGCAACTCCTCGCTGGAGATGCTCGCAGTTTCAAGCCAATCGTAGATCTGTTCGAGCGCAGGAACGCTCGTTTGCGATTCCAGTGCTTTTACCAAAGCCGGCAGCGAAAAATCATTGCTGACAATTTTTTCGCTTTGTAGATCGCGTTCAGTTTCGACGTGCGTGGACAACGGTTTGCCTCCCTGAATCTCAAATGCCCTTATATTCTTTGCGCAGTGTTCCGGTCAAGCCATCTGGCAGTTAATCTTCCATTTCAACTTCAGCGCGAAATCGTAATGCTTCGCGCTGCATCGCCGTCGCCTTGAATCTTGACGTGCCAGACACAGGGCGGCAGCGGATATTTGCCGAGACGTTCCGCCCACTCAATCACAACAACTGCCTCTTCATTGGTAAGCAGCTCTTCAAGATCGACCGCATGAGCCGCAGGGGCCCCGGCGTCCAGACGATAAAGATCGATGTGAAACAGCGGCAGGCGTCCCTGGTAGGGATTGACCAGCGTAAACGAGGGGCTGGTTACCTCGTCAGCGTCAACATCGAGACCAGCGGCAACTCCCTTTACAAAAATAGTCTTGCCCGCGCCCAGTGGTCCATCGAGCAACAGAATCTCGCCGCCGCGCAGTTGTGTGCCAATTTGTTGGCCGAGATCAAAAGTTTCACCCGCATGGCGAGCAGTCCATTCACCGGTAGAGATGTATTGTTCTGTAGCCGGAATCATTGATTGGAGTTGGGTCGTTCGCCTTTTGGATCAAGCGAGCGAATAGCCTCGCTCAAATGTTCGCGAATATCCGAAGCCACCATGGTGCGCATTCCCAGTTTTTGCGCTGCGAAATCGCCTGCAAGTCCGCCGACGTAAAGCGCGGCAATCGTCGCTGCTAACGGATTGGCTTTCTCTTTCAATGTGCCCGCCGATTGCGCGATAAACCCGGCAATGACGCCGGTCAAAGTGTCTCCGGCGCCGGCGGTACCCAGCCCGGCGTTGCCGGTTGGGTTGATAAAAACGCGCCCATCGGGCGCAGCAATCAACGAGCGCGAGCCCTTCAAAACAAGAATCAGCTTGTGCCGAGTGGCAAAAGCGCGCGCCACCGCAACGCGATCGTCGAGTGCGGATTTGTCAGTGGTCCCCATCAAGCGCAACATCTCGCCCGCGTGCGGCGTCAGAATAAGCGGCGCTTCTTCGGGACCCTGCAAATCAGCCGGCCACGGAGACAGACAGTTTAGAGCATCGGCATCGATCACCAGCACAGTCTGGCGTTGCGTAACGACGGCGTGAACAAAACGACGGGTGCGCTCATCTGTAGCCGAAATGCCTGGTCCAATCGCCACCGCATTAACATTTGCCATCAATGCCGTCACATGATCGATTGCTTCGTCACTGATTGCGCCACGATCCGTTTCGGCCAGCGCGGTCGTCATTACTTCCGGCATCACGGCTGCGGCGGCTGCATTTTGGGAAGACACCGGGGTGGCAACAGTAACCAAACCCGCGCCGGATCGCATTGCCGCGTTTGCGCAAAGCACGGCAGCGCCGGTGTAACCACGCGAACCGGCCAGCACCAACACATGGCCATGAGTATTCTTGAACGAGTCCGGCAGATAGCGTGTGCTGATTAGAAATTCTCGTGCGTCTTTTTCTTCCGTCAGGAAAAGTTCTGACTGCGCCTTATCAATGAGCGCCGCTGGAGAACCGATATCTGCAATTACCAACTTGCCATTCAAATTCGAAGCGGGGGGCAAGACGTTTGCGAGTTTTGGGGCGGTGAATGTCACCGTGAGATCAGCGGTCACCGCTGGACCAATCGGTTGCGCCTCGTCAGCATCGAGACCTGAAGGTATGTCCACCGAAATAATCAATGGCCCCGGCGAAGAGGATTGCCCATTCTTTGACGACCCTAGATAATTCACGACTTCGACGAAGACGCCCGTCAACGGTCGCTTCAGTCCGGTGCCGAAAAGAGCGTCGACGATCACGTCGTAAGAAGACGCACCGGCTGCGATCTCTCGCCATTGTTTTGAGTTGGGGCATTCGATGAAATTTAAGTCAGCAACTCGGTCCGATGAGTTGAGATTGGCGAGAGCTTCGAAGTTGTGGCGCGCGTCGCCGTGCGTGTCATCAACTTTCCCGAAAAGTATTACGTCGATTTGAACATCGAGCAAGGATAGTTGGCGAGCGAGAGCAGCGCCATCGCCGCCATTATTTCCAGGGCCACAAAGTATTTGGATTTTCCTGGCACTAAGATCGCCACCAAAGTGAGTTGTCACGGCTTGAAGACAGGCGGCTGCGGCTGAATCCATTAGCTCTAGTGACGAGACTTGATGATTTTGTACGGTGAGGCGATCGACTTCGCGCATTTGTTGAGCTGAGATTACAGGCTGCACGGCTTGATGATAAGGATGAGTTCGTGAGGCGGTCAATCGAAAGCTGGAAAGGCTTCTAAAGCTTTCCTGGAACACAAAAAAAATGGCGGCCCGAGGCCGCCTCGCCTCTGCCGCTGCACCAGTCCGTCCGTTTTTCCAGGATACCTAACTAAAGAATGAATGCCTCGTACTCTCCAGAAAAATCTTCATAGAAATAGCCTGAGCAGGTTTTGTTGGCACGCTCAGGCTTTTTGTACCCAAGGAGGAAGGAGAATCGAACTTATTCAGGTTTGGCTGCGTTGCGTCGTCTGCGAATTGCGCCCACCGTACCTGCGAGACCGGTGCCGAGCAACAACATGGTGGCCGGCTCGGGAACTTCTCGACCAGGATCGCAACCCTTGCAGAAAAAGAAGCTTTCGTGGCCGCCTGATGCATCGGAGACACTCGCCGCCAGCCCCAATCTCAGGTTTGGGTTGGTTGCAATCGCCGCCGCCAAGGCTGCAGCAGCATCAGCGTTAAGCGCGAAAGTGAAATCCGATTTGCCGGTGCCGGTACCGTTCAAGGTAGCTTCGCGGAGGGTCAGGGCATCAGCGAGATGCGCGCTGAAAACAGCCGTGCCAGATTGGTCGTATGCAGTCAGGATAAGCGTGTTGAGCACGATTGGCCCGACGGGTCCGGTATTGCTACCGCCCTTATTCGGGTCGTTGATGTTCATGTTTATGCAGAGATTCCCGTTGGTAATGCCCAAATCAGTTGACTGAATATGTTTGATTGTTGGCGCCGGCTACGGTTTGGTTGCCGCTGACGAGATCGCCTTTGCGGTTCGACAGGGTATTGTTTGGATCATAAGCGACCGAGCCATACCCAGATGTCGCGGAACCCTTGGTCTGCAGAACCAGAACAGTATTAACTGTTCCCAGCCCGGCTGGTTGCACGATTGTTGGCCCCACGGGAACAATCAGAAAGTTGTCGGCTCGCGCACTGGTGCCCGCCAGCGAAAGAGTTAATAGCGCGCCAGGAGCAAAAATGCTCTTCGTGAAAAGCTTGTTCATTTATCGATCTCCTCCTCGAGTAAAGTCTCTGTGTGATCCTGAGGGTTCGCCCGGTGGCACAGTGACTAATTGAATTTCCTTACTCTTGGGAGAAGAACCAATAAACAAGGGCTTTCAAGTTTTTCTGGAAGAGACTTAAAGTGCGGAGCAAAGGGCCTATTTCCTAAGCCGGGCCAGTCGCAGGAGCCTGCCGACAACAGCTTGCGAGGCGGAAATACCGAGCGCTAAGGTTATTGCGAAGTATGAAATTCCGTAACCGCCGAGAACTATCCCCGCCAACGGAATGGGGTGAAGGTTACCAACCAGCAACTTAAGTCCCCAACCAATGCCCGCTGCAACAAAAGCAGCCAACCAAAGCTTGATCACATAGCCAGCCGCCAGCCCAGTCTTGCCGATACGCCGGTTCAAGGTGCGACGCAGCAACGCAAACTCAATCCAGCCGGCAATGCCTGCGGACGCGGTCAATCCTGCCACGCCCCATTTTGGATTGATGCCCAGGGCAATTGGTAACGGCAGTGCGAACAGGTAACCCAGCAAGGTAGTTAACGTGACGCGAATGATCGCGTACCGCAACGGCGTACGAGTGTCATGAAGAGCGTAGTAAGTGGAGGAATAGAGACGACCCAAAGTGGAAGCGAGCAGGCCAACTGTCGAGCCGGCCAGAATGCCCCAGACGAAAATTGAAGCGTCGTGCTTAAACTGCCCGGTCTGATAAAGCACTGCGGCAATCACATCGCCCAGCGCCAGGAAAGCCATCGAGGACGGAACAATGAAAAAGGCAATGCGTTGCAGTCCATTGTCCAGCCGCTTTCTTAGTACTTCGGCGACCTGCTCAGTGTTGCCGATTGCTCTCGACATCGCCGGCAGTTCGGCTGCCGATACTGACATCCCAAATAAACTTACCGGCAACGTGTATAGACTTTGCGCGTAAGTCAACGCGACGACCGAACCTTCCGGCAGAAAGCTGGCGAGCACTGCATCGACAAAAGCGCTGATCTGGACCACACCACGGCTCATGAAGACAGGAAAAAAATTTCTAACGACAGTCCTGACATGAACGCTCGCCAAATCAAATGCCGGACGAAGACGCTGCACCAGCCGGAACACGACGGGCAATTGCACGCTAAACTGCAACGCGCTGCCAATAACCGAACCCCAGGCGACGTATTCGGCGAGAGGAAACTGACCCACCTTGCGGCCGAAGATGACCAGCGACGCGATCATCGCCAGATTCCACGCGACCGGCGCAGTATAGGAAATAAAAAAGCGATGATGGCTGTTGAGAACGCCGAGACACCAGGCGGAGAGCACTAGTAGACCAGCGCCCGGGAAGAGAATTCGCACCAGGCGAATCGTCAACTCGCGTGTCTCGCCTTTGAATCCGGGAGCGATGGCAGAAATGATGTAGGGCGTGGTAAGAACGCCGGCAAGTACGATTATCGAAACCACCAGCGCGAGTATTCCCAGCACCGCGTTGGCGACTTGTGCGGCTTCCTCTTCATCGTCGTGGGCCAGCAGCTTGGCATAAACCGGAATGAAGGAAGCCGAGAGTGCGCCTTCCCCAAAAATGTTCTGCAGGAAATTAGGAATGCGAAACGCCGCGCTAAAGGCATCGCCCGCGGCTGAAGTTCCAAAGTAATGCGCGAAAACGCGTTGTCGAACTAAGCCAACGATGCGACTGATGAGGATTCCGGCGCCGACAAGAAATGCGGATTTGCCACTGCTGCGTTCTGGCTTCGCTGTTTCGCCAACGGGGCTGTCAATGCCGGCGTCGCCGACCTGTTCGATCGTCTCGCCGGCGATCGAACTTGCTTCAGCGTGATTTTCGTCGGCCTCACCATCCTTAACTGGAGGAGAAGCGACGGGGTTGGGAGATTCGTGCATCTCGGGTTCAGAGATTGTAGTCTTTTATTTTTGTTAGCAACGTCTTGTAGCTGACGCCCAGCTCTTCAGCGGCTTCATTTTTGTTGCCGCCGTGGTTTTTCAGCGCCCCCGCTATTTTGCGTTGCTCGACAAAACGCAAAGCACGCTGCGCCACTTCAGACAACGTGCCGCTGAGATCAAAGGAAGCAGGCGTCTGATCGCCGCCGCTGCGGGGCACTAGCCCAAGATCAACTGGCTCCAACACCAAAGTATCCGAAAGAATACAAGCGCGCTCAATCGCGTTTTCCAGCTCTCGAACGTTGCCGGGCCAGCGATGCGTGCGCAACGCGGCCGCGGAATCCAGGCTGAGAGTCGCTTCGCGGCCGCGCAATTCTTTCCCGAGTTGGGCGGCAAAATGTTTTGCCAGCATGAGGACATCGTCGTCACGTTCACGCAGCGGTGGAATCTCGACCGGGAAAACAGCCAAACGGAAAAATAGATCGCCGCGAAACTCACCGTGGTCCACCGCTGACTTCAAGTCTTTGTTAGTCGCCGCTACCACGCGAACATCCACCGGAACAGGCGCGCGTCCACCGATGCGATCGACCGTTTTCTCCTCGATCACCCGCAGCAGTTTGCCCTGCACCGCTAACGGCAGTTCGCCAATCTCGTCGAGAAAAACAGTGCCACCGGAAGCGAGCTCAAACTTTCCCAGGCGCCGATCCCCGGCGCCCGTGAAGGCTCCACGTTCGTGTCCAAACAACTCGTTTTCGATTAACGTTTCCGGAATGGCAGCACAGTTAATGGCAACGAAAGGCTTTTGGCGGCGGGGAGAAAGATGATGGACGGCTCGCGCGAAAAGTTCTTTGCCGGTACCCGATTCACCCAGAAATAAGACGTTGGCTTCAGTCTGGGCCACACGTTGGGTTTCAGCAACGGCGCGCTTGATTGCATCCGATTCGCCGATGATGCGCGGAAAGCCATAGCGGCGCGACCACTCTTCGCGCAACAGAATGTTTTCAGTTCTTAGCCGCGCCTGTTCAAGAGCACGCTCGACAATGAGAAGCAGATGATTTGAGTCAACCGGCTTTTGCAGAAAATCGTGGGCGCCGTCTTTCATCGCCTGAACTGCTTCATCAATCGAGCCGAATGCAGTCATCACGATTACCGGCGTGCCGTTATCCGCTGCCCGCGCTGCGCGCAGCACGTCAAGACCGGAACCGTTGGGCATGCGCAGGTCGGTTAGAACCAACTTATGTGGAGCACTCGCGATTTCGTTGAGAGCAGCGCGCGCGTCGACGGCTTCGTTGACTGAGTAGCCGGCGTTTTCCAGAGTCAAACGCAAAACGCGGCGCAGGCTGTCTTTGTCTTCAACAAGAAGGATGTCAGGCATTGGTTCGTGGACGCGAAGTGGCGGCCACGGAATTGTACAACAGGTGCGGGCAATAGCTGTTTGTATCCGGTGCGGGTCAAACAAAAAAACCGGGGTTATTGGATAGCCACTCACGACTAAACCGACAACCCCGGCGATCCCCTTGTCAACGC
This sequence comes from Blastocatellia bacterium, assembly GCA_013697915.1. Taxonomy (GTDB): domain Bacteria; phylum Acidobacteriota; class Blastocatellia; order Pyrinomonadales; family Pyrinomonadaceae; genus PSRF01. The sequence goes on along the minus strand of JACCVY010000006.1, from coordinate 54,106 downwards.
GGACTATCGCTTTAAATATTCACGAAGCCTTTTAGAATACCCCACAACTGTTTGTTGCGGGCTGTGAGCGTCGCCCCATTTTCCCATTGCGCTTGCGACTCAGCAAAGACAAATTGAGACAAACGGGGCTCGCATCACCCGGCGCCCAAAGCCATCCCTCGAGTCGATGGCGGCGCAAACAGCCTTAAGGATTTAGCCTATGAAGATTGAAAGACATGGGCTTCGTAGCTGGTCTCAAGCTTATTTCTCAACCACCCCTAACACCACAGGCCCGGAGAGGACCACCGAATTCCGGTAGGCCGTGGAATCGTATTGGAGTGTAGAGTTCCCGCCTCCGCTTACTTGAAATGTTGGGTTCAGAAAACCGCCAGTACTGCCGAATCTTGCAATCATCATTGCGCCCAAAGTATCTCCATTCCCGCCGCCGCTCTTGACCACCCTTCCTTGACCAAGCACCAGAATTAATCCGCTAAAACTCGGGTTTCCACTCGTCGTCAGTGTTCCGGGGACGATCAGTAGCCCGGCTCCACTATCCAAGTGACAATCACCGTTTACAAAGGTGAATTGTGGCGCTGCGGCTGTCCCGGCTGCTCCGTTGAGCGATGAGACTACGACGCCGTGCTTTGTAGCGAAAGTCTCCGCTTCGGCCAGGAACGCGCGGGCGTCATTTGCCGTTTTGAGAAACCAGGGCGTTGGTACAGTTGTAGTTCCGGCAGGAGCCGGATCATTTGGTAACTCCAGAACTTTGAACTTGGGATCAGCGACCGTTCCAGGTCTGCTGGCGTAGGCGGCCTGGACGGTGGTTACATCGTGTCCGCTGACCGCTAACGATGGTTTTGTAGCTTCCACGCCAGCGTTGTCCACACCTGAGTAGGTCTTGGCGTTACTGTTTCCCAAATCTATGGTGGCGTCTGTTGCAGCATCATCGTGCCCACGCAGAACGAGCGCTGCAGGGACGCTGATGTCCAGACCGTTTGCGGTCATCAACGTTGATAGAGTCTTCCTTGTGCCCCGTGGTCCATATCCGGTGGAAGTTACGATCAAGCGAAGCGGTACCTGGCTGGCGAGGGGCGTGTTGTCTGGATCAGTTACGGAAATACTGTATGCGATGCCGCTAAGGGGATTGTAACCGGCGCTGATTGCCACCCGGTCAGGATAAGCGACTCCCGACGGAGTGTAGTTATATGTAAGCCAGCGGGAAAGCCGCTTGGGAAAGCCGGCTGTTGTGGGGTCAGAAGCCAGATTAGACGTCGTTGATGTCAGAGCCTTGGTAAAGTCGATCTTGTTTTGTGGCGCGACAGAGCCGCTCGGATTTGAGACGAATAACGGATTCGGCATCACGTTTCCACGAAGCACATTGAGGGTAGATTGAATCCCTGCTTCCGCGCCGTAATACGCTTGCATCTCCGCCGTCGCGTCTACACTGTTTGTTCCCGCAAGTGACGTCGTGAGTATTAAGGCCCCGCCCGCAGTTAGCAGCAGCGCAGATATCATCAAGACCGTGATCAGGGCTGCCCCTCGCTGACTCTTGCTCTTTCGCAGACTTGTTCGATCCCTAAGTTCAATAGGATTCATTTTATCACCTGCTACTTTAGAACTGCTTTAATGTGATTGGGCCATTTCTGAAAGCTACATCGGAGACGAGGCGCACTACTGAAGCTGGTTGGCCCGGCTCGGCAGGCAAGTCAACGCGCACATCAATGTTTACCCGCTCGGCTGTAGCCGCAGTGGCGGCGTTACCAGACATATCCAGATAGCTAATCGTCAGACCATTGATATTTGTCGCCAGGACCACCGAACCGGCGGCGTTATCAACACGAACGATGGGCCCGCTTGCCCCATTTGCACCTTGAAAAACGAAGCGCACGTCCTCGTCTGAGTCGGACAGATCCGTGTCATTGTTTAGATTGGCACGTACGCGAATAGAGTTGGCGGCTGAGTCAGCAGTAACGATTAAACTTTTGGAGCATCAAGCGCGCCGTTCCCGTCGGCATCAGCCACCGAGTAGAAGGTGGCATTGATGAGCACCACCTGGGCCATCTGCGCTGAAGCCGTCGGGTGGCGTCGCAAAGAATCAACCCGCGCCTTTTCCAGATTACTAGCTAACTCACGCGCCGCATTTTCTCTGACCATCACCTGGTGCGCGCGTGTGATCTGCATAAATGCGAAACCGCTAACCACCGAGATGATGCTCATCACGATGAGCAGCTCAATTACACTAAAACCGGCCGAGCCATCTGATCGCTTAATTGTGAGAGGGGCTTTCATAATTGAACTTGCAACTGCGTATCGCACCAGACGTAACTACCCAGGCGCTAAAATTCGCGCACATTGACAATGCGCGGACCACCCGAATCCAGCGCCTTGCGCACCCAGTCTGAATCGTAAATCACACTGAGATTGCCACCACCGGTGGAGTCGTAGGTCGGAGCCAGGAAGGGTTGCCCGGACGTTACATTGGCAACCACCATCGCACCTTTGACTAAGCCACTACCTCCACCGGTGCGTTGAACGTTGCCGTTGCCAAGGACCAGGATGAGTCCAAAGAAATTGAAATTGCCGTTCAGCGTTAGCGTGCCCTTCACGACAAGCAAGCCCGCGCCATCGGCATTGGGACCAATCGAAGCATTGCCGTTGATGAAGGTAAACTTCGGATTCGTCGCAGTTCCGACATCCGTTGTTGTGGCAGCGAAGTATCGTGATCTGTCCTCCGCCATGCTTTGAAGCTCGTCAAGTAATGAAACCGTATCGGCGGGTGAATTCAGCCACCAGGGTAGGTCTGAGGCAGTTAACAACTGAGTCTTCGGGCTAGCAACGGTGCCATCGCTGGAGATTGCCGAATCTACAAGGATTTGATCCTCTTCTTTGGTTACCCCGAAGACCGACACGATCGTGCCAGTGGGAGCATTGTCATGACCGGTTAGAGTTTTTGCATTGCTCGGGCCCAACACAAAGTTTGCGAGCAGATTGTTGGTTGCACCCCTAAGCAGAACCGAGGCGGGGACACGAAAATCAAAGGCGGGATCCATTACTACCGCCTCAAGTTGTTTAATGGCTCCCTTAGGTCCGTAGCCCCGGGACCGGATAAGCAAGCGAATAGGAACAGTCGTCGTGTCCCCGGGAAGGCGGGCTATTGAGACGCTGTAAGCGATGTCGGCCTGGGGATTGTAGGCGGTGGGATCGGCGGGAGTGAGAGGTACACGCCAATCACTAGCCCCATTCGCGTAGGAATAAGGCAGCCACGCAGAAAGCCTCGCCGAGCCAGAGGTGTCGGAAGCCAGGTTTGAGGTCGCAGCATCAACAGCCTTGGCAAAGTTGATCTTGGTGGTGGCGGGATCTAGAGGAGGCCTCGCGGTAGTATTGCCCCGTAATGCGGTGGTCGCTGCCTGCAATCCTGACTCAGCCGCATAGTAAGCCTGCATTTCGGCCGTCGAATCTATAGCGGTCGTCGCCGTCGTTGTGCTGCTAATGATTAACACGCCCCCAACTGCCAATAGCATGGTGCTCATTAGCAAGACAGTTATGAGCGCGGCTCCCTTTTCGCTTTTCTTTTCGTCTGCCGCCGGGTTTTGATATTCCATTAGTGTTACTCCACTACTCAATATGTTCGCAGGTTGGCCCGGCGCAACGCCACATCCGAAACCAGAAGCACGTTTTGCGCCGGCTGGTATACGGTCGAGCCCGGAGTGCCGATAGCTTCCAGCCTGACGCAGGCGCCGACAACAATGTATTTGGCCTGAGCGAGATTTGTCGTTGTTAACTCAGTTTGGGACGGATTGGAGATGTCGCAGTCCACAGTGGTATAGGTTACTTTTTGATTGAAGTAGTGAATTTTAAGTGAATCGATTCGATTGGCGAGAACGCTTGTTCTTTCATCGTCCGGGACCTGCTGAGCGTACCTATCGTAACGAACCAGGTACTTGGTAGTACCGCCATCATTGAGAAAGTATTTGATGTCCTCGCCCTTGTCTTCACCCGCTACGCTTATGCCAGATCTCGCGAGATCGCTTACGCTGGTATCGTACTTGTTCAAATTGGCGCGAATGCGAATGGACCTTCCGTCGGAATCAGCTGTGACGATTCCGTTGTTAGACATATTGAATCCAGAGCTGGCAATTTCGCGTGACATAATGTTAAGCCCTCGCTGCACATCAGCCAGCGCATCCGAATGCTGGTCCTCGCGGCTGCGCACTGAGAAGGCGCTAGCAATAAGCGCGCTCGCCAGTCCCATAAGAACCAAGGTAATCGTCATTGCGATGAGCAACTCAAAGATCGAAAAGCCTGCGACTTCTTTGGCCGCTGAGTGTCGGTTGTCCATGTCGTTGTACTTCATAAGAAGTGAATTAAAGTTCACGGTGGGGTCCAGTTAACAGACTGGAACGTTGCGACACAACCGTAACCGAACCAAATATCGAAGTTATGCCTGACCATGACGGGCCCGCACCCAGGGGGTTTACACGAATGCTGATTGTCTTCACCGTTGGCTGACCGTTCACGGTGTTAGAAGCGGTGATAACTGTTGTTACTCTATAACTCCGTCTGGCGTTTGTGATTGTTTCTGTCGTGCCACTCGTTGGCGTCACATCCAGACTGGGATCGGAGAAGATCACGTTGCGGAGTCGTTCCATTCGGTCCTGTGCTACCGCCATCGATAGTTGTCGGTCAGCAGCGCCCGAATTGTTGCCGACGGACAACGCGAATAGAGATGCGACGCCAAGAGATACGATTAGCATGATCAAAAGCGCAATACACGTTTCCAGTAATGTGAAACCAGTGGCAGAAGAAAGTTCCGCGTGATTCCTTGTTAGCGGATCGTGTTGCTCGTGTTCTGACAGTCTCATTTGAATTTACTTTACGACGATGTTCAGCGTTTTAGATCCGCAGGGCGAATTGAAAAGAACACTCTCATTCTTACTCTTCACGGTGACGACAAAAATCGCTTGTGCGGTACCATTACTTGTCGCAGTAACAGTTTTGGAAGTGGGCGATACCTGTATCACGCCCGAGTTGCCGGGCGTTGCCGTAATAGTTACGCTGCCCGAGAAATTCCCTATAGTCACGTAAGCTCCGCCAGAGCCGTTTCTAATGATCTCGAGTGGACTAGGTGCGATGGAAATTGTGCATGGCCCTGTGATTGGCGTCGGCGACGGAGTGGGGCTACTCGATGGCGATGGAGAGGGGGTTGGTGAAGGGCTGGGAGAAGCACCCGGGCTTGGCGAAGGAGTTGGCGACGTCGAAGGATTGGGCGTGGGCGTAGGGCTTTGCGAAGGGTTGGGCGAAGGCGTCGGACTGGGCGAATTTGTTGGGCTGGGTGACGGCTGCGAACTTGGGTAAGGATCGGGAACAACATCGCCCCCAACAGATCCATTGTTTAGCACTACTGTGGGAATGTCCTTATCCTGAAAAACCATACTGTCAAGCGTAACGTCGCCTGAAGATGTTACGGCGATGTTGCTGTTTCGGTTTTCATCGCTTATTAAGGAAATTCCGATTGAAACTTCCCTGATAATTCGTCCTCGCCAATCGAATGTCATGGATCCGGGAGTAATAAATCTAACCCCTTCTTCCAGACTGAAGTCGCGGCTCTCTGTAATTCCGTTGCCATCGAAGTCCATCGTTATGCGATAGGTAGTTTGCGGTGACGCGGTGTTGAGCACCTCGACCGTCGAAAACCCGTGCCGTCGAACGGCGTCAGAGCGTGCTTTTTCGATATAACCCGCTAGCAAGCGTGCCGAGTTCGTGAGCCGAATTCCGGCTCGAGCCTTCGTGATGGTCACAGCGCCAAATGTCGTGATAATGACCACCAGGGCGATGGTGACTATTAATTGCAGCATCGTGAAGCCACGTGACTGCTGCTGGCGTAAACTGGTGTTCGAGATCTCGCTCGCCTGGCGCCTCTTCATCCTTCTCCTCCCATTAAATCGTCCTAGAGCGAACTGGTCGGTGTGACCTGTGCGATAGGGCATCAAGCAATTGCTGTCACATTTATTTCGGCCCGTTACTATCATCCATCAAATCCAATCGTCTCGTATCTGCTCCTGCCAATTCATTGCTCACAGTATTCACTCCCTCGAACGCCTGATACGGAAAGGTCAATGACCTTGGCAGCATCCCTTTAGCAACGACTGTGCCAGCTCCAACTCTCAACGAAATCGACCGTTTTGCTTGGCTGTTTGCCAAGCACAACAGGCAACGCGTCACTTTTAGTAACTACGACGGAAGCGACCTTCTTATTTGCCGATTGGGCTTAGCGATGACTCTTCATTGGCCGGTGGGAGAATTGATTTGCCGTGTGATCGGGAAAGCTGAGGAGCTTTCGAACTTTAGACTAAGGAAGAATCTTCGCTTAAGCCAGGAATGTGCTTCGAGCGATGTGCCACCCCGCGCGGGCTGCCCGCTTGGGGAAAGCCGTAACAAGATCGTCCGCCGCAGGCCATGGTGCCGCACGCCGGGTTCGCGGTTGGACGGCAAAGCGCCCCGTCGATCTTTTGATTGGCGGGGCGCAATGCTGCACTGGAAGACTTATTTCTTAGGGTGGGCTGGTGCCGGTTTTGGAGTTTGGCTCAAACTCATTTGCTGATGTCGAGATGCTTTGTGTGTCCGCCAGTTTCATTGCCAACACACGAGGCGTGTAGCCGAAAGACTTTGGCCCGCCACGACTGTTCTGCACTTGCATTACCAGACGGTCCTGGTTTTGCCTGAACCTCAACACGCTGCCGCGCTGGTTCATAATTACAAAAAGAAGAACGTCCCCGTTTGCTGTCTTCATCTGACCAACCAACGAGCTGGCGCCGCCATCCGTGCGTACCAGCGTGCCAGTCTTGGCGATGACGCTTCCTTGCCACGCAGGTCCGGTAAAGCGCTCTTCCAAGGTGCCGGGATCTATGCCCGCAACCGGCATGACGTCGGCAGGCGTAAGCTTGTCCTTCTGCAGTTGGTTGCGTAGCCCTCTGAAAATTTTCATCATGGCGCGGGGCGTTACCCGATTAATCCCCAGCCCGCTGACCGACGAAAGTCGAATCTCACTGTCGGGGATTCCCAACAAGGTAACGAGTTGGCGTTGTACCGATTGAGCACCGCCGAGGCTATCGCCGATGCGCTCGGCCATAAAGTTATTTGAATAGCAGAGAAGAACCTTGAGCACGTCTGTCAACTTACTTGAGTTGTGAGTTAGAAGGAGTTTGGCTCCGGGCGCCGCGGCGCCGGCTATAACTTCGCCCATGACAGCAACGCTGGGAACAGTTTGTAAGCTTGCCTGGTCGCCGAGCGTCATGCGCTCGTACACCCACGAGCGTGTGGCCTCACCGGATCGACGCGCTGCATCCAGAGTGTCATATAACACTTCGCCGGAGCGGCGCGCAGACGAACTGAAATTCATCGTGAAGCCGGGAGCGACAATAAGATTGCCGGACACACTCCGTATACCCAAATTATTTAACAGCCGCGCGATCATTACGCCGTGCTCGTAATGAAAAGACGGATCCCGACCGGTTACATACAAGTTACCGGTTAACTCTCCGGTCGCTTTATTTATGGTTCCGTCTGTCCAGAAGCCGTTTGTGAATCTATACTGCGGGCCAAAGGTGTGAAGTGCTACGACAACCAAGCCGAGTTTGACCGATGACGCTGGATTGAATGCCTGGTCAGTTGCTTGTGCCGACACAGTTTTCCCATCGACTGTTTCGATCAGCACTCCCTGGAAACCGTAGACTGATGGCTCATCACTGCTTTCAGCTTGCTGTGTGACGGCGTCGGCCGGCAGCGCGTCTGGTTTCGCTGGAGGGGCTGGCTGCGGCAAAGGCGACTGAGCGCTACCCAACGCTGCACAAGCCAGCAACAAAAGAACTGAAAGAAAAATCTTTGCCTGCTCGAGTTTTTTATTCATACCATCATTGCTCACCAGTGAGCAGTGCCAGATCGATAATAACACGAAGCTGGGGAGTAATAGTGGAGAGGATCTTTCGATGCGCTCGTCGTCAAGGAGGATGTCGCACTTGAACTCCAAAAACAATTCGCGCCTGGATTCACAAACCGTCAGATCGTAATTGCGTTGACAATAAAAGAACCGCAAACCTAGAATCTGGACATTGACAATCCAGTGAGACGAAATCATCAGCCTGTTACTGCGGCGGACATACGTGCCACACACGCTGCGCGCAAGAGAGAGATTCAAGCGCGGCTCAACGAGTTCCGTGAAGTCTGGCGGCACGGTTCTGATGAGCGCCTTTGGGAAGAACTCGTCTTTTGTATTTTCACTGCCGGGGCATCGGCGCGCATGGGGTTCACTGCCGTCGATGCGGTCAGGCCATTGCTGGCCCAGGGCGGACGACGAGATATGACGCGAGCTTTACGAAAAGCGCGCGCACATCGCTTTCCGGTAGAGCGGCCCGGCTATATCGTCGTCACCCGCGATTACTTGCGCGAGCATTGCAATCTGAAATTGCGCGGAAAGCTTGAAGGTTTTCGTGATCCACTCGAGCGCCGAGACTGGTTGGCCCAGGAAAAGCGCATCAAAGGACTGGGTTACAAAGAGTCGAGCCATTTCCTGAGAAATATTGGCCTGCGCGGCCACGCGATTCTCGACAAACATGTGATGAGTTGTCTTCAGGATTTGCAGATAGTTGAGACCGCGAAACCGCCTGCTACTCGAGCTCGCTATCTGGAAGTCGAAGAAAAGTTGAAACTTTTTTCGCGCGACATCAAGATAGATTTTGAAGAACTTGATTTGGTTCTTTGGTCGATTAAGACCGGCGAAGTGTTGAAATAATCGGCCGTTCCAGCAGTTGTTACTCCCCAAGGCGAAAGCCATGATTGCGGTATGGATCAAGGAGTTTAGTGAAATGACAGACAGGCGACGCAGATTGGCCGCAGAATTTTTCGCGGCCATTGTGATTTGTCTTGCCTTTGTTGCTCCAGTAAATGCCGGTGGCGAGCAAAAAGCGCGCGTGCGCGCCGATCGCGCCCTTCGCGACGGCGACTTTGAGAATGCGGAAAAAATGTATCGCGAGTTGCTCGCGAAAGATACGCGCGACAAGGACGCTCGTTTGGGCTTGAGTTTTGCACTCCTGAAACAGCGGCATCTGCAAGATGCTTACGATCAGGCTGCAAGAGTGATTTTCGCCGACCCACTTTCCGCGCGAGCTCATGCTTTGCTCGGCGCTACAATCCTCGCTTCCGGTGATTTTCAGAATTCAGTTGAAGAGTTCCGCACGGCGCTCAGTCTTCACGAGAACGAGTCCCTGGCAATTGCCGGACTCGCTATGGTGGATTTTTATGAGAACCGTATGGAGGAAGCGGTCAAGGGGCTGCGACGTGCGACGAGTTTGGATTCAGACGAACCGGACTACCTCTTTAATTTGGGGCAGGCAAGCGCGCGCAATGAACGATATAAAGAGGCTGCGGATGCGTATGAAAGGTTTTTGTTGATCGCCCCGAAGACGGATGCGGAACGTCGCGCGCGCATCCGCGGGCTGATCGACTTTCTGCGCTACCTGGTCAATCAGGGACAGTTGTACTCGTTGACCGGAACCAAAACCAGTCTGCCATTTGAGTTGACTGATGGTCGGCCCCTGCTAAAGGTGCGCGTCAACGGTGGTAAAGAATTTCTCCGGTTTGTGCTCGATACCGGCTCGGGAATGTCTGTTATCTCTGAGGAAACAGCAAAGAAGCTGGGGCTGCATCCCGTCGCGCGAGGCGGGTTGGCGCGTGCTGTCGGAGGCGGGGGAAAGTTTGAAATCGTTTATGGTTTTCTTTCGTCCCTGGAATTGGGTGACATGAAAGTCGCTAGCGTGCCAGTCTACATTCGCCATTTTTATGACCGTAGCACGCCGGTCGATGGTTATCTCGGTCTGTCAGTGATCTCAAAGTTGATTGCTTCGGTAGATTATGGTGAAAGAACTTTTACATTGCAGCGGCAATCAAGTGCGGATTACAGCGAAGCGCCCAGGACATTCGCGTCCGCACTTGCAGGTACGATTCCTTCAGGTATCGTGGAAATACCGGTGCGCACAACTTCAAGCGGATTTCTCAGCGGTGAAGTGCGGCTGGAAGGAATCGACAAGCCTCTCAACTTCATTGTCGACACCGGCGCCAGCGTCTCGGTCGTTTCGGAAAAACTCGTAGCTGAAGAAGAACTCACAAGTTATATCGCTCCGGTGCGCATGCGAGTTTATGGGGCAGCCGGAATAGCCGACGACGTAAAGACTGTTGTTTTGCCAAAGGTAATGCTCGGCAACACTGCGCGCGAACAAATCACTGCAGCCGTTCTGGATATGGAGCCCGTAAATGAGACGGCGGGGTTCACGCAAAGCGGAATTCTCGGCGGAAACTTTCTCGGCCACTATCGTATTTCTTTCGATTTCAAACGTGGATTGATTAAACTGGAACCATTGAAAATAACTGCAAAGACGAGCAACAACTTGCAGCCAATGTGATCCTGGTTATGAAGCAAAGTCTTTATCTCGAAACATCAGTGATCGGAGCTTACCTTGATAATGGTGAGCCGTTTCGGCGCGACTTGACTATTCGCTGGTGGGAACACGAGATGCCGGATTATCGCGCCGTAATCTCGCCATTGGTCACGCGGGAATTAGAGCGCGTCGCGGAACCGCACCGCTCTTCATATCTCAAATTGATCGCCGAGCTCGAACAGGTCGAGCTGGCAGAGGAGGCATCGATACTTGCCGAAGGTTATATCTCGCGCGGAATATTTCATCGCAAGTACATTGCGGACGCCATGCATGTAGCCATTGCGTCGGTTCACAAAATCGATTACTTGTTGACGTGGAACTTTGGTCACTTGGCGAACGTGCGCCGGCAGGCTCGCATTCGCCTGTTCAATACAGCAGCAGGTTTTTATGTTCCGATGATTGTTACGCCTGAGTTTCTTGTTTCCGAAGCTACCGAGACTGGGAAATAGATTACTAGATGTATCGACGGCCAAAATTTCTGGAAGTGCTGCATGCGATTCGCGAGGAGATGTCTCGTGAAGTAGACTACGATGTAGATCTTTTTGCAGAGTTGGTGCGATCCGGAATCCGTCCCGCGCGCGGTCCAGAACGAATTATTCGCGGTAGGCGGACACATGTTCCGCCGCAGGATTTGGAAGTTGAGATTGACGAGCAACCAAAAAAGCGTGCCGGCAGAACTCGGTAAGAACCGGATGGTGCCGGCGAGAATCCCTTTCCCGAATTTATGAACGCAACGTTTGAAACCATTGGACTGGAAGTTCCCAGCGAGAAAGCTTTTAACTATCTCGCGGAACGCGCCGGCGATCAGGGTGAAGCCACGCAACTGAATCGTCGCGGCGCGGTCCTGCATGGACGTTGCTGGAAGCTCGGTGAAGGCCTCGAAGTCTGGACCGTACTTTACGAATCCGGTAGCGGCGACGTGTTCTATGCCGACTGCCGTCCTGGTTTTCGCGCTCGCTACATTCAAACAATTACGCCCTGGGCACTGACCGAATACGACGAAGAAGGCGAAGCCGTGGTCCATGGTTATCGCCAAGGTACGGATTGCGAAGTTTTATTTGAACTGCAAAACCTGACGGAAGTCGGTCCCGGCGGCTTTCGCGCGCAGGAGTTGCATGTGGGACTTTGCGGGTTGGCCTATCGCGCGCGCGTTCGTTCCGGTCCGGCGAAAACGCGCTGGCTGCCATTGGATAAAGCAGCGCCTTCCCGCGCTGCGCATGAAAACGACTGGAGTTTGTCGGGTCGGGTGGTGGCCTGCAAGCCGCTGAAGAACCCGCTTTCGGGCAGCAATCTCTATTGGATTAATGTGGATCTAGAGCGCATGAATCTCGAGATTTTGGTCAACGAACGTTCACTGCGTGGCGATAGATTAGTGCCGGGCGCGACGTTGGACGCGGAAATTTGGTTGCAGGGCCACGTGTTGGACGAGCTGGCGCTGCGTTCTCGTTACGAAGGGGTCGACATTTCATATTCGACCGCAGATTTCTGGAGGCGGTTGCGCCGCAAAAACTAATTGGCGTGGCCCACTAACAGGCTACCTTTCCGAAAGATCAGAAGTTACCAATCGACTGACTAAATGAAACGTGTCCTTGTCGTAATCCTCATTGTACTCACCGTCGCTGTCGGTTCTTATTTTTTCAACCAATACTGGATCCATCGTTACGATGCGCTGATTGCGCGGCAGGCCGCCATCTATCGTCTCGAACCTAATCTTGTCTGGAGCGTTATTTACGAGGAGACATATTTCAGTCCCTGGAAGAACGGCAAAGACGGCGAGATTGGCCTGATGCAGATCACCTCCGCAGTGGGCCGCGATTGGGCCACCGAAACAGGAATGAAGGATCTCGAACGGCAGATGGCTGATAATCCGGCCGCGCAACTTCGCGATCCCGAGCGCAACATCCAAATTGGTTGCTGGTATCTGGAAAAATTCTATCAGCAGTATCGCGACACTCCGGATGCCGAGGCGCGCATGATTGCTGCTTACAATGCCGGTCCCAGCCGCGCCGCCGAATGGAATAAGGTGCCGGCGGGACAAGACCAACTTTCCGGCGAGCAATTCATCAACAACATCGATATCCCATCAACGCGCGCCTACGTCGTTTCCATACTCGAACGTTATCGCAAATTGAAAGGTCACGCAGGTAACGTCAATTTGCAAAACTCCGCATCACCCGCGCGTTGATTTGCGACGCTTGCGCTAAAACCCCTGGCGATATTGCTGATTCCATCTGGATCGCAAAAGTATGACGATAATTTACAGCGCTCAATGGACCGTACCGCTTTCTTCTCCGCCTTTCACCGATGGCGGAATCGCCGTCAGCGACGATCGCATTGTCGGCGTCGGCACGCGCCAAATACTGGCCCAACAATTTCCTCAAGCAGAAGTTCGAAACTTTGGACCGGCCGCAATAATTCCCGGCCTCGTCAACAGCCATTCACATTTGGAACTAACCGCTATGCGCGGCTTCCTGGAAAACGAGGAAAGTGATTTCTTCGCGTGGTTGAAAAAGCTGACAATCGCCAGGCTGGAACGCATGACCGCAGATGATTTGAATGTATCGGCGCAGTGGGGTGCGTGCGAAGCGGCGCGCGCGGGCGTCACCTGCGTCGCGGACGCCAGCGATACCGCATTTGAAAGCATGAATGCGTTGCGCGCCGTCGGTTTGCGGGGAATCGTTTTCCAGGAATCGTTTGGACCAGATCCGCGTTTGGCGCAGGAGAACTTTGCAAAGCTGCAAACAAAAATCTCTCGGCTGCGCGAACTTGAGACGGCTTTGGTGAAATGCGGCGTGTCTCCCCACGCGCCCTATACAGTTTGCGGCCCGCAGTTGGAGATGATCGCGCAGTTTGCGATTGTTGAAGAATTGCCGTTGACGATGCATGCCGCGGAAACATCGATGGAAGTATCACTGCTAAGCGAGGGAAGTGGCGCTTTCGCGGATGGACTCAGAAGCCGCAGCATTGACTGGCAGCCACCGTCGCTTTCGCCGATTCAATATCTCAAGCAACACGGAATTCTTGAAACGAAACCGCTGTTGGCGCATTGCATCCACGTTGATGCAGCCGACATTGAGACACTCGGTGAAACTGGAAGCAAGATCGCGCATTGTCCCAAATCGAATGCAAAACTTGGCCATGGAGTAGCGCCGCTCACGAGATTTCTCGAGCAGGGAATGACAACCGGACTCGGTAGCGACTCGGTGGCGAGCAATAACGTCTGTGATTTGCTCGAGGAGGCGCGTTACGCTCTGCTGCTCGCGCGTTCGGATGTTACTGAGACGAATCTCGCCGCTGGTCTATCCGCCGCGGATGTTTTGCAACTCGCTACCCGCGGGGGCGCGCGGGCACTCGGCAGGTCCGAACAACTCGGCGCATTGCAGGCAGGGATGCAGGCAGATTTCGCGATCGTTTCGCTGGATGGTGCCCAGCAAATTCCCGTTTACGATCCGGTCAGCGCTCTCATTTTCAGCTCGAGCGCGCGTGATGTGGTATTGACGGTGGTTGCGGGAAGGGAAGTTTATCGCGATGGGCGTGTGACGACAGTTGACGAGAGTCGCCTGCGCGCGCGGATGAAAGAAATTGGTGAAAAGCTAAAGGCGTAACCCAAGGATTGGCCGGCTGCAAAGATTGAGAGTGAGGGTCAAGAATTAAAAGCTCATGGTTGGAAGGATGGTGTACCCCCGCTAGTTGGTGGCATTCGACCAGCGGGGGCAAGCCACCCTTCCTTACCTCGAGACTGCCAAACTGAATGCTTCAAATGGAATATTTGCTTAGCCCAATGAAGCCGCGATTGCTTTGTCGAATATCTCTAAAGCGACGTCAATATTCTCTTTGGTGATTATTAACGGCGGCGACCAGCGGATCGTGTTTGCCCCAGCTCCCAGCACGATCATTCCTCTTTCAAAGCAAGCGATCTCAATACGATCTCGAAGCTCGGCATTGGGCCTGTTTGAAGTAGTGTCGGTTACGAACTCCACTCCCAGCATCAGACCCATGCCGCGAACGTCACCGATGCAGTCGTATTTCTTTTGCAAGCGCTCAAGGCCTGCTTTCAAGTAAGCACCAACTTCAGCGCTGTTCTGCACCAAGCCGTTCTGCAACAACTCGATCGTCTTCAACGCTGCAGCGATGCAGACAGGATTGCCGCCAAACGTCGATGCATGCGCGCCGGGTTTCCAATCCATCAAATCAGCGCGCGCGACGCAGGCGCCAATTGGCAAACCTGAACCAATACCCTTGGCGATAGTCACTATGTCGGGTTGAACATCGTAGTACTCACAAGCAAACATCTTTCCGGTGCGTCCCATTCCCGATTGCACTTCATCCACAATCAACAGAATGCCGTGTTCGTCACAAATGCGGCGAAGTCCTTTCAGGAAACCCTGGGGCGCCGGCACATATCCGCCCTCGCCTTGCACTGCTTCCACGACGATGGCCGCAACCTCTTCCGGCGGCGTGGTCGTTTTAAATAACCGCTCGGTAATCCAATTAAGAGCGCCCTGGCCCGCGCCGCCATCGCCACAGTCCGCTGGATTAAAGGGATTGCGAAACTCATTTGGAAAGGGAACGTGAATGACGTCGAGCGCCTGGCGTTTGAAACCAAGGCGCTGAGCTGATCTTGATGAAGTCAACGAAAGCGAACCCAACGTGCGGCCGTGAAAGCTATTGAAGAACGCGATGAATTTCTCGCGACCAGTTGCGTGCATCGCCAGCTTCAAGGCAGTCTCGACAGCTTCGGTGCCGCTGTTTGCAAAGTGGGTTTTGGTAGGCGAGGGAACCGGAACGATCTCATCGAGCTTACGCGCCAGCGCCGGCATGTGACGATAGTAGTAGTCGGTGCCGCACATGTGGATGAGTTGTTCCGCCTGCTCCTGAATCGCGCGCACAACTTCCGGATGGCAATGGCCCGTCGAACACACGGCGACGCCGGCGTTGCAATCGAGAAAAACATTTCCATCAACGTCTTCCACCCAAACACCATGTGCGCGTTCGGCCACCAGTGTGAATGAGGGTCGCGGATAAGAAGGCGTAACAAACTGTGCGTCTGCCGCGATGATTTCTTTGCCTTTCGGACCAGGCAGTTCGGTTTTAATTTCAGGTCGCTTCGGTGCGATAGCTGTGGTCGACATGTGGTTCTCTCCTTGCTTGAAAAAGGCGTCGTCTAAAGACGATGCGGCGCGTCAACGAGACTAGAGTCGTCAACGAATCAGCGACGAGTCACTAAGGAAAGACTGCTAGTCCGCGAAGAGGTCGGAACGGCTGTCGAGGGGGCGATGATCCAGATTTGTTTTATTACACATAGCGCAAACCTCGTTGCCTGTTAATTAGGGGGAATTGCTATTCAGCGTGTTGCGATATTACCACGGCATCAAGCGGCACTTCTACCCTGTCCCCAGCCAATGAGGCGGCCTCCTGGTCCAATAGTGCAGATTCGGCAGAGTTCGCAAATGATTTGCGAATCATTTCCCGGGGCGGTGGTTCCGACCATATGGCCAGGCGCCTTCCTAAAAGGTGAGACAGAACGCGCGAACGAAAATATTTCTCGTGCTCCCAATCCACTTCGGCCATCATCAGCAAGCAATCCGCAAATTCATCGTGGCCGGCAGCGCGCGCGTAACGCGCGGCAGTTTCATACTCGCGAATATTGCGACTTTCAAGTCGGCCAGCGCCATACATTGGGGCGAGCCCGCCGGTGAGGTGGCACAAGGTACCGAGCACGCGTCCGACAACAGTTGCACGCAACTCACGAGCGCGGCTTGGGAGTGTTCCCAACTTTTTGAGCATCTCGCCTACCAGCTTGCGATGATGCCATTCTTCATTTTCGATTTGCAGAATGCGCCCACGTTCGTTTGCGTCCGAAACAGAATGCCAGTGACCGCGATAGGCGCATGCCGCAGCCAACTCGGCCGAGTACGCGAGTCGCAAAAGTGCAATTAGTTTCTTAAGGTGGTCTTGGTCGGACACTTGATTATTGCGCCGCGAAGTTATTAGTGATTAGGTATTCACTTTTACCGTTCGCCAGGCACTTTCTTGACACTGCTCATAGCGACGGATAAACTCGCGCTCTTTCAAATCCTAGCATTCTTATATACAAATTGCGCACGAACATTTCGCTTAAACGCGACTCGGGCCTGCGGCAACGAAAGGATCAAACATGGCTGCGCGAAATAAGATAACTGTTGTCGGCGCCGGCAACGTCGGTGCAACTGCCGCTCACTGGCTGGCGGCAAAAGAATTAGGCGATGTGGTGCTCGTCGATATCGTGGAGGGTGTGCCGCAGGGCAAAGCACTCGATCTGGCACAAGCCGCACCGATCGAAGGTTTCGATGTGCGTCTGACCGGTCTGAACAGTTACGACGGAACAGAAAACTCCGATGTCGTGATCATCACCGCGGGCTTGCCGCGCAAGCCGGGCATGAGCCGCGACGATCTGCTGAAAACGAACGCAGACATTGTTTCCAAAGTCGTTGATGAAGTCGTCCGTCGCTCGCCTGAATCAATTCTGATCATCGTCTCGAATCCACTGGATGCGATGTGCCAGGTTGCTTTGCGTCGTTCAGGCTTTCCGAAGCATCGCGTCATCGGCATGGCCGGCGTGCTCGATTCAGCGCGCATGCGTTGCTTCCTGGCGGAAGCGCTCGACGTGTCGGTTGAAAATGTGACCGCGTTTGTGCTGGGCGGCCATGGCGACACGATGGTGCCGTTGCCGCGCTTTTCAACTTGCGCCGGCATTCCCATTCCCGAGCTGCTTTCAAAAGAACAGATCGATGCGATCGTCAAACGCACCGCAAATGGCGGCGCCGAGATTGTCAGTTTGTTGAAAACTGGGTCAGCTTACTATGCGCCATCGGCTGCGGCGGTTGAAATGACAGAAGCGATCTTAAAAGACAAGAAAAAGATTTTGCCCTGCGCTGCGTACCTGGAAGGCGAGTATGGCATCAACGGACTTTACGTTGGCGTGCCTTGCAAGCTTGGCGCGCGTGGTCTTGAACAGATTATCGAAATTAATCTAACGGCCGAAGAACGAATCGCATTGCAGAAGAGCGCGGCGGCGGTGCAGGAACTTGTGAATGTCGTGGGCTTATGAGCTTATGCTCGCTTGATCACGGCCGCAAGCCACCGTGGTCCTTACAATTGAAACGGCGTAGCCAACCAGGCTACGCCGTTTTGTTTTGCGGGGCTCTCGCTCCGTCTGGTTAGGTTAGTTAATTGCCGAACCGGCTCCTGTATTCAGTGGAGACGATAAAGGCCTTGGCCATGTCTGCCTTCCTAAAATCTCCATTGAAGCCATTCAGTTTATTCAACCAGAAGTTAAACCCGTTGAAATTGCCATCAGGCGCATCGTTCGGATTCCTGCGCAGGTATCCGAAGTACTCCATCAGCACGAACGCTCGATTAGTTTCAAGCGCTTTGAAATCAGCATCATCTGCGACCTGTCGCAGGACGCTTGCGCGGCCCTGGTTCGTGTTGTTGCCTGCCAGCTCAACGATCAATGCATTCCTCTCGGCCGTGGAGAGAGACCCACCCGTGTTTAAGTTCAGAGCGTCCACGAATTGGTTCGGAGTCAGACTGGCTGGGTATGCGGCCAGAAATTCGGGACGAGTCACGAATTCGAGAGAATAAGCCTGTTTGTTGGACTCCAACTGTGCAAGTGCTCCCGCTTGTCCGATGATTACGTCTCGGCCAACTTTCGCCGCGTCCCGAATGAACTCGTCGAAAGTTAGAGGCACAGTGCCTCCAATGCGTCGTCCATATGACGCTTGGTAGAAACGGTAGGCAAAGAAGCCAGTCTCCTGAAATTCTATGGACAGGAAGAAGGACGCGCTTGTATCTATGCGTTTCGCCTGTATGCAGGCGGAATCGGCGCCACAAACTGTGATGTTGTTGGTCCAGAACGCCAGACCCGGCGTGTCGGCTTCACGATTAAGGAAATCGTGATAATGCTGCCGGACGAAAATATCGGTGTTATCGATGGCATTCGTTGAAGGTTCCGATACGTCGTCATTGATGGTAATGGTGGCCGTGGGCGCTCCGCCGACGAAGGTTTCAACGCCTTGCGGATTGCTCAACGAGACAGTGAAGGTTTCCGTGCCCTCAACGAAGGAATCCTCGTTGAGCAGCAGGGTAATCGTTGCACTGGTTTGGCCAACCGCAAATTTCAGCGTGCCGATCGCTTTCTCATAATCAGAACGCGAAGAGGCGCTGCCATCGACAGTCGCGTAGTCGACGGAGACCGGGAAGTTTGCATCACCAGTGCGCGTGACTGTCAGGGTAATGGACGTGTTGTCCTCGGTAACCGAAGTTCCCGAAGGATCGAATTGCAAGGAGACAAGCGCCGGCGGTGGAGTTACACAAGGCAACCCATCAACTACCAGCGTGTAAGCTGTGCCGCCGCCGGCCCCTCCGGTGATTTCGTTTACGACCACTACGAAAGTCGTGAGCGCGGGTACGGTGAATGAGTAGAACCGGGAATCTCTTCCGTCATTCCCAGCAATGTCCCCGATGTAATTGTCACTTATGTGGGCCGGATCGAACGTGGGTGCATAAGCGACTGACTGAAGTTTTAGATCGTCCGCGTTCGACGTGGTTAGCGTGACCGTAATGCAGATAGGCGACGTGCTGGGATTTTGGAACCTGTAGGCGTCGTACCGGTGTGCGATGGCCGCATCCGCACCATTGATCCCCGGATTAGGTTTGGTTATACCGCAGAGGGAGGTGTTCCCGGTGCGCACCAAACGTCCGGTTTGAAGTCCAGTCGTCGACGTGAAGCCCTCGCCGTTTGCCGGTGCTACAGTGTCGAGCGTGGTGCTAATGGTCGCCTTCCGCTGGACCCCGTAGTCGAAGTTGAACACTCTCGGGCTCGAGGTGCCTGTCAGGCTAACCGTTAGAGTGAAATGGATCGTCGTCGGACAGGGAACGCTGCTGCCGATGATGAACTGAAACGGAGTGGTGTTGTTCGCAGTGCCGCCCCCGGGTGCGATGTCCGGATAGGCTGATGAGCCCGGCGGCACAATCGTCACGCCGGGAGTGGTAGTTGTAAGTGTCGCGGTCACGTTCGTAAGAGTTACGGCGCTGTTGTTTCTTAACTGAACCGTGATCGAGCCCTTCTCGCCAGGCTCAACAAAAACATTGCCATTGCCGGCGGCTTCCGTGACTGTAACGGTGCCGAGTTCGAGGTCCACCGCAGTCGCGCCGGCTGCGGCAACGGCTGTGTCGGCCATGATGATTCCGGCGCCCGAGTCGCGATCAACGCCTGGCGTTTCGATGTCAATAGCCGAGGCGATCAGAGCCGTTCGAATTTGAGCCGGCGTCAGGCTCAGATTGGCTGACTTGACCAGGGCCGCAATTGCGCCGGCATGCGGTGCAGCCGCAGACGTACCGAAAAACGGACTGGAAAAGCCGCCCACTCCAGAGACCACTCCACCATCAGCCGCGGTAATGTCCGGCTTCTGGCGCGTGATGCCGCCCGCCGCAAGGAAGTTACCGGGCGTGTAGGGCGTCCCGTCGGGCTGGAAGTAGAGCTTGCGCGGGCCGTCGGATTCGAACGTCTCGACCACGTTCGCCGCAGTGAAGGGCATTGGGAACGGGCCGACCGAAGGCGTCGCCGCCACGCTGTAAGCCTCGGCCGCTGCCGAGTGGCCGTGCGTCTGTCCGAAGGTTGCGAAGAGCAGGCGACCGCGGAAGGTGTTGACGTGCAGGAAGCGATCGGCGCCATTGAACTTGGCCACCACGATGCGGTTGTTGGTGACGTTGGCGCCGCCCCCCACGATTTCGATGGGGTCGTCGTTACCGTCCTGGGTGCCCGTCGAGGCCGCGACAACCGCGGTGCCGGCGCTGTTCAGAATGTACAAGTCATAGTCGTTGGCCGACCCGCCAAGCGGGTCAGACCAGAAAAGCGTGATGGGGTTTGCCGAACCAAGCGTGATGCGGTCGAACTGCGCGACAGCCGCGGTGGAATCGAAGTCGTGGACCGGTCCGGCGCCTGCGCCCCCGATTAGTGCGAGCGTGCCTCCGTTTGTGAAGTTCCCCTCGAAGACTCCGGCCGTGCCGTCGTTGAGGTTGCCTTCGTTACCTGCTGACGAGAAGTACATCCCGCCGCTGGCCGTAACGTCGTTGACAGCCTGTGTCACCACCCCGCCGTTCGTCGGCGATATTATGGCCGGCGCCTGTCCGTCCTGGAACACCGATTCAGCGAAGTAGAAGACGTCGTCGACGATGATGTCGCATCCCGCCGCGCGAAGTTTTTTAATGTTATCGGCGAAATTAGTAATGCTGGAAAAAGCGGTGGCAAAGTAAAGCTTGGAACCGGGAGCGAGGTCATGAACAATTTCGAGCATTGCTGTACCTTCATCACCGGTCCCCGCCTGGCCAGGCAAAACCGTCACATCAGGCGGCAAATCACCCGTGGATTGCGCCTGCGCCAAACTGACCACGCCATTTGAAAGCACGCCAATCTTGACACCTGTGCCATCTATTCCATATCTGGATCGGGCTATGTTGGCGCGGTGAGTGATATCGCCTTCGGATTGGCGTTGACCGACATTCGTACCCGCTCCGGGATCGATTGGAGAATCCTTCTGAGAATAACGGGCCAGCGCTTTTGTGAGTCGCTCACGTACGCGTGCAGCCCGCATGGGGAAATCACTTCGAATAGATCTTCCAGCCGCTGGAGTACTTACAACGGCGGCGTTACTCCGCGACGTCATCGCCTCTTGTTTCGCCTGTATGAAATTGACATCAGGCGAGGCCGCTATGGATTCAAGACTGTCCAACGCCACTTCCACGCGGATGCTGTTGTAGTTTGGCGTTGAAACCAAAATTTTAGCCCCATAGCTAGTGAGCGTTTGTAGGAGTGACTGATTTATGTTGCCGGTGATGTCGACTACCACACGGCCCTGGTCGTTCGTAGCAACGTTCACGGAAAGTGATTGAACTCCGGTGGCTATAGGTTGACCGCGGTGCATTTTGATCGCGTAAAGGAGTTGCGAATCAATCTTGTTCTGCTCGGGCGTGCGATTTCTCTTCTCTTCAACCAGAGCTTGAATCTGCTGAGCGGCGCTGGCGCTGATGGCATCGCCGTCACCCGCGGCGGAAACATAAAAGGCCGCGTTTGGAAAAACACCCGTGGCTAGCGTCACCAGGGTGGCGGCAGTTAGGAGGAAAAGCACCAGCGGCCACCTCGGGCTTAGGCGCCGCTGTTTACCGTTGGGACTAAATCGGGACTGTCTGGCATGAGACTTCTTCATGTTGTGAGCTCCTTAGGAAAATTCTTTTTTGTAACCAGGCGAGCAGTAATGAGCATGCCCGTGCTCAAAGCCGAAGAGCATGCCGTAAAAATCTAGAACATTGCTGTACTTTTAGTGCGTTATCACAGCACCGTGTGTGGCAGGTTCAGCGGGGAGAGAAATGAACCTAACCTGTTTGGCACTAGCGAGAAGTTCCAATTTATCGAGCGGCAACAGCGCACGGAGGGTATGGTATCGTTGCGAAACAGATATGACTGACCCACCCAATTCCTTCACTGGAGCAATCACTTTTGACGGCGTCAAAGAGGTGATGTCCACTAGAACCCGTTTTTGATCGTCCAGTTTGAGTTCAATTCGCAACTCGGGTACCCCTCGCGTCTCGCCGCGCCGTTGCTTAATTGCATAGAGCAATTGTGAATCAATTTTCTTTTGCGCGGGCGTCCGGGCCCTCTTTTCGTCAGCAAGGGTATATATTTTGTCGGGCGTTTGACGCTGCGCAAGCAGAGACGGAGACACTAATAGAGCTAATAAAATGACAGTTATAGCTGCGAGGTATGGCCGAAGAAATTGAGTGAACAAGTAACCCCCGTGATAAAAGAGCGGCCATCGGCAGGAAGTTCGCGGCGAACAAACCTTGTATTGTGGAGGCACAATAGTCCACCTATCGGCAGGAAGTCAATAAAATGTTAGTCGAATTTAACTTTTTAGCCAGCCAAACAAACCGTGCACCACCGTCTCGCGGTTCTCTTCGTAAATCGCGCGTGTTAGCGGAATGCCCATGGGACAAGCCTTGACGCAGTTTTGTGCGTTGCCGCAATTGGTGATGCCGTCTTCACCCATGATTCCTTCCAGCCGCTCGTCACGGGTCATCTTGCCGCTCGGATGCATGTTGAATAGACGAACCTGGGCAATTGCCTGCGGTCCAATATAATTGTCGCCTTCATATTGTGGACAAGCTTCGAGACAGCAGCCACACGTCATGCAACGTGAATACGAATAACGCTCTTGAACTTCTTCCTGGTCCATGCGCGGACCCGGCCCGAGATCGTGAGTGCCGTCGAGTTCCACCCAGGCATTAACTTGCTTGAGATGATCAAACATTTGCGAGCGATCGACTACCAGGTCGCGAATGTTGGGAAACTTGGACATGGGCTCAAGCTTGATCGGTTGTTCGAGATTGTCGATCAGCGCAGAACAGGATTGCCGCGCCCGTCCATTGATGACCATCGTGCAAATTCCGCAAACCTGCTCAAGACAGTTCATCTGCCAAACAGGCGGCGTGGTTGGATTGCCCTCTTTGGTGACCGGGTTCTTCTGAATCTCCATCAAGCACGAGATGATGTTGAGGTTCGGACGATAAGGAAGCTCAAAGACTTCCCAGTACTGAGGCGAGTCGGGATTCGCGCGCCGGCGAATGTGAATCTCGACAGTCTTCGGGGGGACGCGATTGCTCTTCTTCTGATTGACGGCGTGTGCGGACATAATTAACTCAGTTCTAATTGGGCCACAAAAGCTTCAAAGCTTCAAAGAAAAACTCAAGATTCAAAGTCTCATGGTTGGGAAGGGTGGCTTGCCCCCGCCCGTGGAATGCCGCTCAAGCTTGGCGGGGGCAAGCCGCCCTTCCCAACCATGAGACCCTCATTCTTGAAACATTTTTCTAAAAGCTCTCAACGCCACTGCCAGTCCACGTCATTGAACTCGTGATTTTTCTGCTGGAGCGCTGGGCCGCGGCGCTGCCGGATCAGGTTGCTTTTCCTGCTTCGCCTTGCTGTAATCGCGTTTGCGCGGCGGAATCAGCGAGACGTCAACCGCTTCATAAGAAAGCACCGGCCCTTCTCCTGAATACTCGGCAATCGTCGTTTTCAAAAAGTTCTCGTCATCGCGTTCGGGAAAGTCGGGCTTGTAGTGTGCGCCGCGCGACTCGTTGCGATTCAACGCCCCAAGCGTGATCACGCGCGCCAGTTCAAGCATGTTGTCGAGATGTCGCGCATGCGGCAAAGCCATCGTGGCCCAAAGATTTGAATCGTTGATTGAAATGCGTTTGTAACGATCCATCAACTCCAGCAGCTTGTTGTCAGTTTCCTTTAGCTTGTCGTTGTAGCGCACAACCGTGACGTTGTCCGTCATCCACTTGCCCATTTCCTGATGAAGCACGTACTGATTTTCTTTGCCCCTTTGCTTAATCAACGCGTCGTTGATTTCCTGTTGCTTTCTTAGCTCCTGATCGTAAACGCCCGAACCATTCGAGCCGTTGCGCTGGACGCCGGTCGCATACTGGATCGCAGCCGGGGCAGCAATAAAGCCGCCGTAAACGCAACTCACCAGCGAATTCGCGCCGAGACGATTCGCTCCGTGAATCGAATAGTCGCATTCACCCGCGGCGAGCAAACCGAGAATGTTGGTGCGCTGCTCATAATCCACCCACAGCCCGCCCATCGAGTAATGCACGCCTGGAAAAATTCGCATTGGCACGTGGCGCGGATCGTCGCCCACAAACATCTCGTAGATTTCGAGAATTGCGCCCAGCTTGCGATCGAGCGTCTCGGCGGGGATGTGAGTTACATCCAGATAGACCTGGTTTTCTCTCGCGACGCCCTTGCCTTCGATGCACACCTGAAAAATTTCTCGCGTCGCGATATCGCGCGGCACCAGGTTTCCGTAAGCCGGATATTTTTCTTCGAGGAAATACCAACGCTCTTTTTCTGGAATTGAAGAAGGCGCGCGCGTGTCGCCAGCTTGGCGCGGCACCCAAACGCGGCCACCTTCGCCGCGCGCTGATTCGGACATTAGGCGCAACTTATCTTCGCCGGGAATCGACGTGGGATGAACCTGAATGAATTCGCCGTTGGCGTATTTCGCGCCCTGCTGATAACAAGCAGCCACCGCACTGCCGGTGCAAACCATCGAATTGGTGGACTTGCCGAAGATCAATCCCGGACCACCAGTCGCGGCAATCACAGCGTCTGCCGGAAACGCCTTCAGTTCGAGCGTTTGCAGGTTCATCGCAATCAAGCCACGACACACCTGCGCTTCGTCGAGCACAAGGGACAACATCTCCCAATGCTCAAACTTCCGCACTTTGCCGTTGACTTCATAACGGCGCACCTGCTCGTCAAGAGCATAAAGAAGTTGCTGGCCGGTTGAGGCTCCGGCGAATGCCGTGCGGTGATGTTTAGTTCCGCCAAAGCGACGAAAATCGAGCAAGCCTTCGGGAGTGCGGGAGAAAGGAACCCCCATGCGATCGAACAAATAGATGATCGACGGCGCCATCTCGCACATGGCTTTTGCGGGCGGTTGATTTGCAAGAAAATCGCCGCCATAAACGGTGTCGTCAAAGTGTTCCCAGGTCGAATCGCCTTCGCCTTTGGTGTTGACCGCGCCGTTGATTCCGCCCTGCGCACAAACGGAATGCGAACGTTTCACTGGGACGACAGAGAAAAGATCGACGGAGTGTCCGGCTTCGGCAATGCGCATGGCTGCTGCCAGGCCGGCAAGGCCGCCACCTACGATTGCGATCTTGATGCCTTCCGCCATGCCTTTAAAGAATTCCTCCCAACAAACCGCCCGGACGAATGAATGCAATCGCGGCGTTAATGCCAACCAGCAACAGTACCACTCCAAACGCGATACAAGCGTAGCCGGTCAATCGCTGCGCGCGCTCGCCGATAGTGATGCCCCAATCGACCATGAACAGCCAGATGCCATTTGCCAGATGCCAGACGGTTGCAGCGATGCCTATCATGTACACGATAAAGATTGGAATAATGCGAAACTCGCGCGAAACAATATCGAAAGCCATTTGCGGACTATGGGCAACCGAGATCGTGTTCAACCCCGGAATCAAACCAAATCTGAAATTGAGCACGTGAAATGTGATAAAGAAAAACAAAATCATGCCGGTAATGCGCTGGATTAGATAAAACCAGTTGCGCGGGTACGGATAGGCAAGATTGTTAGGCCTCGCTTCCATCGTAATCACCAGACCGTAGACGGCGTGGTAGATGAGCGGTATAAAGATTCCGCCGATTTCGACAAATAGAATGTAGGGAATCGACTGCAGGTCTTTGACGGCGTTATTGAAATCGGCCGGACCGGTAAGAGCTTTAGAGTTGGTATAAAAGTGCTCCAACAAAAAGATGCCGAGCGGCATAATACCCGACAACTGATGGAGTTTGCGCAGAACAAAAGTCCTGCTCAACTTCACGCCCACGAACGCGCTCCTTTGGATTTTGGATCAGCAGTCAAAATCGATGATCCTGACTCAGGCAAGTTGTGAACGAGTTTTTTCAGAGCAGGGAAATTATATGAACAACTTTCGGAAAAGCCAAACTCGCTAACATGTCGGAACTTACTTCATACTCTGCCAGCGCGCTGGTTCGGCTCATTTCAGGTCGTTCCGTGTCGCCAGTTGAAGTAATGAAGGCTCACGTGGGCGTAATCGCGCAACTCAATCCCAAACTTAATGCGATCGTCACGCTCGCGCCTGATCTTATGGAGCGAGCCAGTGAGGCGGAAACCGCCGTCACGCGTGGCGATGCGCTCGGGCCTTTGCACGGCTTGCCGGTAACCATAAAAGACACAATCGAAACGGCTGGACTGAGAACTACCAGCGGCTCGTTAATGCGCGCGGATTTTGTTCCTGCGGGCGATGCGCCGGCGGTGCGAAGACTTAAAGAAGCCGGCGCCATTGTTCTCGGAAAGACAAACGCGGCAGAGTTGGCAATGGAGTACACAGCCGAAAATCGCGTCTTCGGCCGGACGAATCATCCGCACGATGCTTCATTTACGCCGGGCGGATCGAGCGGGGGCGAGGCCGCGGCGATTGCTAGTTGCATGTCGCCATGCGGATTGGGCAGCGATCTCGCCGGCTCAATTCGGATTCCCGCGCACTTTTGCGGCATCGTGGGTTTGAAGCCAACCGTGGGCCAGGTTCCGGGCGGCGGGCAGTTTCCGCCGAACACTGGTCCATACGCACTGGGGTCGTCGATTGGTCCCATGGCCCGGCGCGTGGAAGATCTAGATTTACTTTTCAGTGTGTTGTCCGGAAACTCAACGCGGAAGATTGAAACTAATCAACTAGCGGGGCAGCGAGTAGCTTGGTACACCGACGATAGTGTCACGCCGGTTACCAACGAAACTCGTTTGGCAGTTGAGACCGCCGCGCGCGCGTTGTCGGAAGCTGGTTTGTTGGTTGGCGAAGTTCGGCCGCCCGGGATAGAACGCGGGCATGATCTTTGGCTTAAGTTGTTTTCATGCGCGTCGGTGGTCCAACTTCGTAATATTTACAAAGATCACGAAGATCAGGGCGGAGACTTTGTGCGCCGGCGATTGGCAAAGGCGGTCAACGAACAACCGCCGCCGCGGCACGAATACATGATTTGGTGGAGGGAACGCGACCGGCTGCGTGCGGAGTTGATCGAGTGGATGAAAGACACGCCGTTGCTTATTGCACCTGTAGGCGCGACGCCGGCATATGCGCACGGCACGCACAAGCTGACGGTTGGCGAGCAGACGTTCAGTACCTTTCGCGCGTTCAGTTATTCGCAAACGTTTAATGTTTTTGATTTGCCGGCCGCGGCGATTCCGGCTGGTCGTTCGGTGAAAGGATTGCCAATTGGCGTTCAGATCGTGGGCCGGCCTCTTGCAGAGCAGACTGTGCTGGCCGCCGCGGCAATTGTGGAAGAGGCCTTGGGCGGCTGGAAGCCGCCATTGTCGACAAACTTTAGGAAACCTTGATTAAGGCAATAAACAGTTTGTCTTGAGCCCGCGAAGCGCGGCGTCAGCATAAAGCCTGGGGTGGAGCGAAGCGGAACCCCAGGATCATTGACATGTGATGCAAGAGCCCGCGAAGTGGGCGACAGCGACACATGAATTAATTGTCGCCTTTGCGCTATCGCACGCTTCGCGCGCTCGGTCTCCTTATCTGACGGGAACATGGGGTTCCGCTTCGCTCCACTCCAGGCTCTATGCTTTCGCCCGCTACGCGGGTTTTGGAAAGGTGAGCCCGATCAGCTTGATCTGAGTTTGTAGTGGTGTCTGGGGTATGGAATCCTGACAAACTGAAGTTTATCGGACATAAGTCCTGAAGTTTGTCGGACACGCAACCGATCCGATATAGTTTCACCACAGCTCGTTTGACCCGAACTAACCCTTTCATTCAGGAGTTCTGTTTATGGATCCCCTTTCCACTGCCGTCGCCTTCCTGTTTTTTGGTTTCATCGCCATCGTACTACTGGTGATCGCGATCAAGACGATCCGCATCGTGCCGCAGGCCACCGTCATGCTGGTCGAGCGGCTCGGCCGTTTTGATAAAGTTGCCAGCAGCGGTCTGAATATTTTGATACCGTTCATGGACCGCCCCCGCGCAGTCTATTGGACCAACTCGCGACCGGGCATGACTTCCATCGATCTGCGCGAACAGTACATCGATCTGCCACCGCAGCCGGTTATCACTCGCGACAACGTAACCATTCATGTTGATTCGGTTGTGTATTGGCAAATCACCGATGCAGTGAAAGCCGTTTATGAGATGAACGACCTGGTCGGCGGCATCGTTCAGTTAACAATCACCGGCATGCGCGCGGTGATGGGCGACATGGACCTCGATCACACTTTGTCGCAACGCGATCAAATTAATGCGAAGCTGCGAATCATTCTCGACGAAGCGACGGACAAGTGGGGCGTGAAAGTAACGCGCGTTGACGTAAAGAACATTAATCCTCCGGAAGACGTGCGCATCACGATGGAAAAGCAGATGACGGCGGAACGCAACCGGCGCGCGCTCGTGCTGCAAGCAGAAGGCGATCGCCAGGCCGCGATCACTCGTGCCGAAGGTGAGAAGCAAGCGGCGGTCACCCGCGCGGAAGGCGAAAAGCAATCGGCTATTCTCTCCGCCGAGGGCGCGGCCGAAGCGCGACAGCGAAACGCGCAGGGTGAAGCACAGGCAATCGCGCTCGTCGCCGAGGCCATGCATGAACACGGCAATCCCGCGCAATATTTGATTACCACTCGCTACATTGAAAGTTTGCGCGATATGACGCGCACCAACAATTCGAAAGTGATCTTTATGCCGGTGGAAACTTCAGCGATGCTCTCGAGCGTCGGGGTGATAAAAGAAGTGCTGGGGCAAATGGGCACGAAAAGCGGTGAGGATCCGCCCGCACCTCAGCCCCCGCCAAGGCCCCGCGAGCTGCAATAAATTGTCTAAGGAAACTCAGATCAAGTGTTCTCGACATTCAAACGGCACAGAGAAACGGAGGATGGCTCAAGAACGAAAGGCTCAGGGTTGGGAAGGGCGGCTTGCCCCCGCTCTGCTTGAGCGGCATTTCAACGAACGGGGGTAAACCACCCTTCCCAACCCTGAGATTCCCTGTCCTAGTTTTTCTATGTGGGTCTGTGGTTATCAGCCAGCGCGTGACGCGAGATCACGGTATAGTTTGAACCCGCGCTGCTCAACTCGCTGCGAATCACCGTCAACTCCCTCACGCTGACCTCCGCCGAAGCAAAGCCCATTTCTTTGTGAGCCGCCGCCAGTGCGCGTGCGCCCTGTGGTTTGCGTCCGCGTGCGATTGTAAGGTGCGGATTAAAAGCCCGCGCCTCTTTTGCAAAACCAAGCTGCAGACATTCCTCTTCAAGTCTTCCTTGCAATTGCTTCAACCTTCCTGAGTAATCGTCGACGCCGATCCAAAAAACTCGCGGCGTGCCGTTTTTGGGAAACGATCCCGTGTCCTTAATCAGGATCTCAAACGGCGAAAAACCCGCGACTGCAGCGGCTGCGGCTTCTGACAGATCGCCTACTCGGTTCGGCGCGATCTCGCCAATGAATTTGAGCGTGAGGTGAACATTCTCGGGACGGCTCCAACTTGCGGGTGAGTCAGGCGCTGCCTCGCGCAAGCGGTTGATGTGTTCGGAGATTTTCTCAAGCACCAGTGAGGGCAGTTCAATTGCACAAAAAACACGCCACGTTTCGCTGTTCGTCTGCGTCACGTTTTTACTTTTTAGGTTCCAGGACCGTCGTCGCCTTAGTTGCTTTCGCGATGGCTGCTTCGGTGAAGGGGAACTCGCGAGGTGTGACTGCGCGCCAATCGGCAAGTTGATCGCTCCAGTGAGAGGTCGCAGGCAGTCCTGATTCGCCGAGTGTGATGCCGTGCTGAGTCTTGTCCCAATCGCTGGGGTCTGCAATCAAGCGCATTGACACGGCAGCACCGACATTGGGAGTTGCCGCCAAACCACCGGCGCCGTTTTGCGGAATAGAAGCAATCGTAAATTGCAAACCTACCAACGGAGCATTTGCCAGCGGATGCGAGAAGCGCACTTTAGCCATCTCGCCCCAGGTCCACTTCGATTCGTCTGTGCCAAGACTCTTGGTTAGCGCTTTTACCGCGTCTTCAAAACAAGCCCGCAACAAATCGGCATAGCTTGTGAATTCCTTTGGCAGCCACTCTTTTGGTTGTTCCGTTATTAGACGATCGATGGTGGTTTCAAAATTGGACCAGGCATAAATCTTAAACAGGTCTTCGCCGAGGGCTGCATTCAACACTCTTGAGCGAAAGGCAATTCGCATTTGAGCGAGGATGGGAGCCAGGTGTGAATCGGCCGCCATCCGCCCATCCCACTTTTCAAAAGCAGCAAGCGTTGCGGCAAGGCGCGGTTCTTCAGGTTTTACCTGGCCGCTCATGATTTTCGTGATTTGCTGAGCAAATAGGACGTTTCCGATTGAATAAATATCGCCCTGAATACGCCGAAAATCATTGGCAGTCAGCTTCGGCGTTTGACTCAACAAGTCGAAAATTCTGCGCGCGCGATAAGGTTGAGCCCACGAATGCGTCAGGAAGTAAGGGTAATCCGTGCCCACGATTCTTTGGTTCGCGGTAACGATAATG
Source organism: Blastocatellia bacterium (assembly GCA_013697915.1). GTDB lineage: Bacteria > Acidobacteriota > Blastocatellia > Pyrinomonadales > Pyrinomonadaceae > PSRF01. The sequence goes on along the minus strand of JACCVY010000006.1, from coordinate 23,506 downwards.
CCCGATGGCGGATCGTAGACCATTGGCAGTTTGTCGCTCGGAATGAAACTGGTCCACTCGCCTTCGTCGGTAGAACCGTCATAAGGAACACTGCCATCGCCAGACTTTCTGATAGGCACAACGCCCGCTGCGTGATAGCCGATGTGTCCGGCGACGTCTGCATACACGATGTTTTGCGTCGGCGCGGTGAATGAACGCAGGGCCGCATTGAATTCTTTCCAATTGCGCGCGCGGTTTAATGAATAAGTCGAATCGGGGTTGTTCAGTTTTGGATCAAGCGCAGTCCACTTCAATGCGTAACGCTTACCGTTTTTTTCGAAAACGACTGGCCCATGTCGAGTTACGGTCACGTCAAGCGGAACGATGTCGGTAGTCGATTCGGTAAACCCCTTGCGCACCTTAATCTCTTCATGACGGATTGTCCCGTCACTCCAACCCGATGGCGTTTTGTAGCGTCGCGGGTTTGCGGGATCGAATTGCTCGCTATACAGATCCTGCACATCCGGACCGACATTGGTAAAACCCCAGGCGATTTGATCGTTGTGGCCAATGATGACTCCGGGGAGTCCGGGTGTGGTGACACCGGCGACGCGCACGCCGGGAGCGCTGAGATGGACCATGTACCAGATCGCTGGCGCCGACGGCGCCAGATGGGGATCGTTTGCGAGCAGCGGTTTCCCAGTCACGGTGTGTTTGCCGTTTACGACCCAATTGTTGCTGGCGGCGAGTCCTTCCGCATAAACGCCAACGCGCGCGAGTGATTGAGATTCAAGCTCCTGATCCTTCGCGAGTGCGAGCAGTTCAGCTTGGGTGGTGGAAAAGTTTTTTGGAGTCGCAGAGTCTGACGAGGTAGCAACCTTGCGACTGTCCTTGCCAACCACCAGCACATCCAGCGGCGAAAATTCAGGCAGCAGCATGGCGCGTTTTTCTGCCGTCAGGGAAGCCAATGCCTCACGCATCAGGTCAAGACGCCAGGTGGATGACAGCGCTTCGGCAAAGATCTTGATGACGAGCAGCGAGTCAACGGGCGTCCACGTCCTCGGCTTATATTGCAGAATTTGGAATTCCGGCGGCAGCGTTCGCGCATCCAGCGACGCAATGTAGGCGTTAACGCCGTCCGCGTACGCTTGCAGCAGCGCGCGTGATTGCGGCGATGCTTCCGCAAATTCGGCCTCAGCAACTTGAGTAAACCCGAGCGTTCGATGTTGCTTGTCCTGGTCGAGAACGACGTTGTTGGGTCCGGCACTCAAAATTTCCGCCAACTCTCCGCGCTCGGATCGACGCAGCAAATCCATCTGCCAAAGACGATCGCCCGCTGTCACAAAGCCCTGCGCCAGGTAAAGGTCGTGATCGTTTTTCGCCTGGATGTAGGGAATGCCCCGCTCGTCACGCCGGATAATTACCTGATCGATAAGACCGGGAATGAGCGTTGGCGCGGTCTGGGCGGTTGCGGTTCTTTCTGCAAGTGTGAACGTCGCGCCCGCTGCCAGGGAAATGAACAGACAACCGATAATTGCGCGAACAGTTATGCTGAAGGACATGTTGGGGGAACCTCGCTCTAAAGATTGGCGTGAATATAGCATAGCGAATATTGATTGACGCTTTTTCGTGAGGGCTCTTAGAATTGAGTTTGCTGCTTGTGTAAGACCGGGCACGTACCGGCAACTAAAATCAAAACTCTTTCTCGAGGCAAAACATTAATGAGAAAAGCCGCGCTCCCGGTTCTGCTTTTGTTGTTCATCATCTCGCTGGCCCGTGCTGTTCAAGACGCCGGCTGGGTTGACTATAATTCGGCTGAAGGCCGCTACACCGTTTCACTTCCGGCACAACCGAAGGTGAGTACCCAGGAAGCTGCTACCGCTGACGGCCAAAAATTTCTTCAATACATGGCGACTGCTCAGGCACCCAACGCGATTTACCTGGTGGGCTATTTTGATCACGTGCCGGGAACAACTTTTTCCGTCGATCGTGCTCGTGACGGAATGGTGACCGCCGTTAAAGGCACCTGATTAGCCAGCGCACCATAAGTCTCAGCGGCAATCCCGGCCTCGAGATGAAGGTTGGATCCAAGTCTGGTGAGACTGAATACATCTTTCTCGTTAAGTCTACGACACCGAAAATCGAGTGTATGTGCAGCAAGTTGTTTACCCAAAAGCTAACGAGGGCGAAGCCATGACCAGGAATGCGGCAAAGTATTTCGACTCATTTCAGATTCTGAAGAACCCATGACGGGGAGGAACATTGACGCGACCAGAAGCGGCCATTACAATCGCCGCCAGGAAACAATCTGAAGAAAGTAATGCTTTCAACTAACAAATATTTGCCCGGCATGTTGGCGATGGTTTTTTTGTTCGCCGGCGGATTAACCGCATCCGCACAACAGCGCCCATTGTTGACTGAAGACGTTGACATCATTCCGCCGGGCACGATGCGCATCGAGGCAGGAATTGATTTTCTTCAGGGGGCAAAATTTCCAGTTTCGGGATTGACTGGCGACCTGACGCGCGTGGGTATTATCGGTATCAACATTGGGATGGCGCCCAATGTTGAATTCCAAATTGAAGGCGTGGCCCAAAATGTTCTGAGCATCAATTCTCGAGGCGTTTCCGCCATTCCCTTGTCATTAGCGCCTGGGGCAAATTCGACAAACGATACTGGCGACTTCATTCTCTGGGCAAAGTTCAAGCTGCGCAGTGAAACCAAAACCGGACCGTCGCTGGGCTTCCGCTTTGGCGTGGGACTGCCCAATTCCAATCAAGGCCGCGGCATTGGCTTGAATCAGACGAACGCTTACGGTTCCGTTCTGATAGGCAAAAAGTTTGGCCGCCATGGCCGCCTGAATACTTTCGGCAACCTGGGAATTGCAATCCTGACAGCGCCCACCCAATTGTTTTCTCAAAACGATGTGATGACCTACGGCGCCGCTGGAATCTTTCGCGTGAACAAACAATTCAGTATTGCGGGCGAGGTTAACGGTCGGGCTAACACCCGTCCCGGCGGTGGACCAAAGGGCACGGAATCGCAATCGGAAGCCCGCCTGGGAATGCAGGTGCACGCCTCCGGCCTGCGCTTTGATTTCGCGGCCATAAAGGGACTCACCAGCCTCACACACAACAGCGGCGTGACCGTCGGCGTTACTTACGACACACCGGCTATCTTTTCTCCAGCCAAATAAAAAATCACTGATGAGTGATGAGTGATGAGTGATGAGTGATGAGCGAAGGGTTAAGGCCCGGCTCTTTGTTTACACTTGGAACCGCTTGCTCGTTATTATGACTTCCTGTTCGAAGTCTGCGTTGACGTAGGAATGCGGGTGAGGGTAAGCGCTTTGTTATGATCATGACTCATCACTCATTACTCATCACTTTTTCTAACTATGTTTGATTGGTTAAGACCGATTGGGCGCTGGCTTGAGCGCTATGTCATCGCCTTGCCGATTTATTACGCGGCCCCGGCCATGATTTTGATTGGCGCGCTCGACTCGTCATTGTTGTCGCTTCCCGAAATCAATGATTATCTCGTGGTGGGGAGGTGCTTCAAGCAACCGAGCGCAGTCTTCTACTTCCCACTGTTTGCGGCAATTGGCTCCGTTCTCGGCTGCCTGTTGCTTTACACGATCATGCGGCGCGGCGGTCAGGCTTTACTGCGCCGCCGATTCAAACGTGAAAACATCGAAAAGGTTGAGCGCGCCTATGCCAGGTACGGCTTCCTGGCAATAGCAATCCCCGCCCTGCTGCCGCCACCAATGCCTTTCAAGATTTTTGTGGCTACAGCCGGCACGCTCGAGTATCCGCGTTGGAAGTTTTTAGTCACGGTGATGGTGGCCCGCGCGTTTCGGTATTACGTCGAGGGTATACTGGCGGTATTCTACGGACGCCGCGTGCTGGGGTTTATGAGAGACAACGGTTTGGTAATCGCCACTCTTTGCGGAGCAGCCGCGATTGTGTTCGTCTTAATTTTTGCTTTAGTCAACCGCCGCCAGCCGCAGCGGGCAGACGCCCAACCCGCAGACGTCCAGCCAGACGGACCTACCGACAAGGCAATGCCGGAGTAGAACAAGTCACAAGCGAAGAGGGCATATTATTTGAAACATTTGATTCACAACATTAGCCAGGGGCTGGTCCGTCTTTCCGATTATTTTATTGCCCTTGGCCCATTCGGACTGTTTGCTGTAGCGCTGCTCGATTCAGCATTCGTTCCCCTGCCGAGCAGTGCCGATGCCTTGATGCTGTTGCTCTCGGCGGCGCATCCGCGCTTGATGCCGCTCTACGCCTTTCTGGCCACGGCCGGTTCGGCGATCGGCTGCGTCATTCTTTATTACATCTCGCGCCGCGCGGGCGGGCGGGCGCTCAAGAAATTTTCTGAAGCGAAACAAAAAAGAGTAAAGGAACTGATCGATCGTTATGACGTGTTGGCGGTGCTGATCGCGTCGCTGCTGCCGCCGCCATTTCCTTTTAAGTTGTTTGTAATAACTGCCGGTGTGTTTCGTTTTAGCGTGCTTCGCTTTACGCTGGCCATCGTTGCCGGTCGCGCTTTTCGCTTCATACTTGAAGGATTCTTCGCCGTTCGTTACGGCTCGCAAGCAAAACAGATTCTGGCGCAATACTATCCCTGGATTGGATTAGTAGTGGCGCTGGCGCTGATCGCCGTTTACAGCACGCGAAATCGGTTGAAGAAGAAGGAAGAGGCCGTGGTCGAGAGTCTAGAAGTTTGACGAGAGTGGCAGCTGTTGCGTTTCGCCGGCCTCCACGGCTTTTTCCAGAGGCATTGATTCATACTTGTGAGCGGCGGCAAGATCTTTTATGCCGCTGGCAGCAAGTCGATCGAGCAAATGCAGAAAAATCTCGGCGGTGGCCAAAGCATCGCTGCCCGCGCGATGCCGCTCAGCAATGGGAATCGAGAAATTTTGCGCTACTGTGTCCAGGCGATAGTTAGTCAAACCGGGAATCGCTCGTCGCGAAAGCGTTACGGTGCAAAGATGAGGATTTACCATCCGTTGGCCCGGGTAAACGCGCGAGATTTCATGGTTAATAAAGTTGGTGTCAAAAGGTGCGTTGTGAGCAATCAGCACTGCATCGCCAACGAACTCGAGCCAGCGTGGCACGACTTCAGCGAAGAGCGGCGCCTGCTTGACCATATCGTTATTGATTCCCGTTAACGAAGCAACGAACCGCGGAATTGGAATCTCCGGATTTACCAGCGTCAGAAAGTTATCTACTATTTGTCTACCGCGGATGCGATAGGCGCCGAGTTCGATGATTCGATTAGGCGGCATCTTGGCGCCGGTGGCTTCAACATCGACAACGACAAAATCCAAATCATCGAGCAGTCGCGTTTCGCAATCATTCAGCTCCAGTTGGACGGTGTTGCCTTCGAGGAGTTTAAAGCGTCGGTCATCCCGGATCAGATCACCGACGAGCAAACCAGCCAATTCGTCGTCAATATGCGATACCTTGAATACGACATCGACAATCTGCGACGCGTTCGCGCGTCCGCCACAATCGCGAAGCAGCTCGATTGTTTCCTGAAGCAGAGTCGAGTCGGATACGAGGTTGGAATAGGACGACATGGTCGCGGATTGTAGCATGCCTTTTGATTAGTCCGATGAACTTGCCTGATGAGTTTGCAACCTGAACAAGTGATTGAGCGGTTCCGGCAGACTGGCGCGCTGTTGGAAGGACACTTTCTGCTCACCAGTGGATTGCACAGCGCTGTCTATCTGCAATGCGCGCTCGTGCTTCAGCATCCGCGTACGGCGGAAGAATTTGGCCGCGAGATAGCAACTCATTTTCGCTCGGCAGGCATTCAAACGGTGGCGTCACCGGCGATCGGCGGCATTGTCATTGGCCATGAAGTGGCGCGCGCTCTCGGCGCCCGCTTCATTTGGACTGAACGCGAAAACGGCAAGATGATCTTGCGTCGCGGATTTTCAGTTGCGCCGGGCGAGAAAATTTTGGTTATCGAGGATGTCGTGACGACCGGCGGATCGACGCGAGAAACCATCGCGGTGTTGCAGAGTTTGGGAGCAGACGTTCACGGCGCTGCATCAATCATCGATCGGTCGTCCGGTTCTGCGGATGTTGGCGTGCCGCGAATGGCACTGGCAACGCTCGATGTGGCGGCGGTTGAGCCGGCTGTTTGTGAAGCTTGTCGGCGCGGCGAGCAGGCGATCAAGCCGGGGAGTCGCAAACAGTAGGCACCAGGCGTAGGCAGGAGCAGAAAGCAGATTTTCCATTTCTCATTTTTCATTTTCCATTGGTCATTCGTAAATGGTAAATGGTTTAATCTTCCGCGCATCGTCTTCACTCGACAACCTAATGAACTTTAAGCTAACCATCCAATACGACGGCACAGACTTTCATGGTTGGCAGATGCAGGGCGAGCTACGGACCGTTCAGGGCGAGCTGACGCGAGCGTTGTCGCGAATTGATAGTCGCGATGTGGTGGTGCACGGTTCGGGCCGTACCGACGCCGGTGTGCATGCTGAAGGACAAGTCGCTCACGTTCATCTGGAAAAGCAAATAACACCTGAAAAACTTCGCGCCGCGATCAATGGCAACACTGAAAAAGACGTGCGCGTCATTGAGGCTGCGTTGGTTGACGACGAATTTCATGCGAGGTACTCCGCGCTCGAAAAGACCTATGTTTACCGCGTGATTAATGGACCGGTTATCTCACCCTTTTGGCTGCGCTATGCTCATCATGAAGCGCGCGCGTTGGACCTTGAGCGAATGAAAAGTAGCGCCGAGTTGTTTCTGGGTGAGCACGATTGGTGCGCCTTCTCGTCCGCTCAGTCCGATTCTGAAACGAAGCACCGCACAATCGCTAACATCGCAGTTTCTGAGCACAGCGACGAACGCGCGCGCTCTCGGCTCATTGAGATCCAAGTGAGCGCTGAGGGTTTTCTTCGTTACATGGTGCGATCGATTGCCGGAACTCTCTTAGCCGTGGGCCGCGGCGAGATGGATGACGAGCTTGTGGCCCAGGCAATAGACGGCGGCGACCGCGCACTCGTCGCCGCAACTGCTCCTGCTTGCGGCCTGACGTTGCTGTCGGTGCGATATGAGTAGCAACTGAATACGCGTGCGGCTTTGCCGCCTTCCGTGCGGTAAGGCTTTGCCTTACCGTTGCAACTCACAAATTCTTTTCGCCGAGGCTCAGCTCGGCGAAGAAAAAGGATACACCGGACGGAAAGGCCAAGCTTTTCCCCACCGACGGCGGCAAAGCCGCTATTAAACCCTTATTGACACTCTCCTAGCTTGCGGCAAGAATGTTGACATGCTTTCTGACTTCGCAGAAATCGTTAAAGTCGGCACGAGTGAAGCGCAGTTATTGGCGTCCATCAATTGGGACCATCTGCCGCGCCACGTGGCGATCATCATGGATGGCAACGGCCGCTGGGCCGCGCAACGAAGTCAACCACGCATCGCTGGTCACCGTGCCGGCGTCGAGGCAGTGAGGGCGGCGGTAGACACCGGCGCGCGTTTGGGTCTGGGCGCGTTGACGCTGTATGCGTTCTCAACTGAAAACTGGAAACGCCCGCGTTACGAGATTGATGCACTGATGCGCATGTTGCGTCGTTACCTGCGTATCGAGCTGGATGAGATTGACAAGCAAAACATTCGCTTTCAAACCATTGGCCGCACTGGAGCCCTCGCGAAAAATGTTCGCAGCGAGATTGAAAAGGCAACGGAACGTACGGCTAAAAATACCGGAATGATTTTGGCGGTGGCGTTGAACTATGGCAGCCGCGCTGAGATTGTTGATGCCACTCGCGCTGCCGTTAGGCGGTTGTTGGATGAAGGAAATGCTCCCGACGAGTTAACTGAAGAACGCATCACCAACGAGCTTTACACTCGAACGATGCCGGATTTGGATTTGCTTGTTCGCACCAGCGGGGAACTGCGAATTTCGAACTTTCTGTTGTGGCAGGCTGCCTACAGCGAGATTTATGTTACCGAAACGCTTTGGCCCGATTTCCGCCGCGTGCATTTGCTGGAAGCGATAGTTGATTACCAGCGACGCGATCGGCGGTTTGGGGGATTGAAGCTTGTTGCTAACTCGAAGTGAACGCCGATGACAGGCGCCGGACTTTAAGGTTTTCCATTTCTCATTTCTCATTCGCCATTTAGGAACCCGCAAATCTTGAAAATTGAAAATGAGAAATGGAAAATGAAAAATGATAAATCTGCTTTCTGAGATTGCCGAGACTAGATGCAACGAATCTTAACCGCAGTCATTCTTCTTCCATTTCTGATTGCATCGATATTGGTTCCCTGGCTGCAACTTCTTTTCGTTGCGCTGGCGGCCGCCGCGATGGTGTTAGCGCTTTACGAGTTTTACAAGCTGGCGCGAAAGCGCGACATGAAGCCTGACATTGCCGCCGGCTTCCTGGGTTCTGCGGCACTCTTCACGATTTTTTATTTTGCCGAGCCCGGGCGCGACTTTGATTTTTCAATGATTCAATTGACGGTGCTGGCGCTTACCGCTGGAGTCTTGATTGCGGCAACACTTCGCGGCGCTCCTTTTGACAGAATAATCGCCTCGTCAGGAGCTACCATCCTCGGTGTGCTGTACATCGTTCTGCTTGGCGGCCATCTGGTGGCGGTGCGCATGGGCTTTGAACAAAAGCTGTCGGCCCACCTTTTATCCTTCTTTTTTCTGGTGCTGATGGGCGCAGACACAGGCGCCTATTATACCGGACGTGCAATCGGGAAGCACAAACTGGCCCCGAAAATCAGTCCGGGAAAAACCTGGGAAGGCGTCGCCGGCGGAATGTTGGCGGCATTGGCCCTCGCCACCGTGGCGCATTTTTGGTTCTTTCGTGAGCTGCCTTTGAAATGGGCGTTGCCGCTCGCCGGGGTGATGATGGTACTTGGTGTTCTGGGCGATTTGTCGGAAAGCGCGCTTAAACGCAGCGCCGGCGCGAAAGATGCCGCAAACTTATTACCCGGTCACGGCGGCGTGCTCGATCGGTTGGATAGCTTGCTCTTTAACGCGCCGCTAATCTACTATTTTGCCCGCCTCTATTTTGGTAGCAATCGTTTTTAGTTGTTAGCGGCAGATACTTTAGTCTGTGCTCTTTACGCACCCACAGACTGAAGTCTGAGCTACTTGTAACGACCGCAAACTAACAGTTTGCACAAACCAATGACGACGAAAAAGATTATCATCATAGTCGCCTCGATTGTGATGGTGCTGGGTTTGATAGTGCTTCTTTTTGTCGGTGGCATTATAGGCGCCGTGTTTTATGGAATTGGGAACAGCGAAGCTGCAACTGTGTCCAAGGATTTTCTGAAGAGTAATGAACGACTGAAGCAGGACATTGGAGAAGTCAAGAGCTTTGGCAAGTTTGTAACCGGCAACATCAACGTCAGGAATGGCGACGGCACTGCGGAGTTAAGCATTAAAGTGAACGGCGAACGAAAATCGGTGGACGCTTCCGTCGAATTGATGTACCGCAGCGGGCATCAGTGGCGCGTCACTGCAGCTTCTTACCAAAACGAAGCAGGTCAAACCGTCGACCTTCTTAACCCCTACGAATCCCGAAAACTCGTCCCCCGGATGGCGGCATAACAAATGGCAGCAAGAGGAGTCGCGCTACTCGGTTCTACCGGCTCGATCGGTCGCAATACTCTGCGCGTGGTTGAGTCGCTGGGTAGCGCACAGTTTCGCGTAGTGGCGCTTGGCGCCGGCCATAACGTTGAAACGCTTGCCGATCAGATTGCCGCCCACTTGCCGGAGCTGGTTTCCGTTGACAGCGAAGAGGCGGCGCACGATCTCCGCGCGCGGTTATTTGAACGGGACATCGATGTGCCGCGCATCATTGTTGGTGAAGCCGGGCTGATCGAAGTCGCTACGCACGCGCAAGCCGATTGCGTGGTGTCCGCGACCGTCGGCGCGGTTGGCTTTGTCCCAACATTGCGTGCGCTGGAAGCCGGCAAACGTGTGGCGTTGGCCAATAAAGAGACGCTGGTGATGGCGGGCGAACTCATGACGCGCGCGGCACGAGCCTCGGGCGCTGAACTGCTGCCGGTTGATTCTGAACATAACGCGTTGCATCAATGCCTGCGTGGTGAGAAGCGATCGGAAGTGCGACGAATAATACTGACGGCCTCGGGTGGACCATTTCGCACCAGCACAAAACGTGAGATGGAGTCGTCGACAGTTTCCGCAGCATTGCAACATCCCACCTGGAACATGGGTGCGAAAATTACAATCGACTCTGCGACACTAATGAACAAGGGTCTGGAAGTGATCGAGGCACATTGGCTGTTTGGCTTTGCCTGGGATGAGATTGCGATCGTCGTTCACCCGGAATCCGTAGTCCATTCGATGATTGAACTGGTTGACGGTTCAGTGATCGCACAGATGGGTATTACCGACATGCGCCACGCCATTCAATACGCGTTGACGTATCCCGACCGTCATTCCTGTGAACTGCCGCCACTGGACTTGACCTCGCTTTCTGCCCTTCATTTCGAACCTCCCGACGTGGATCGTTTCCCATGTATCGGGCTCGCTTATCGAGCCCTGCGCGAAGGAGGCACCTTGCCTGCGGCGATGAATGCGGCGAATGAGGAAGCGGTGCGCGCGTTTATCGAGGAACAGATTTCCTTAACCGATATACCCATCGTCATTGAAGCGGTGATGAACGGTCATAACAACCAGCCGGCAACCGAGCTCGCTACTATTCTGGATGCGGACCGAACAGCGCGACTCTCCGCCGCCAATGAAATACAAAAACTCACGAAGACTGCACCGTTACTCGCCGAAAAATAATGGAAGTTTAGAGTACAAGCTTTCGCTTGCCGCTTTCCCAGCAGCAACCTAAAGGTTGTACTCTGAACTACCGGCCTGTATTCCCGGGAAAGACCGTTTGACGCGTTCTAAGCTCGCCGCGTACACTCGAATTGTGGCAAGCTGTTTAGGGTTCATTACTTAAAGAAACTGCGTTTTTAGTTTTACGGAAGAGAGATTATCGATGACGGTAGTTATTGGAATTCTTGCTTTTATCTTCATTCTTGGCGCGGCCGTCGTGCTGCACGAGTTTGGACACTTCATCGTCGCCAAGCTTTTCAAGATTCGGGTTGAGACTTTTTCTGCAGGTTTTGGGCCGCGACTGTTCGGAATAAAGTGGGGACACACGGATTACCGCATCTCGGCCATACCGCTGGGTGGTTATGTAAAACTTGGCGGCGACGAGTCGAACGCGCCGATTGAGGGAGAAGGCGCTTCGGATATACCAGACAACGAAAGGTTCGATCTCCGTCCGCGCTGGCAACGAATCCTGGTTGCTATTGCCGGACCAGTGATGAACGTTCTTACGGCACTGGCAATTCCTTTTGCAGGCGCATTGATTTACGGCATTCCGGCGACACCGGCGCCGGTGGTCAGTAGCATTGCGAGCGGCGGCGCAGCCGAGGTGGCCGGATTGCAGCGCGGCGATCGCATCGTCACATTCAACGGAATTGACAATCCGAAGTGGGACACTATTCGGGGCGATGCGCTTTTGTCGCCCGGGCAGCCGCTGCCGGTGGTTGTGGAACGCAATGGGCAACGCCAACAACTAACCGTCACCCCGACGGCACACGTCGAAGACGGCGAGACTGCGGGGTTCCTCGACTTTATCCCTGACTACGGCGACCTGCCGGTGGTGGTCCGCGAAGTTGAGCCGAACACACCAGCAGCAGAAGCAGGCTTGCAAGCGGGCGATCGCGTGTTGGCAGTATCGGGTCAGCCGGTTCATAGCGCGGAACAGGTCACGCAGTTCATACGCGATCATAAAGGCGAGCCCATCACGCTAACTGTCAATCGCGACGGTCGTCAGGTAAACATTACGGCTACAGCGCGAAGACTTTCCGACGGTCGCGAGCGCCTGGGGTTCAAGCCTGACGAGGAAATTCCGCTGCACAAAGCCGGGGTGGCGGCCGCCGGTATTTATGCCGTTGCCAGCAATCTGGAAATAATGCGCTTGACCGGCAAAGCGCTGGGCCAATTCTTTACGGGCCAACGTTCGGCGCGCAATACGCTCTCGGGGCCGGTGGGAATTTACAAAGTAGCCTCAACGTCGGTCGAAAGATTTGGCTGGGGCGGACTTTTCACAACGCTCGCTTTCCTGAGTTTGAACCTCGGTGTTTTCAATTTATTGCCGATACCGGTGCTGGATGGCGGCGCGATTTTTCTGCTGTTGATTGAAGCTGTTTTGGCGATGGTTGGACTGACCCTATCTATGCGTCTACGCGAACGTATACAGCAAGTCGGATTTGTGTTCGTCATTTTGTTGATGGTCTTTGTTATTACTAACGACCTTTTGAAGCAGGCATCGATCTGGCGCGGCACGGGCAATCAGCCCGCGGCAACCACGCCAGGGAAGTAAAAGTTTCAACGTTTATGCGTTCAAGTAGTTCAGAGTCCAAGCTTCAGCTTGCTCTGTTCCGGAATCGGCAACCTGAAGGTTGTACTCTGAACTACTTGAACTTGGCTCATGGTTGATTATGCGAAAGTCGAAAGCAGTTCAGGTTAAGCATCTGCAAATTGGCGGCGGCGCGCCGGTAGTCATTCAGTCTATGACGAAGACTGACACGGCTAACGTCGGCGAAACCGTCGCGCAAATTGAAGAGATGGTTAGCGCCGGCTGCGAGATTGTGCGGCTAGCGGTTCCTGACAACGATGCCGCGATAGCGCTGAAGGAAATTCGCAAGCGCGTGCCTGACGTGCCACTGGTCGCCGATATTCACTTCCACTACAAGCTGGCGCTGTTGGCGCTGGAAGCCGGCATCGACAAGCTGCGATTGAACCCGGGAAACATCGGCAAGCACGAACGCATCGTCGAGGTAGTGCGTGCGGCACAGGCTCAGAAAGTGCCGATTCGCATTGGCGTCAACGGCGGCTCGCTCGAAAAAGATCTGCTGGCGAAATACGGCACCGCGACTCCGGAAGCCATGGTTGAATCCGCACTGCGCCATATTCAAATACTCGAGGACCTGGGATTCACCGACACGATCATTTCACTGAAGGCTTCGGACGTGCAGCGCACTGTCGCTGCGTATCGCTTACTGGGCGAAAAAGTTGACTATCCATTTCATCTCGGCGTGACTGAAGCCGGGACGGCATTTGGCGGCACAATAAAATCGTCAATCGGACTGGGTATTCTGTTGCACGAAGGCATTGGCGACACTATTCGTGTTTCGCTGGCGGCTGAACCGCAGGAAGAGGTGCGCGTTGCCTGGGAGATTGTGAAATCGCTCGGGCTGCGCACGCGCGGCGTCACCGTCGTGGCTTGTCCCACCTGCGGCCGCCTGGATGTCGATAACTTCGTCGAGATTGTTACTGAGATTGAGAGGCGGCTGGCCCACGTTGAAGAGCCGTTGCATCTTTCAATTATGGGTTGCGCGGTAAATGGACCAGGCGAGGCGCATGACTCTCAACTTGGCGTAACCTTTGGGCGTGGCGTGGGCATGATCTTCAAAGACGGCGTGCCGATGCGCAAAGTCGCCGGCGAAAACATCGTCGATGCGTTTGTGATGGAAACGGAAAAGCTTCTGGCAGAGATAGCTTCTAAAAAGCAGGACGAGGCGAACGCAGAAACACGCGAACTGGTAACGGTCAAATAGCGAATTCGAATGTCAATGTTGTGAAGGGCTGCAGGTGCAGCCCTTTTCGTTTGCGACAAAGCTGTGCGCAAAAAGTCCGATCGGGTCGACGCGGAGCGTTTCTCATTAGCACCGTGGCTTCAGCCCGGTGACCACGTGGCGATCATGAACGGTTAAGGAAAGTGGAACCCAGCTTTCGCCGGGCTGAAGCCACGGTGTTAATGAGAACGCTTCGCGTGATGAGTATTACGCGAATGCTGTGAACGGTACTAGCCGCGTTACTCATGGGGGGACTTTTTGTGCAAAGCCCTGCCACAAACGACGAGCTTCATAGGGCAGGAACAATATCTACTTGATAATGTAACGTCTCTTGGGTGGTAGTTCAGTGGCGGACGCCGCAGCCATGGTGAGAAACAGAGCATCGGTGGCCGGCTTGCGATTGATGTTCACAACCAGTTGTTCGCGCATCTCTTCAATCTGCCCGATCCAAATTGCCGGCCGCTTACTATCCAACCCTTTTGCCATACGACTAAGTTCAGGCAGCACGTCGTCGTTGACAATCGTCTCAGTGTCGGCGCCAAGCGAAAGCAGCCAGGCGTCGCGAATCAATGTTTCCAGCACATCCAAACGCGCTTCGTATTCGTCCTTGTATTGCGCTTCATTAAGTTGTTCAGCGGATCGCAGCAACTGTAGCCGGTCATCACTTCGAGCTAATGCCTCAAGCACCTCGAGCATTGCCTTTCGCTGTTCAATAAAGTCATCCAGGTCCGCGGCCAGTGCCCGGCGCAAACTGCCGCGCGCCACGCGCGCCCGCACGCGCGCTTCGGCGGCGCGCGCGACCTTGTTATGCGTCAAATAATTTTCGATCTCAGCGGCTGCGAGCGGTGAGAACCGTATAACCTGGCAGCGCGAGCGAATGGTTGGTAACAACCACGCCGGGCGGGAAGTCAGTAAAATAATGTGCGACGTGGGCGGCGGCTCTTCCAGTATCTTCAGCAATGCGTTCGCCGAACTCTCGTTTAGTTTATCAGCGTCCTCGACAATAAAGACGCGCGCCTTGCCTTCAAAGGGACGATAGTTTGCCGCGCTCTCAATCGCGCGCATTTGATGGACCAGTAGGACGCGCTTGGGAGCAACCACGAGGCCCACGTCGGGATGGCCCGTCCAGATTATTCCTTTAAAATCGTCCGCCTCATCACCAGCCGGATAGTTGATTTTCAAAGTTCGCTTACAGGCAGGGCAACTGCCGCATGCTTCTACGCCTTGCGGCGCGCGGCAATTGAGCGCCCTGGCGATTTCCAGCCCAAACATTTTCTTGCCGACGCCGTCCTCGCCGCTGAAGAGCATAGCGCCAGGCATACGCGAGGACTGGAGCATGCGTCGCAGCAGTTCCTTGACACGGTCGTTTCCAATTAGTTCATCAAACATCAGTTGTTCACTCTGAACGCATTCGGGAGTTTGGCGCTACGCGTGTTTGACCTCGACTTCGACCAGGTGACCCCGGCTCTTCAGGAACGGCACGATTATCTCTTTGACGCGCTTATGAGTTTCTTCCACCGGTCGATTTGTCTCTACAACCTTCACTCGTTCGGGCTCGGCACGTGCCAGCTCCAGATAGGCGTCACGCACGCGCACGTGAAAATCGGAAGCCTCGGCGTCGAGGCGATCACCTTTGTGTTTGCCGTCTGAGCGGCGGCTGGTGCGCGCGGTTGACTCTTCAACGGAAAGATCGAATAGCACTGTCAAATCAGGCTTCAGGCCTTCAGTCGCAAGCTGTACAATCTCGGCAATCAGCTCCGGCGAAAACCCACGACCCGCACCCTGATAAGCCACAGTCGCATCGGCATAACGATCCGAAATAATAACTTGCCCGGCTTCGATCGCAGGCCGCAAAACGCGCCGCACATGCTGAGCGCGATCGGCGGCAAAAACCAACAGCTCCGTCAGCGGATCTACTTCTTCATGTGCATCGAGCAAAGCGCCGCGCAGACGGACGCCAACCGGCGTGCCGCCTGGTTCACGGGTCAGCACAACTTCACCGCCAGCCTCTTTCAAGTAGTTTGCAAGCAGGCGCAGTTGCGTAGACTTGCCGCTACCATCAATTCCTTCGAAGGTAATAAAAGTGCCGGACACCTGATTCCTCTTGCCAATTGGATAATCTCGCAAGAGTTTAAAGGAATGTCACGATTCAGGCGAGTTGGGATTGCCGGCCGGCTCGAATGCCGTTTCAGAGTGAGCTTGTGAGCGCAGGTCGCCGCTGTTGCGTCGCGTCTGTGAGATGGTTGAGATGGCGTGTTTGAAGATCAATTGTTCATGGGCTCCGGATTCAAGCAAAACCGAAAACTTATCAAAACTACGAATGCGGCCAGTCAACTTCGCACCATTCAGCAGGAAGATAATGACGGTGGTTTTTTCGCGCCGGACAGTATTTAGAAATGCGTCCTGAATATTTTGCGGCGCAGGCTTTCCATCTAACATGGCAACACCTGTCGGGTCGGTCTGTGACATGGGGGAGTAGTCAGACTACCGCAGCCGTTTGCTCCTGACAAGGAATATCCGGATTGTGAAGGACTTTAACTTTTGCCTGGGCCGGTTTGCAGCGCTTTTAGAACTGCCGACGCGGTAAGGTTGTCTTCTCCGAAACCGTCAAACCATTCCGCACCGGGCTCGCGACGGAACCAGGTCAACTGCCGCTTTGCGTAATGCCTGACATCAAGCTTTGTTTGCTCGATAGCGCTGGGCAGGTCGCGTTTCCCCTGAAGAAATTCGACTACCCGGCGGTAGCCATGCGCGCCGAGGGCATTCGAGTTCGCCGGCACACCCTGCTTTAACAACGATTCAACTTCCTGGACGAGTCCGGCAGCAAAGTGTTTTTCCGTGCGTTCATTAATGCGTTGGTAGAGTTCCGCGCGGGGCGGATTCAGCACAATTAGACGCAGGCGTCCGGCAATCTCCGGCGCTGGCGGCCTTAGGTTTTTTTGCTGGGACATGCGATTTCCAGTTTGCAAGCGCACTTCGATTGCACGTTGAATTCGAGGCCAATCGCGCGGAAACAAATGCGCTGCGCTCTCCGGATCGAGCCGGCGCAGCAACCGGTGCAGATGCTCGACGCCTTTGTTGTCGCGAATCGCGTTGAGCCGGGTTCTTAGCATTTCGTCCGTTTCCGGGCTGGGAAAAAACGGATTGCGCAGCGCGCGCAAGTAGAAGCCGGTGCCGCCAACCAATATTGGCACCCGGCCCCGCTGTTCAATCTCTTCAATTTGTCTAGCCGCTTCGCGTCCCCAGTCTCCGGCCGTGTAATTGATTTCCGGCGAAACAAAATCAATCAGGTGATGCGGAACCCCGCGGCGTTCTTCGTAAGGAACTTTCGCTGTGGCTATCTGAATGCCCTGGTAAACCTGTACCGAATCGCAATTGATAATCTCGCCGCCAAGACGCAGTGCGATTTCTATTCCAAGCGTGCTTTTGCCGGAAGCGGTTGGGCCAACGATTGCGATCGGAGAATCATTCATGCTAGTGGGACGACAATTACAGAACCGGGAGCCGTAGCGACAGGGTCCCACACTCAACCTGCCTTTACCTGATATCAAACACAATGTTGAGGTGTTAAGACCCGGTCGCTACCGCTCGCGGTTCTGTGTTTGTCTAAATGGTTCGCGCTCACGCGCGAGAGAATACCATGCGATAAAGAATTACGGCCCCAAGCAGTGTGATGAGGATCAGCGCGCCAATAATTTGGTTGCGTGAGAAACGCATCGTGCGATTAGAGAAGAAAGTCAGTTAACGCTTCATCACCGGGTCGTACCAGCGCCCGGCCCTCAACTTCGAAGACGGGCACTAACCGTTGCCGCGTTAATTCGTACATCCGACGCAGCGCACCGAAGTTATTGGCGACATCGCGTTCGACGTAGGGAATGCCATGCCCGTTTAGCCAATTGCGTGCCCGACCGCACAACGGACAATCAGGAACGACATAGAGGTTCACCGTTGTCTGGTCTGCTTGTGTCACTGAAATTGAGCGAAGCTAATAATTGAAAATTGAAGGTACTTTTAGTTGAAACTGAGGCAGAAGAGGCGTGGTGATTTCATCTTCAAGGCTGAGCTTAGCAATCTCTTCAAGGATGCTCCCCCGAAGGCGATAAATCAGAACGCACTGATTTTCACTGTCAATAATCCAATATTCTTCAACGCCGAACTTCGCATATAGCTGGCGCTTGAACTTCAGATCGCGTTCGCGATTCTCTTTGCCCGGAGAGATGATTTCGATGACCAGGTCGACGGCACGCGTAAACTTTTCACCGGTGACAACTTCATCCCAGCGTTCATTGCGAACAAAGCAAATATCCGGAATCACCGCGTCGTAGTCGCTAAGAATCATTCCGGGTCCTGGAACGAGAATTCCGATGGGGTGAGTTCTAAGATACTCGCTCAATGCAATCTGAAGATTTAGAAGGACGCGTTGGTGAGAAATACCAGGAGCACGAGACACGAATAGTTCTCCTCCAATCAACTCGTATCGATTGTTGTCGTTCGGGCAGGCGTCGAGGTCCGCGACTGTCAGCAGAGGTTCGATTCTTGAAGCCATAACGTGTCCTTGGTCAATCTAGCCCGGGCGAAGATTCAAACTAGCACGTGTCTGAGGCAATTAACACGCAGCGGAGGGAAGAGGTCAAGTTCAACCGGGGTCCCCGCGCGGGCAGCCCGCGTGGGGTGGGAGAACATGCAAAGGTTTTTGCATCAATACTTTTGCATTAGTACATTCGCGTCAGTTCAATACCCGTGTAATAAGCCTTGAGGATTTGTTCGTAAGTAAACCCCTGACGTGCGAGGCCGTAAGCGCCGACCTGGCACATGCCCACGCCATGGCCCCAGCCGCGCCCGAGAAAAGTGAATCCGATAACCCGGCCTTCGTCGTCATAGCGATGCTCAATGACAAACAGTTGTTCGCGCAATCCCAGCGCTGAACGAATACGCCCGCCGCGAACATGTGCCGTGCCGGCAGTACCAACTACTTCGAGATCGGTCGCTCGGCGGGAATTGCCGCGGGCAATGACGCGCAAATCAACCAGCGATCCGATACCCGAAGCATAACGTCCCAGACGCGCCTGCGCCTGGCCCGGAGATAAATCAGTAGTCCAATTAGAAAATGGCGAGAAGCGATCGGCAGCGGCACCGCTGGCGGCGGGCCGCACCTCAAGATAATCGACTTCGCCCGCGCTGTTCACATGAAATGCTACCGGCTCGCCGCCAACCAAGGCGATGGTAGAAACCGGATAAAGGCTTTCCCCTATCTGCCGAAAGAGAAACGCGTCAGCGCTAACTTTGACAGGCAGATCTTTTCCTTTCGTGCTTCGCAGGACAAGGGAATCGCCGGCAGTCGGTCGCGAGATTCCTTTCTGTAGTTGCAACAGACTGCGCGCCTCCAGAATTCGGGCGATCGAATGCAGCGCGCGCCCCCGCGAAAGCGGCTCGCGCGGACGAACCGTGGCGTCCGGAAAAACCGACAGATAACCATCGCGAAGCAGTTGCGCAACGTCGGCACGATTAGCTTGCGGAATCTCGGTGGCATCGCGCACGGCGAGGAAGTACTCAACGTCAGCATTGTTGAGCAGTGTGTCAGCCCGGCTTTCGCCATAAACTGCCGTGCTCAACGCCGTGGCAAACGCGCCCGGACGATTAACCGCTTCGGTAACTGTCGGCGCTGTCTGATGGGCCAACCGCGCAACTGACGCCAGCCAACTGCGAACATCCGAGACCGGCGCCTCTGCATCAAGCCACGAATCGGAAACACGCGTCCGCAGCGAAGTGAAGCTTTGAATGGCAAGCAACGCAACATCTCGGGCCAACGCAACATTCTGTTGAGTCTTGAGTTCGGCTGGTTCGCGCGAAGTCTTAACGATAAAAGGCGCGAGCGCTGCGCGACCTTCCGCGGCACACTCGCGTGCCTTCAAATAGGGAACTGCATCGTTGAAAATATTTGCCGCATCTTCGGTACGCCCGCCGCAGGTCGACGTGTACAACGCGTTGATGGGTTCGCCATTGTAGGTCGCTATCATCCCGCGAGTTTCGTCCACGGCGCGTGACGACAGCGCATTTTCGGAGGTCAGTCCACGATAAACCTGCGAGCGCGTCGTGGGCAGCAGATCATAGCCCTGCGACATAAATTGCCCGCGGTTTCTCAACGCATAAGTGCGCGCGGCAATTGCCTGCGCTTTGTGTGCCTCAATAAGTGGATAGCCACCCGCCGATAACTCATTTGGCACAACGCCCTTGACGTAGTCTTCAAGGCCAAGAACATTAACGACAGTCAGCGCCCCTCGAGTGTTTGCAAAAACTTCGAGGCGTCCGCGATAAGGCTTGTCATTAAAACGCACCGGCGCCTTTTCATCGTCGGAACCAAACATGACCGGCGCACTGGAACTGAAAAGGCGGCTTGAGCCGGCAGCAAAGGCAACCACTTCACGCGATGGCCCGCTTGGCCGCGCCGACGCTAAACGAACATTCGAGCGACTGCTTGCAGGCGTCGCGGCAATGTCATTCTTTGCGACCGTTGATCCGGCCGGCGACAGAGGCACCACAGTTGTGTCGATCGCAGCATCCAGCAATCGTGCTCGCAATTCTTCTGCTTCCGGTTGCGAATAGCGGTCACCAATCAACAGTCCCCAGGTTTTCGTTACATTGTCGAGAGTGACTTGCGAGTCTTCGTTAGTAGCTTCTTTGATCTCGCGGGCTTTCTGTTCGGCCTCAACTCGCGAAGACAATGCGGCGAGGCTTAGGCGAAAAGATTCTTCTCTTGTCGGCGGAAGCGGCGAGAGCAGCCGCGCCTCAACGCGAACTCTGGCGACATCCAACGCCACCATCGTGTTGGCGACATCAGTCGCATTCATCAAGTGGCCTGTGGTGGAGATTGATGCTGAACGCGCGTCGGTTGCGAGGGCAACACGGATGGTTGGTTCGTTTTTAGAATCCGCCGCACTGAGTTTATCGAAAGAAGTTACTGGCGAAGGGGGAGGCGTTTGCCACTGGCCGTTGTTTGTTGGAGGCGAGGGTTGAGAAGGTTCAGTTGTTTGTGATCGGCGCGGGCGGACGTCTCCCTGAGCGAAAACAGAAGATGCACATACCAGTTGTGCCAGGAGAATGGCGCTCAGGAACGGCGCGAGAAAAATGCGCACTGAACAAACCTTGGCGGTTTAGTCTTGGGGGCTCATACCGCGCGGCCATAGTACTACAATTCGGCCTTCAGGAGCGGGTAAGAATAGGTGAGGAATCAAGCTGCTCGTTTTTCGCTTATTGCTGGTAATGACGATTGCGGTAGTTGGTGGTTGTTCTTTCGCCCAGCTCGCCACTTCCCAACTGCCTCTTTGGAAAGGCCAAGAATGGCGCGGCGATTTTGCGCGATCACTTTGAGCCAGGCGCGTTTGTTCATTTGCGGAAAATAGATGCCGCGGAAGAACAAGCGCATGATCAGATGAATAACACGAAATTTGATGTGTTGGTCTTTGAGAGCATCCAGCGCTTGAAGATTGCGCTCAGGGCTATAGGATCTGCTCCATGCCTCATTCAGTTCCGCTTGCGTCTGCGGAATCGACATCTTCAACGGTTCGTGGGCCATTTGATACGGCGCGAATTCCATCCAGTGTTTCGGGCGCGTCAAACGGTTCGCAGCTACCAAACGATCGTAAAGCGGCGTTGCCGGGAACGGTGTTAATTGGCCAAACACCGGCAAACCCGGAGGCCAGCTTTCGATTTGTTCGAGTGTGCGATCGGCAACGCCAGCCGTGTCGTTGTCCATGCCGAAGATAAAGGAAGTCACCGCATAAATATTTCGCGCGGCCAGACGGTTGAGCACGGTTGCGTATTCTGCCGGCTTGTTGAAGCTCTTGTTCATGTCTTTGAGGTTTGCGGTGTCAATTGATTCCATGCCAATGAAAACCCACTTACCATCGGATGCAGCAATCAAATCCACCAACTCCTCGTCGCGCAGCAGGTTTGCACTAATCTGCGCCATCCAAGGCACTTGAGCGTCGGCAGCGATGATGTCGCGTAAAAGCGATTTAGTCCGTTTGATATTGATAGCGAAATTGTCGTCGATGAAAAAGACAATGACCTGGCTTCGATTTTTGCGAGCGTGGTTTTTAAGGGCCAGCAATTCCTGAACGACGCTTTCGTTGCTGCGAAACCTAATTGAATCTCCGAAGAACCCGGTTACAGTGCAGAACTCACAACCGTAAGGACAGCCCCGGCCTGACTCCATGGGAATGACATGCACCGCTTGCCAGCCGGAGCCATAACGCTTCAGGAGAGGCCGCGCAAACTTTGGCACCATGTCAAACTGATCGAGGTCCATTTGGTCCCAGGGTATCGCAGGATATGGCTGCAAGCTTGGTTTGTGTTCCTTACCATTTTCGTCCACCGGCGCATAAATGTCTTTCAAGCGTCCGTTAGCCGCGTCTTCAACAATCTGTGGCCAGGTCTCGTCCGCTTCTCCCAAAGCAATCGCATCCGCGTGCCGTGGACCACCGTCTTTTCCTAATGCTTCGTCAGGCACTTCGGTCACGTGTGGGCCACCCATAACAACCGGAATACCGGCGGCGCGAACAGCGTCAGCCATGCGATACGCGCGCGCAGCCATTCTGGTCATCGCGCCAATGCCGACGAGCCCCACACCCTGCTCGCGCGCATAGTTCACCAACTCCGCTTCGTCCATGGGACGCGCATTGCCGTCAACCAAAATGACTTCATGTCCCGGAGGTGTAATCGCCTGTAGCAGAAACATCCAGAGGTGTGGCATAAAGTTACGAGTCACGCCGTTGTCCGGGTTGTAAAGCAATATCTTCATAAAGTCGTTCCTGTGGTCTCCCTACGATCAAGTGAACTCAGCTTGCGTGATATCGCTTGAAACTAAAATAGCGGGAAAGGAAAAATGTCACAATCCTAGCCAAATTTCGAGGAGCAGCATACCAGTTGTGTACGTTCTCGTACAGAGCGGCCAGACCGTCAAGAGCCCGGCTTAGAATACCCCTTTGTTATGAGCAGTTGCTGCCCTTCAGGACTTAGTACAAAACTGACAAATTGTCGTGCCGCATCCTGGTGCGCCGAAGACTGTATCACGGCGAGAGCCTGATTGATCGGACGATGGAGACTTTCTTTGAGTTCAATGAACGTACCATCGCCCGATTTAACCAGAGCTAACGGAATGAAGGCGACTTCCGCATTGCCGGTTGCGGCATATTGCCTTGCCTGCGAAACGTTCTGTGCGTAAATGACCCTTGGCTCGATCTGAGTCCAAATGCCAAGTTGTTTCAGGCTTTCAACGGCAGCCTGCCCGTAAGGCGCGACGTCGGGCTTGGCTATCGCGATGCGGTCAAACTGTTTTGCGGTTAAGTCTTCAATTCGGTCAATTTTTAAAGTCGATCCGGCTGGCAGCCACAACACCAAACGCCCACGAGCATAAAGAGCCCGCGTCCCCGGCGTAAGTAACCCAGCGCGATCAAGCGAGTCAACGTGTTCCGTGTCAGCGGCTGCAAAAACATCGAACGGCGCGCCATTCTCAATCTGCTTTGCCAACTCAGCAGTCGCGCCAAAACTAAACACAACACGAATACCGGTTTTGCTGGTAAAGCGAGGACCGATTTCGCCGAAAGCGTCGGTTAGATTGGCCGCCGCCGCAACCACCAGTTCCTGGGGCGCAGTCTGCTGATTCGTTGTTGCGTGGTAGCTACAACTTGAGAAAGCGAGCGCCAGGCAAATGGTTGTGAGCTTTTTCATTGGTTTTAAACTACCTGTGTTGTTAGCAAATTAAAATGTCCGGTGTTATTAGCAAGTGAAGTGTCCGATCGGTTCATTTCGTCTCCAGCAGTAGAAGCTGTGGGAATGTGGGAAAGTCAGGCGGCTTTTTGGCCTGACTTTGT